>JAJRVV010000171.1 GCA_024277135.1 Chloroflexota bacterium | reverse complement strand
TGCCTCGTCACCCTGGCCAACAACCTGCAAAAACCGTTCCTCCAAAGTGAGGTGATGGGGGGTGAGTTCGTACAGGGTGTAGTTGTTGGCGACGAGCCATTGGGCCAGCTCCGGGATTTTGCTTTGGTGGGGCAGGCTGAGATGGACACGGCCGTTCCCCCCATCCAACGCCGCCCCATCCCCAAACTGCTGCAAATCAGCCAAAAGTTGTGATGTGGGCTGCCCCACTCGCAGCGTGATTTCCACCCGTTCCTGAGCCGCGTCATCCAACGCCGTCGTCTGCAAAATCACACCGTCGCGGATAAACGCCACCCGGTCACAGGTTTGCTCCACTTCGCTGAGCAGATGGGAGTTGAGGAAGACGGCCGTCCCTTCCCGGCGCAGCCCGTTGATGATGTCGCGCACCAGCCGCCGTCCCAACGGGTCCAGGCCGGAAGTCGGCTCGTCCAGAAACACCAGCTCAGGATCGTTGATCAACGCCTGCGCCAGCCCAATCCGTTGCAGCATCCCCTTAGAGAACGCTTTGAGCCTGGTGTCAGCCCGGTCAGCCAGCCCCACCAGCGCCAACAAATCAGGGATGACGGCCGCCCGCGCCCCCTTGCTCATGCCAAAGAGACGGCCGTGCAAATCCAGAAACTCCGCCGCCGTCAACCATTCGTGAAAGCGAAAATGCTCCGGCAGAAACCCAATTTTAGCCCGCACCGGCAGATCGCCCAATGGCCGTCCCAACAAAGCAGCAGTTCCGGCCGTGGGCGCAATCAACCCTAACAGCATCTTCACCGATGTGGTTTTGCCGGCGCCATTTGGCCCCAAAAAGCCAAAGATTTCCCCTCGCTGCACTTGCAAGGTCAGGTCGGCGACGGCCGTTTTCGGGCCAAACTGCTTCCGCAATCCCTGGGCGTCAATCGCCAAATCACTCGTTATCATCCAGAATTCAACTCAACCGTACAAACCGACCACGTAATAATCGTAAAGCGTCTGGAGCAGCGAAATCGCCGCCGCTGCCAGAACGGCCGTCACCAGCGACAGCAGAAACACCACCCCCAACCGGAGCAAAACCAACGGCCGCCAATCCCGCCCTTTGAGCGCCACCGTATCCGCCCACCGGTCGCCCAGCCGTTGGTTCAGCGGCGACCGGCTCATCACAAAATGCCCCACCGCGCCAAACAAAAAGCCATCCACCAGCATCGCCGCCGACCGAATAAACGACGGCATAAAGCCAGGGGAACGGCCGTCGCTGCGCCGCACCACCACCCCCACCAGTATCTTGGCCGGGGTGGCTCCATGCAGCCAGGTCATCAGTGTGTGAAAGGCGACGCCGGCGGCAAAAAACATCAGAAACAAAAAGCCCATGTCGGCCAACGAGGGGATAAACTTTTCCACCAGCGGCAGTTCCCGGCCCACCATCCGGCTGCTGGAACCAGCCAGCGCGGGCGAAAAAACCATCACCGTCATCACCAGGAAAATGACATCAATCAGCCGCGCCAACGCCCGCTCGGCAAATCTGGCTCGCCCTGGGAAAACGGCCGTCTCTGTTTCAGGATTGGTTGTTGGATTCATCAACTTACTCTCCCCCGCCACCTGCGGATTGTCGCCTACTTAACCTACCGCGAGAAAAAACAAGGCGCTTGGCGGGCGCGTAACCTTTGCTAACTACAGCCTTAAGTGACAAGCAGCCTTGCTCTCGCGGTCATAGTTGAAGCATGGTTAGCAAGTCCTGCGAGAGACTCCAATCATTTATTTACCAGCACAATTTCACTTCTGATCCACTCAACGTAATTTTCGTATGGATATTTTGTCTTATCTGGAGAAGATATTCGAACGATCGTGTTAATGATTTCTTCATATGTGGCCTTTAGACGGTAACCATTAGTTTGAAGAAAAATCATAAGCGCTGATGTTCCAGTGCGTTTGTTTCCATCGTGAAATATGTGCCCTGCACTGATAATCCAAGACAATCTCGCTGCCTTTTCCGCAATGGTAGGATACTGGTCAACACCAAAAAGTGGGTGCTGAATTGCATCAAGCACCCACTCAAGGCTTTCTGGACTTCGTAGATTATCGCCACCATCGTGTGTTCCACCTGTGCTTTCGATATGATAACGATTAAGTCTAACTATGTCCTCACGGGTTGGGAAGATTATAACTCGGCCAGTGTCTCCCATAGCTCAGTGTGTTCCTGAAGTACCTGTTTGGCTGTTTCATCCCATATGCTTTTTGGGGAAGCTTTGATGATTGGTGCATTGATATCAAAAAAACTCAGATTTAAACTGTCTGGCAAAACAATTTCTTCGATAGAGCTTGTTGTTTGTGAGGAATACCCAGGTATTACTTCGTATAATTCCATTAACATGATTATTATCCCCTATGCTAATTTCCACGTCTTTTTAGAAAGCCAATGGAACTCTCTTTGAGTAATCGCCGCAATATCTACTTGTCCACCGCAAAGCTCAGGCCCAATGACAAATCGAAACCGGCCAATAACTACATTGAGCATGTAGTTTGCATATTCGATTGCATCTTGTAAGGGCATCTGTGGAAACGGTATTTGGTATTCCAATGGTCGCAAGACCTCATGTAATTCTTCTACCGGTATATTGTACTTCTCAGAAATGATCTGCACGGCATTATCGTCTCGACCAAAATGCAACCGTATTATTGGTTCCGTTATGCCAAACCAGCTTGCTCCAAAATTCGGTTTGCCATTTATGTCAGGTCGTTGATTAGCAATGTCTTTATCAATCGGAACCACAAATCGCCAAATTTCTGGAAAAAAGCCTTGTTCGGAATAGCCGGCAACAACTATACCTAAACCTGGCTGTTGTTCTTTGGGCAGACTTCCAAACTCCTCTTGATGAGCCTTCCTTAAATGTTCCAACAACCCTCTCGCGCAAGTTTCAACACTGAATGGTTTGTCGAGGTATTTTTTTTTAAACGATTCTAAAGATTGCCATCCTGAATTATATTCCCACTCACGTACTAAACTTTCTATTGTACGTAGTCCAATGTATGCTTGCCCCCAAGTTAGAACACCTATCGGCAAATCATTGCCAATTTGAAGTAATTTCTTGGCGTTATAAAACGTCTGAAAAACAGCTTCCTCATGGACACCATTTGAATCTACTACCCGACCGGTAAGTGTGGCGGCGCTATCCGCAGCTAATACTAAACCTTCACTCACTTTGACAACTATGACGACACTCATCAGGAAATCCTTCTAAAATTGCTTTGATAATTACAGTATAAAGGAAAACATGCCAAATTCAATTAGCAAACCCAAATGTGAGGAGAATGGATTGGTGGCTTGCCAATTGTCGGTTGAATTGCTCGACACGAATGACATAAATCGTACCAAAAGCCTTTTTAATTCGCGGTATTCATGAAATCTGTGTCAGATCAGATTTCGATCTACCAATCATCTAATCGTGTTCGCCAATCCCACCAGCGCATCCGCCGCCATGTCCGGCCCGACCAGCAAATAGACGACGCCCTCTTTTTGCCAGAACAAGGCGCTGCCCTGTCCATCCACCGCATTCAACGCCAAGCCGCTGACGCCGTTCACCATGATCTCGTTGAAAGAGGCAAAATCCTGGGGGATGGGCAGCAGCAGGGTACTCGTCCAATCAATGTTTTGCGCCAGACGCGCCGCTTCGGCCTCATTCATCCCCAACACTTGCAGCAGCGCTTCGCCCAACACGGCCGGGTCTACATCATCCGGGTATTCTACCACAGGGCTGGGGGTCTCCATGAGCATGACGCCATCCACCCACAATTGCTGCACGCCGGCAAAAACAACCACATTGATTTGCGCGCCATCCAGGCTGTCAGGCAGCAGCAGCGGGTCGGCGCCGGTGGCTTGCACGATGGCCCGCGCCCCTTCCAGATTGACATGGAAACGGCCGTCCCCCCCATCCGCCACATAAATTTCAGACGGGTCGCCCAACGACGGCAGCGTTTTGATACTATCCAGCCCAGTGATGGCCGCCGCCTCGCTGAGCGAGTCCACCGGCTGCAAAGCACCCGGCTGGTTGATGATTTCCACTTCGCCCGGCATCAGCCCTTGTTCGGCCACCTGCTGCAAAATGGCGATCTGTTCCGGCGAGATGGAGATGGCGGCGAATTTCTGGACGCGGAACAGCCCCAGGAAATCGCTGGCGGCGGCGCGCACGGCGGGGAAGCTAAAAACAAAGGCAAAAATGAATAGGGCGAAAACGGCCGTCACCGCCATCCGCCGCTGGGGGGCCAGCCAAAAACGGCCAAACCGTCGGCCCAGACGGTTGGCTTCCTGCCGCTCAATTTCTTGTTTTACCTGGGCCAATGCTTGCGCTGCTGGACGGGGGGCGTCCGCGGCCGTTGGCGCCAACGCCGCCAATTGGTTTATCGTATCCTTTTCCGTCATCACCCTTCTCCTCGTTCCGCCGCGTATACTTCGGCAAACGCTTTGGCCGCGCGGGATAACAGCGTTCCCACCGAACCAGGGGCCACGCCTGTCGCCTCGGCGCATTCGGCATAGCTAAAGCCCATTTGCCGCATCAACAGCAGTTGGGCTTGTCGCGGTTTGAGTTGGGTCAGAGCCAGGCGCACGGCCGTTTCCCGCTCTCGTTTCTCCACTTCCTGTTCCGCCCCCGGCGACCCTTGCGGATCGGGAACCAGCAGTGTGTTCCGCTGCCATCGGCGCTGCCGGCCACGGATGGCATTGTAGCCCATATTCGTCGCCACCCGGTACAACCAGGCGCCGATGTTGTGCTCGCGCCCGGCCCGGAAAAGCCGCTGCTTAAAGGAGTGGTCATACAATTTCAGGAACACTTCCTGCGTCAAGTCCTCCGCTTCGGTTCGGTTACCCACCAGACGGAACAGCAGACCGTACACCCGGTCATAATGCTGGTGAAACACAGCATCAAAAGAAGCCTGGTCGCCTTGTCTAATGCGTTCCAAAAGCAAATGGTCGGTCAATGAAGTCACTCGATTTTCTCTCGGTTCGTCAGTTTTGCTCAACTCGTCCCTCTAAACACCGGGCGTTTCCCGTTTGTGACAAAACATTCAGCAGCCACAGTGTATCATACCGTTGCTTTTCTCCTGAATTTTAAGTTGACAAATTTGGGGTTATGCCCCATTATCTGGCGTCAAATCGGCGCTTTACCGCCGGATTTTTTGTTGCCCGTTGGCACGCACTGGAAGGGTGTTTTTTATCATGTCGATTGATTCGGTAGACGTCAAAAGCGGCCGTAACGGCGCGGCCAAGAAAAAGGACGTCAGCCAGATAACGCAAGAACCTGTTTCTGAAGTGACTTCTATTCGGACGCGCTGCCCCCATTTCGCTTTGGGAGATGATCCTGACACCACGATCCTCTTTCCCTCCCCGGCTGCTTATTGCTACAACGCCGCGCCGCCAACGGCCGTCAAACTGGAACATCAACAAGCTTTTTGCCTCAACCAACAACACGCCCAATGCCCGGCCTTCCTCCAGGAAGAACCGGCGCCGCTGCCCCACCGATTGCGTCGCCCGCGCCAGAGTACAGCCCCGATTAACGGCCGTCGCCGCCGCCGGATCATGTTGGGTTCGGTTGCCGTTTTAACCCTGATCCTGTTCACCTGGGCTGGATTGACCACTTTTGGCAGCTTCAGTCAGGATGATTTGCCGGCCGTCCCCACGCAGGTGGTTGCCGCCATTCTACCTGATCCTACCGAAACTGAGGCGGCGGTTGTGGTTGCGCCAACGGCCGTCCCCACCCAAAAACCGACACGGACGGCCGTCGCCATTGTTGCCACCGAACCGCCAACCACCACCCCCAACCCGACCGCTACCCTGAAGCCAACCCCGCCGCCCACCAGCGCCCCTTTGCCGCCGCCGCCGCCCGTAGCCCAGGTGTCCGTCCCCTTCGTCAACGTGCGCTATGGCCCGGACACCGCCTATGGTTTAGTGACCAACTTACGGGAAGCGGGGGCACAATTTGAAGTGATTGGCCGGGATGAAGCAGGTAATTGGTGGCAGTTGTGCTGCGTTGATGACGCGAAGGTGTGGATTGCCCAGGACGCTCTGGAATTGTCCGGCGACATTGACAGCGTGCCCGTCGCCGAAAACCCGCTCAGCCATGCTGTGGTTGAAGTGGAACGACTCAATATCCGCCGCTCGCCCGACCTGGAAGGCGAAGTGTTGCAAATCATCGTCCGCCGCGACCGGTTCGACGTGACTGGCCGCTTGTTTGACGACAGTTGGTGGCAAATTTGCTGTGTGGATGGCGAAACGGGTTGGGTTTATGGCGAGTCGGTCAGCATCGAAGGCTTGCTGGATGAAATCCCCATCGTCAACAGACCGTGAAGAGAAGGATGAAGGATGAAGGCGGAAGGATGAATCTCGTCTTCAACTTTAGCTACTTCTCAACTTTAGTCACTTTCCTTCCAAAAACCTGGTCGTAATCTATTTGCCAGGGCTGGGTGTTGACGGCCGAAAACCCCAAATCACGCAGCATTTGTTCAAATTGGCTCACATTCCGGTACCGCTTTAGAAAAGCGCGGCCGTCCCGACCCCGCCGCCGCGTCACCATGAGAATGCCGCCCGGTTTGAGCACGCGGGCCATCTCCGCCAGCGCCGCAGCAGCAGAGGGGAAGAATTCGAGTGATTCCAGGCAGGAGACGGCGTCGAAAGCGCCGGCGGCGAAGGGGAGGGGCACGGCCGTTTGCCGCACCAACATGCTGCGCCAGCCAAACGAAGCCAACTTACCGGCCGCAAATCCCATCATTTTGGGCGATGGCTCCAGCCCCACCACCCGGCCATGAAAATCCGGTTCGTTCAGCAGGTAATGGGGCAGCCGCCCCGTGCCGGTAGCCACATCCAGGATGAGCGGGTTGGGCAGATGGCGCAGGTGATGGCGCAACGGCCGTATCACGAAAAACCGTTCCGCCGCATCATCAAACTCTTTGATGCCATCATATTGGTGGGCGGTGATGTCATACAACCACACCACCACCCGCCGCCCCAAAAAGACGCCCTCTGTCATCACCAGCAGCCAGTACAGCAGTCCGGCCAGCAGCAACCCACTTACGACTATGGCAATCCAACCTGTCATACTGGTTATTGTAACCAGTGCCGTTACTTGACGAAAGCGAAGTCTGGTTTTGGTGAGGGGATGGAGGAAACGGCCGTTGGGCACACAGTTTAGCCTGGATGGTCATTTAACGCTGATCGCCGGCATCACCGGCCTTGTTTTGACGTGGGTGCAAATTATGCATTTGTACAGTGGCGCGTCTCTGGCTTCCCCACCTTCCTCAATGGCTTGCCTATCCTGAGCATCAACGCTGTTTCTACTTCTTCGCTTTTTCAATCTCAGTAGATCAAGATTTTCGCCACGAATGCCACGAATTACACGAAAAACACGTTCTTAATTCGTGAAATTTGTGCAATTCGTGGCAGATTTTGGATCTACTGAATCTGCTTTGTCTCATTGACCGCTTCCAGAAAATGCTGTTCTACTGGCGATGGCGCATTGAGCCGTTGCCGGCGATATTTTTCGTATTCGGCATGGGCATTTGCCAACGCATCTTTATGGCTGACCATGCCCGCATGAGTGAGGATGTCGCGGTCGCTGATTTTGAGAAAATCGTCCAGTTTGGCAATCCAGTCGCTCATATACATCGGTTTGCGATTTAGCGCTTGCAATTCGGCAAACTCAAGGTAGATGGTGACAATACGGTTGAGCGTGTCCAACTCCGCCTGGGCGAGATAATTTTTGGCAACCGACACATCCGCTTTGCGGATTTTCTGGCCGCTCCACGAAGTCAAGCCCATATTGGGTTGTTTGGCGTCAGCGCGCTGCGTAACGATTTCTGCAACCGTGTGCCCATGCGCCGCCCAGTGCATTTTATTCTGCACCACGTATCTTCTCAATAAATAGGGGAAGTAGGATTATGGAGGCTTCCCAACAGGTACAGGATGAAAAGCTGGCGCCTGTTGTTGGATGAGATCAGCCAGACTGGGCAAAGCATGTGCGCCAGTTACCCGGTCATGGATGTAGGCATAAAAGCTGACACCCAACTGCCTGGCTGTGGCCGCCAGGTTCATAAACGTATCCCAGGCGGCAACGCCGTCTTGGGTGCGTGGCCCAAAACTGATATCTCGTTTACGCGCGCGCCGCCGCGCCGCTAACTCCGCCGGATTGTTGTGCAACGGCATTTTCGGATAGGATAAGACCTTTAACAATCTACCTTTCTTGGCTTTAGTTTTCGCAATCCGCTTATCCAACTCGTCGTAGCCAGTCACTTGAGTAAACAATTTGTTCATTACTCATTGTTCATTGTTCATTGTTCATTGTTCATTGGAAAAACCGTTTCCAGCCATTGACGGCCGTCCACCGCCACCCCATTCACCCGCAAATCCCAATGCAGATGCGGCCCGGTGGAAAGACCGGTGCTGCCGCCCAGCCCAATCCTGTCGCCTGCCGCCACCCTGTCCCCAATCGCCACGTCAATCCGCTCCAGGTGGAAATAGGCGGACATCACCCCCAGGCCGTGATCTACCGCCACCGTTTTGCCGCGCAAAGTCAATTCGCCGGCGTACACGATTTCGCCATTGGCCGGCGTCACGATGGGCGTTCCCAACGGGCCGCCAAAATCTACCCCGGTGTGGAAAATATCGAATGAGCCGCCGTTGTAGGAGCGGGCGGCGCCGTACCCGGCCGTGACCACCGAATTGGTGACCGGCATTTGGAACAGGCCGTCCCATAGCTGTTCCTCCCGGAATTGGGTGTAGAGGCTGTCCAGGAAAACGTCTTCATTCTGCCGGATTTCCGGCGCTAACAAATAGCTAAGTTCGTCGGGGATGGTGATGAACTGCTGGCCGTAGTTGCCTGATTCCACCAAAATATTTTGGCGAAAGAGTGTCCAGGGACGGCTGCCAGAACCGGCCAGGGTCAGCGGATAAAGCCCCGGCTCGGTGAAGGCGTCTAATCCCACCAAAGCGGTAAAGCCGGCGTCGTAAGGAGCAAAGTGTAAGGTTTGCCCGGCCAGTTCGCCAGACGGCCGTCCGCGCGCCTCCAGATGTTCTACGTAAATGGCAAGCGTGTTCCCTTGACGAACCGGCAGCGGGCCGACCTGCACGTCCACCCAGCCGCCGGGTAAATCCCGGTATTCATCGTCGCCCGGCAGCCGCAGCCGCTGGCCGGGATAGACGATGGTGGGCCATGCCAGCCCATTCGCCGCCGCCAGTTCCGCCGGGGCTAACCCCTGCCCGGCGGCGATCATGAGCAAGGTTTCGCCGGGCTGCACCAGGTACGGCCGTCCCGTCACCAATTGGGGCAGCGCCGATCCGGTGCGGCTGATCAGCGGCAGGGTTTCGCCCATCGTCAAATCCGGCTCCCGCTGCACCAGCCGGTTGCTCTGGGCGACGGCGGCGGCGGTGGTGGCGAACCGGGCGGCGATGCTGGTCAGGGTGTCTCCGGCCTGGATGGTGTACGCCGTGGCCACCGCATCCCCTTCGCCGCCGGGAATGACGAGCGTCTGCCCCACATAAAGCATGTCGGCTTCGGCGAGGTTATTGAGGGCCGTCAATTCCGCCACCGTTACCCCATACTGCCCGGCGATAAAGGTCAGCGTTTCTCCCGACTGCACCATATGAATGAGGGGGATGGGATCGGGCGCGGCGGCTGGCGCAGGCGTGGGCGTCGGTTCTTGCGCCCAGGCTACAACCGGCGCTAACAACAACAGCAAGCTCAAAAGCCAACCGATGAGCCGGGTATTTCTGTCTTCTTTCATCGCGTTTCTACAAACTGGATATGATCGCCTGGCTTGACGGCCGTCAACAGTTGGGGATGTCCTTCAATCACATAGCGGGCGGGGGCGGGCGGCGCGTAAGAGAGCCGCCACGGTTTAGCCAGCACGCTCCCCACCACTTCGCCCGCGTCGTTCGCCCAGATGACGCCCAGATCAAAAAAGACAAACAGCATGTGAATGGCCGTCGTCACCCGGCTATCGCGCTTTTCCACCAGCGTCAGCCCCTCCTGCCGCCCCAGGCGGCGGCGAAAGGTGAAGCCGCGCAGTTTGGCGGCAAACGTATCGCACCATTTAGCGCGGGCGATGAGCGTTTGGCCGGTTTCTACGTGAACAATTCTCCGATATTTCGTCATAGGCAAAGTATAAATCAGAGTGCAGAATGCGTCATACCTTCATCCTTCCGCCTTCATCCTTCATCCTTCTCTTCGTTGGCGTAACGCTTCGTAGATAGCCTGTGCTTCGGGAAAGTGGAACTGGCGCGGTTTAGCCCAAAATTCGGACAAGTGCCGGTTGCCGGTCTGCTGTTCGTACACCCACGCTTGCAGGAACATGTCCAGTTTGTCGGCGTCGTGGGTGAGGCGGGCGACGGCCGTTTCTCCCCGGTGCAGTTCTTCCCAAATTTCCATCCATTCAGCGGCAAAGGCGGCGTCCGTCACAATTTCATTCATCGCCCCTCGCTCCACCTCGGTTTTGATGCCGGGCGGCAAAAAGCGCCATGCCGGGGTGGGGATGTCGGTGGTCAATCCTTCAGGCAAATCGTGTAAAGCGGCCATGATTAACAAGCGGCTCAGGTCAACTGGTTCCTCAATGAGTTGAGCCAAGACGAGGGCGGTGTAGACCACGCCAAAGCTGTGCGCCGCCACGTTTTCGGCGTCGGCTACGCCCCGTTGCGCCCAGCCGGTGCGGGGGGTGCGTTTGAGTTGATTGCCGTGCATAAGCAGATTGAGGATGGCCGTCGTCTCCATAGATCACCTCATTTTGGGGTTGGTTAGCGGGGAGATCATAATGGTTTACGGCCGTTGAGCAAGCTATCTTTCCCCCGGTTCACGCATAAAATTCCCACAAAAACTTGATCATTTCGCTGGCATGGTTATACTATCCTACCAAAAGGTTCACTTTTACTCCTATATTGCGCCACAAAAACAATTGACGAACAGGATTATTCGCTTTGTTAAATTCAGAATACCTCTTGAGAATGAACTCGAAATCGGCCGACTGCCATACGGCCGTTCCTCGCCCGCGCAGAGGCCATCACCCAACTACATTTTTTCATTAAGGTTTAATCGTTTATCCCCTTGTGCGTTGCCAAAACGCGCGAGATACTGCTAAGACAATTTAGTTCACGAGAGCCATGTCATACCAGACATCGCTTTTGAATTTGCAAAAGGAGGTGAGGCACCCACCTATCATAACGTATAAACTTGATAGCTGAGAATAACTGTTGACTAAGTATTTAATCTGATATTGGAGGAGAATACAGATGAACAAACGATTTGCATTGTTAGCCGTATTTGTTGTATTAGCTCTGGTACTCGTTGCCTGCGGTGGCGGCGAAACCACAACCGTAACCGAAACGGTTGAAGTTGAAGTAACCCGTATCGTAGAAGTTGAAGTGGCTGGCGCAGCCGGCCCGGCCGAAGCCATCACCTTTGCCGGCGGTGGCGACACCTTGGGCGCTGTCCAAGATCGCGGCATCCTGAACTGCGGCGTCAGCGGTTCGCTGCTGGCCTTCAGCTTCCCCGACGAAGATGGCGTGATGCAAGGCTTTGATGCCGATTACTGCCGGGCCGTGGCTGCGGCTACGCTGGGCGATGCCGAAGCGGTTGAATTCCGCAGCAGTAATGCCAGCGAACGCTTCCCCATCCTGCAAAGTGGTGAAATTGATGTCCTCATCCGTAACACTACCTGGACGCTCAGCCGCGACACTTCGCTCGGCTTCAACTTTGTCCCCACCACCTTCTATGATGGGCAAGGCATGTTGGTTCGCAAAGATTCCGGCATCACCACCCTTGAAGATATGGATGGCGGCACCGTTTGCGTGAATGCAGGCACCACCACCGAAAAGAACCTGGCCGACGTTTTCCGCAGCCGGGGCATCAGTTACGAAACCGTCGTGTTTGCTGAAACCGCCGACGTGCGCACCGCCTATGACGAGGGACGTTGCGATGGCTGGACAACTGACAAATCCGGTCTCATCGCCAATAGCGCCCTGCTGACCGATCCTGAAAACCATATCATCCTCGAAGCAACCCTGTCTAAAGAGCCGCTTGGCCCGCTGGTTCGCCATGGCGACGACAACTGGTTCGACATCGTCAAGTGGACCGTCAACTGCACTATCCTGGCCGAAGACCTGGGTGTGGATTCCAGCAACGTAGATGACATGCTCGGCAGCGACGATCCGCAGGTTCTGAACCTGTTGGGCGTTGAAGGCGACTTGGCTCAAGCCCTCGGTTTGAACAACGATTTCTGCTACCAAGTTATCAAGCAAGTCGGTAACTACGAAGAAATCTACAACCGTGCCCTTGGCCCGGACACCGCCTACGATGTGCCGCGCGGCCTGAATTCCCTGTGGACCGATGGCGGTCTGCTCTATTCACCGCCGTTCCGTTAATCCGCAAATTGACGGGAGCAGTCACAGGCCAGCGACGCCGGCTTCATTGACTGCTCCTTTCAACAAAAGGCAGCCCGGCAAATGCCGGGCTGCCTTGCATGTCAAGTTGGGCCAACTCTCGTCATTTGACCCGACTTTGGTAATTCGGTGGTTTCCCAGACCGCTGTTTGGCTAGGAGGAAGCATATGGCGCAAATCGTATCCCCACCCCCGAAAGAATCCCAATCTCCCCCCTTCCTGCGCACCCTGTTGGGTTTCATATTTGATATACGTGTTCTCGGCGTCTTGGGGCAAATCGGCTTTATTCTGCTCGTTGTTTTTGGCGCGCGAGCTATCGGCGGCAACTTTGCCGAAAATGCAAGCAAGTTGGGCGAAGCCCAGTTTATTTGTCGGGATGGCACGTTTAGCTATCGTTGCGCGTATGATTTTATGAGCAGCGAGGCTGGGTTTGACATCTCTGACACAGTTTTTGATTTCACAAACACAGATTCTTACTGGTACGCTTTTTATCTGGGCATTCTCAACACCCTCAAAGTCGCCATATTGGGCGTGATATTGACATCCATTGTCGGCACCGTCATGGGTATCGCCCGTCTCTCCAAAAACTGGTTGATCAGCAAATTGGCGCTCTGGTATGTAGAGTTGATGCGGAATACGCCTTTGCTGATCCAACTGTTTTTTATTTATTTTGGCGTTATTTTAGCAGCGCCGGCGCTTAGCGAAGCGGCTCAACCTTTGGGACTGCCCATTCTTTTTTCCAGGCGCGGTTTGAACTTCCCCTCTCCCCAATTCACATCGTCGGCCGCTATCTGGGTGGCTTTTCTGGTATTGGGTATCATCCAGTTCCAGGTGCTATGGGTCATCTTAAGCCGGCGCGAGGAACGAACGGGCCGCCCCAGCAGCAAGGTCAAAACCGGGATCGTTTCCTTTTTGGTTGTCATCACGATTGGATGGGTTATATCCGGCGCGGTTTCTGAAACACAAGGATTGCTGGTGACAAAGGCCAGCCGCATTCGGGAACTGGCTGACCTGGACAAATTGATGCTGCAACGCACCGGGCTGAATTATCTTGGTGATTTAGGCACCCTGTCTGAGGAAGAATTGGCAGATGCCGCCCTAAAGGTGTGTGTTTTGGAGGGTTCGCCATCCGAAACTAACCTGACCAAGCAACTGCGGCGCATGGGCATTCCTTATGAGATCGAGCGGTTTGTTCGGCCAGATAAAGCAACGGCCGCTTATGCGGAAGGCAAATGCGAAGTGTTTGCCGACAACAAGGCCGTCTTGGCCGCTGAACGAAGCACGTTAGAAAACCCAACCAGTCATCTGATTATTCCCATTAAAGAAAGCCCCATTGTGTGGAGCCTTCCTATCCGTGAAGGATTAAATATAGTAGGCGGCGCCAGCTTTCGCCCTGAATTCACGGCGCTTCTATTAACGCTGGTTCTTTTTTATGGAGGCACGCTGGCTGAGATCGTGCGTGCCGGTATTCAGTCGGTTTCGAAGGGACAATGGGAAGCAGCTCAGGCGTTGGGGTTGTCTGATGGGCAGCGTTTGCAACTGGTGATTCTGCCCCAGGCTTTGCGCGTGATCATCCCACCGGGTATTGGCGTCTTCCTCAGTTTGGCGAAGGATACCAGTGTAGGCATCGCCATTGGCTTCCCAGACATGTATTCTGTTTCCTTTACGACGATGAATCAGTCGGGACGGACGCTGCAATTGTTTGTTCTGATGATGCTGATTTATGCGCTGATCAGCCTGGTCTTTTCGGTGCTGTTAAACTGGTACAATGAACGGATTAAGCTGGTGGAGAGATAACAATGACTACATTAGCTAAGAATTTCACGGAACTTCGCGCTTCTATTGGCAGAGGCGTTAATTGGCGCCTGTTTGTGCAGGATAATATCACCAAATCCTGGTATCAGATGGTCATGGTCACTCTGTTAACGTTGTTTGCTGTATTTTATACAGCGGGTCAGATCAATGAGCTGCCTGTCTCTACCATTATCCTCCTGATAGCCTGGGTTGTCGGCGTGGCGCTGGTGGTGATTGGCGAACTGCGGCGCAGCCATACCAATTTGAGCCGTTGGCTCAAAAATAATCTGTTTAGCTCCGTCTCCAATACCTTGTTAACCCTCCTGGTGGCGCTGGTGCTGGTAGCGGCCGTCAACGGTATTTGGCGGTGGGGTGTCGTCAACGCCACTTTCAACCCGGATAAAACCGCTCCCGAATTCCAACCGGAAAATGGGGCGACATGGGGCGTGGTTGTCGGCGCCCGGAAATTGTTGTTGACGGGGTTGTTGCCGCCAGACCTGTCATGGCGGGTGTGGCTGTCACTGGGCTTTATCCTGGGATTGTGGGCGTTGACGTATGTGACGGGACGGCCGTCGCTGAAGGAACGACTGCGCATTGGGCGGCTGATAACGAATGGGCTGTGGCCGCTTTCTCCAGTCGCTTTGTACATCTTCCTGGCCGGGATACCGGAAGGTCCCTACAACGTGTCGGGGGCCGCGGCGGGCGCGGCCGTTCTGCTGGCGATTTACCTGTTGTTGTACTGGCAAAAGGTGATTCAATTCAGCACAGTGAGCGTGGTGGTTACGGCCGTCGCCTGGCCCTTGCTCTACACTATTTGGTGGGGAATTGGACAAAGCGGTATCTTCCCTCTCATCAACGTAGATGATTGGGGCGGATTGCTCCTCACCCTCATCATCGCCAGCTCCGTCATCCTTCTTTCCCTGCCGTTGGGCATTGTGCTGGCCTTCGGCCGTCGCAGCGAAGTGTACGGCATCCCCAACTGGATCGTCTGGCCTTTAGCCATCGGCGCCACCATCTTGGGATTCGCCACTACGCCGGGTTTACTAGAAACATCCCGGAACACCGTCGAACAAATCACGGCCTTCTGGCCCATTTTGATTGTACTGGTCGCTTACGGTTTACAAAAGCAATTCCATGGCAATATCGTGGCCGCAGCCAGCACCGCTTTCATCGAACTAATTCGCAGCGTGCCGCTCATCACCCTGCTCTTCATGGGCATCGTCATGGCGCCCTTCTTCTTTAAGACAGGGACGAGCATCGCCAAACCGTGGCCGATCATCGTGGGCTACACGCTCTTTTCGTCTGCTTACATGGCGGAGACGATTCGCGGCGGTTTGCAAGCCATCCCCAAAGGGCAGTATGAAGCCGCCGATTCATTGGGCTTTAACACCCTGCAAAAAATGCGGTTTATTGTCTTGCCCCAGGCGCTGCGCATCGTCATCCCGCCCATCGTCGGCCAATTCATTGGCGCATTCAAGTCCTCCTCGCTGGTTTCCATCGTCGGTTTGTTTGACCTTTTGGGTATCCAGAAAGCGATTTTGGCAAACGCCCAGTGGCAAGGATTGCGGCTTGAATTGTATGTGACGTTAGGGTTGGTTCACTTCATCGGCAGCTTTGTCATGTCCTCTTACAGCCGCCGGTTGGAAGCAAAATTGAGTGTAGCCGAACGGTAAAATCAAGAAGAGTCAACAACGCTCAGAAGCTAGTCAGACGTTATTGGCTTCCGAGAATTTGAGGAGATTATTATGAGCATAACAATGGAAGGCCCCGCGCCAAGTTTCGTAGACGAGATCATCATTTGTGAGAATGTGCATAAATGGTTTGGCGAATTTGAAGCCTTGCGCGGCGTTGACTTGCGGGTTAAGCCGGGGGAAGTGATCGTCATCCTCGGCCCGTCGGGTTCCGGCAAATCCACCTTTATTCGCTGCATCAACCGCCTGGAAGAGCATCAAGAAGGTCGGATTATCGTGGATGGCATCGAATTGTCGCACGATATACGCAATATCCAGGAGGTTCGGCGAGAAGTGGGCATGGTGTTCCAACAGTTTAACCTGTTCCCCCACCTGACGGTACTGGATAACATTACCCTGGCCCCCATCAATGTGCGTAAATGGTCGCGCGACCATGCTGAGGAAGTGGCGATGCAATGGTTGATACGGGTGGGCATCCCGGAGCAGGCGAACAAGTATCCGGGACAGCTTTCGGGCGGTCAGCAGCAGCGGGTGGCGATGGCGCGCACGTTAACAATGCAGCCGAAGGTTCTGCTGTTTGATGAACCGACGTCTGCCCTTGATCCGGAAATGATCAAGGAAGTGCTGGATGTGATGCGCGATCTGGCCAAGGCGGGCTACACCATTCTGGCGGTGACGCATGAGATGGGGTTTGCCCGCGAAGTGGCGGAGCGGGTGATTTTCTTTGATGCGGGGCAAGTTGTGGAAGCGGCTAAACCGGAAGAGTTTTTCACCAATCCGAAAGAGGAACGGACGAAGTTGTTCCTGAACCAGATTTTGCATCACTGATGCCAGTGAACAGTGTTCAGTTGGCAGTAATCAGTACGGCCGTCTGTTCTCCCAGACGGCCGTTTTTTTTATGTCGGGAACAATTAACTTACCGGAACCAAACGATTTCCGACTGATTTTGGGCCGATGCCAGAGAGGAAATGTCGCCAGCGATGACGGCCGTCAACCGCTCCGGGGTAAAAATCAGTTTGTCAGCCAACGTGACTGGCCGGGCCGAGTTGAACGCCATGCGCATGACATTCACCAACGGCCGGGGCAGAGTGAACCAGTACTCCGTTTCGGCGGCGACAGACGGCCGTGCCGGAATGTAACGGAAGCGCGGGGTCGGTGGCTGCTGGGACAAAAACGCAAGCCACTGCCACACCGCACGCGGATGTTCGCTGCCGGCGCTGATAAAATTGCCATCCACCCAAATCGGCGTCACTCCATCCAAAAAACCGGCGCCAGGGAAGGGAGCCACGCCAATCGGGTTAAACAGCAGATAATACTCAAAATAGAGCGGCTCATCCACCCAAAACGCCGCCCGGCGGCGCGCCGTTTGCAACGTGGAAGGCCCGCCCCGCTCGGAGGCATCAGCTTGCTCTACCAGGGAGGGCATCTGCCCGGTTTGAATCAACGGCTCGTACCAATCCAGCGCGGCGGCGATGTGCGTCGGTTGTAAAGGGGGCGGGCAGAGGGAGAAGGCCGTTTCCACACAATCCCCCGCCAGATTGTAAGCATAAGCCAGTAAACTATCCGGCCCCAAATCCATGAAGCCCCAGTCGTATGTTTGTTGGGCCAACAGCGCCGCCATGTCCGCTTCCATGTCCGCCCACTGCCACTGCCAGGCCGGTTCCGGCAAATCAGCCTGCCGGTAGGCCAGACTATCATAAAACAACAGTTTGAAATGGGCCGATTGGGGCATAAACCAGAGTCGATCCCGCCAGATAGCCCCCTGCCAGATGGCGTCATAAAAGTCCTGGCTATGAAATTCGGGGTCGGTGCGGGCAAAATCGGTCAGGTCGGCCACCAATCCGGCGGCTACCATGTCAGCAGTCGGGGGCAGGGCGGCGCCGTCGAATTGGGCCAGATCGGCCAGATCGGCGGGAAGTTTGGGCAGGGGGATGAGTTCGATGGCGATATCCGGGTATAAAGCCATGAAATCGGCGGCGGCTTGGGCATAGTCCATCCGGTACACGCCGGGCAGGAAGGGAGGCGGCAGGGCAAATCGGATGGTGGTGGGCGACAGGTAATCTTCGAGGCGTTGGCGCAGGATCTGCCAGAAGGGGGCGGCGGGACGGCCGTCTTGGCCCAGGGCCGCCAATCGCGGGGAAGGCGCCTGGATGGTTCCGGCAACGGCCGTTTGCTGGTAATTATCGGTCAATTCCAGGGTGAAGGGGAGACGGCCGTCCACACAGTTTTGCGGGCAGGTCTCAGCGATAAATTTGTCCACATAAGCGGTGATCAACGCCGCCATCCCTTCGTCAATCTGGCGAAAGGCGAGATCGCCCCAGTCGGAGCGGCGGCTTAATGGTTCGCCCCAATAGCCAGGCGCGGTGGGCGCGTGGACATAAACGCCGTTTTGCTGCTGGAAAAAGGCGATGCGCTGGTAGGTACGGCCCTCCGCCTCCCAGGTTACATTGGCCCACACAAACTCATCTCGCGCCTGGGCGCGGGTGACGGTATACCCGGCGTGGTTGGCGGCCAGATTTTCCGGGTTCAGTTGGGCGGCTCGCCAGGCGGCATCATCAGCCAGCAAAGCGAAGTATAGGTCGCCATCCCCGCCAGACACGGCTTCATGCTCCAGGTCGAGTATGTTCTGGATCGTCTCTTTCAACGCCGATTCGGCCCGGGTTACCTGCCGTTGGGCGGCGAACCAACCGCTGAGGACGGCCGTGACCACCACCACCGCCACCACCAGAAACCAAATGGCGTTTAACGGCCGTTTCGGTTCCGGCTTATTCTCTGGCTCTCCCCAGCTCTCTTCGATATCAAGCTGCCAGTTAAATTGTGACATGAGTTTGCGTTCCCAGATGTGCTGCGTCTACAGAAAAAGTTAAACGGAATGGACCCACTATAACATATTTTGGGGGAGGATTTCCAGTAACCGGGTTTGTAGCCGTGATTTCACAGTCGCGTTTTTCGGAACTCGCTGGAACGCGAAAAGGATTTTGCGGCTACAGCATGACAATCGCGGACAACTGAAAAACCGTGCAGGGAAGGGGGAGGTTTTCTTTGGTTTGTCGTTCATGCTGGATTAGAGCACGGCCGTCATGTACAGCCCATCCACACCCAACTCAAACCCTAACTTGCGGTAATAATTTCGGGTGCCGACGGCGCTGATGACGGCAATTTTGGCGAACCCAGCCTGCCGCGCCATCGCTTTGGCTTTGTGTACCAACTGCGTCCCCAATCCAATGTGTTGCGCTTCCCCTTCGCTTTCATTGCCAATAGGCAGCGCCGGGCCATACACATGCACTTCCCGGATCATGGCATGCCCGGCCAGTTCGAGGATGGGCAACGGGGAGCGGGGAGCAGGGAGCGAAAGGCGGAGAAACCCGGCGATACGATCATCATCGGTGACGAATTGGAGGAAATGCTCGGTGGTAGCATCTGTGTCGTAATTGTTAATTGTTAATTGTAAATTGTTAATTGTTAACTTTTCCCGCCGCACTTCCCGGCAGCGGATACATTGGCATTTCAGGCCGCGCCGGGCCAATTCCTGCTGGGCCATCTGGCGCAGGTTTGCCTTTTTGTTGCCCTCGACGACGTTGGTGGTGGGGATGTCGCGGATGATGCGGGTGAGGCGGACGTAGGGGGGTGTTTGCGCCTTGCATTCTACCAACACATCACGCACTTCCGTTTCAGTGTACGGCCGATATTCGCCCCGCTGCCAGTAGTCGTACATTTCCGCGTTTTCCAGCAGCATACAGGGATAAATTTTCAGTTCGTCGGGGCGGATGGCGGGGTCGCTCCAGAGACGGCCGTAATCCTCAACATCCCCCTTCGGCGTCGCTCCCAGCAAATTGGGCATCCAATGGCCATGAATCTTGTAGCCCGCCAGCCGCAGTAGACGGAAGGCGTACCGCGTCGCCTGCACATCATGGCCCCGCTTGTTCAATGCCAAGATGCGGTCATCCATGCTTTGGATGCCCACCTGCACTTTGGTCACGCCCAACTTGCGGAACCAGCGCAGCTCCTCAGCGTTGATGTGATCCTGGCGCGTCTCCACCACCAGCCCCACATTACGCCGCTGACCGGCGGCGTTTATTTCTTGCGCTTCTTTCAGCGTCGCCGCTTCCGCCCCGTTCATGGCGTCAAAACAGCGTTTGATGAACCACTCCTGGTAATTGCGGCGGTAGCTGGAGAAGGTGCCGCCCAGGATGAGCAGTTCGATTTTGTCTACCGGATGGCCGATTTGTGCCAATGCGTGGATACGGCCGGCAGTTTGGGCGTAGGGGTCAAACTGGTACCGTTCGGCTCTCTGCGCCCCCGGTTCGTCGTGCAAATAGCTCTTGGGCATACGCGCGTCGGTGGGGCAGAAGATACATTCGCCGGGGCAAGGGTAGGGCTTGGTCAGCACGGTGACGACGGTGACGCCTGCCTGACTGCGGACGGGTTTGGTTTGCAGCAGCACGCGCACGTCGGGGTCAAATGCCATCAAACCCTGATCACATAACCGTTGGTACACATCGAGAACCTGGGTTTTGGAGAGATAGGGCAGGCCTTGCCCGGCGAAGTGACGCATGGTCTGGTTGTAATGGCGGGGGGGGAGCGGCCGTTTGGCGGTCAGTTGTTGGACAAGGGCGATGAAAAGGGGTTCACGGCCGTCAATGGGCACGCTTTCTCGTTTTGCCTGCCATGCGGCATCATATTCGTCCCGTTCAATGACGGGAGTGTACTCAAAATCTCTGATCGAACTCACTGATTATAACAACTCCACAAATTGTTCTACGCTTAACTCTGCCTGCCGAATAATGGCCCGCAATGTGCCCCGATCCAATTCTTTGTGGTTTGGCACAACAAGTTGGGCAAAAGGATCGTCCCGTCGCATGATGATGTGACTGCCACGCTGCCGTTTGATGAAAAAGCCTGCTTTTTCCAGGGCTTGCACGCATTCTCGTCCTGAAATTTTTGGTAGTTTACTCATGCACTCAATTCTACAACCCACTCGCTTGAATGAAAGCCCTAGATAATTATCTGCATGTTGGGCGTTTTCTTTGATCCATTTCTAAATAATCGGGTTCGTTCATTGCGAAAGTGTTTTGTTGTAACAGGATGTTCAGTAAATTCATTATTCCACAAACTCACTGCGGCATCTTCGGTTCTTCTCCCCCCTCCTCTTTTCGTCAAAAAATATATGGCCCATGTTCTGACTCGCACAGGCAGGGTCATGCGTTTTGTATTGCCAAGTTTATGTGGAATCCAAACACTGCCACCAGTCTCAGTAGATCCAAAATCTGCCACGAATTGCACAAATTTCACGAATTAAGAACGTGTTTTTCGTGTAATTCGTGGCATTCGTGGCGAAAATCTTGATCTACTGAGTCTCTTTATCTTGCCAATGACCAGTTGGCCACTTATGAGGACGAACTGTGCGCTGTAAGCTGTCTTCAACCTTGCTTTCAATAAGCCTGCTCATAGTCCAGCGGAATATGGGAACGATCCTCGCCCACATGATCCAGTTAAATACATTCTTGTAGAATTCTGATATTTGGTTGGGAGAATAATCCACAAACTCATGTTGGTGAGGAATTAGGCCATATGCAAGTCCGAGACGCCTTGTTTCAGAATGCATCTTGCTGACTTGGTTTGCCTCTTGCCAAATCTCCGACCAGACCTGTTCAACTTTAGCCCTATCCTTGAGCCGCTTCCATGAATTATCAGTCCACTCACGTAGATGATTATTAAAAGGGCGATAACCACGATTGTTATTCTCGATAAACAAGCCGTCTGGCCCAACTCCTACACCAATGCCTTTGTTTCTCTCCAAATGTATGGCTAATCCTATATGCTCGCTGTTGTTCATGGAAAATGAGGCGTTGTTTATTTCCCCTAATAATCCCCAAATCAATTGCCGAATTTGCAATACCCAAGAACACCATACCTGTTCAAATCGAAACAAAAATTGACAATCAATAAGTGCTTCGTCTAAGCTGCCAGGAGAAGCAATTAACAGTTCTTTAGCAGTTTTTAAAATTTTCGTTTCGCGTTTCCCAGATAGTGAGTTGTAGATCATAAGGCAACTAATAGTGCGTTCATGTGATCTTCCGGCACACCCAGCCCATCATCTTCTAATGCCTCAATATAAAGTTCAATCGCCTCACGGATGTTTTGAATGGCGGTTTCTTTTGTCTCGCCTTGACTGATACATCCAGGCAAACTGGGGCACTCAGCGATCCAATAACCATCCTCACCAGGATAAATCAAAACCTGTCTCATAGCCGTTTTCTCCATCGGTTAATCCAACTCTCCCACTAATTCTACCATTGCGCGCAAGGTGTCTATGTCAAACACCGTCATGTTCAGCGTCGTCACCGGGCTGTCCAGCCACAGTTGCAGCCGTTCCTTCACCCGTTCCCGCGGGCCAACCAGGGCCACTTCATCAATCAGTTCACCGGGGACTTTCATCATAGCCGCCCCTTTGTCTCCGGAGAGGTAGAGGTTTTGAATTTCGTCGGCGGCCGATTCGTACCCATAACGGCAGGCTAGGTCGTGGTAGAAATTTTTGCCTTTGGCGCCCATGCCGCCGATGTAGAGGGCCAAGAACGGCCGCAGCATATTGTAACACACATCCAGACTGTCATTGATCACCACTGAAACAGTGGGCGCGATGTCAAAATCAGCCATCCTCTTGCCCGCTTTCACCAGCCCGGCTTCCACGTGTGGCCGGTACGTCTCGGCATATTTCTCCGGCGAGAAGAAGATGGGCAGCCAACCGTCGGCGATCTCGGCTGCCAACCGCACATTTTTGGGGCCGATAGCCGCCAGGTAAATGGGGATGTCGGGCGCAGCTTCCAACGTGCTTTTGAGCGGCTTGCCCAGCCCGGTGGCGTCCTCGCCCCGGTAAGGAATCTGATACAATTTGCCATCCAGGGTCATCCGATCTTGTCGCCGAAAAATTTGGCGCACGATGTCCACATATTCGCGGGTGCGGGTCAACGGCCGTTTGTAGCTGACGCCATGCCATCCTTCCACCACTTGCGGCCCGGAGAGACCTAAGCCCATGAGGAAACGGCCGCCCGACAACTGGTTCATCGTCATCGCCGTCATGGCCGCATTGGCCGGGGTGCGGCCCGGCATTTGCATGATGGCCGTGCCCAGTTTGATGCGCTGCGTTTGCGCCCCCAGCCAGGCCAGCGGCGACACCGCATCCGAGCCATACGCTTCGGCCGTCCACACCGCATACACGCCTAGCCGATCCGCTTCTTGCACCAGTTCCAGCGGCAGTTTAATCCGCCGCGCCGCATAGCCTAACATCAGTCCTAGTCGCATGGCTGCCTCCGTATTCAGTATTCAGTAATCGGTATTCGGTATTCGGTAATCAGTTTGTAACTATACACCTGATCGGTTACACAGAGATGCACAGAGAAGGCATAGAGATACACAGAGAGGACACAAAGGAAAAACCGTGATGAAAAACAATTTTCCGTCGCCAATAACCTTTTCCCAAAATTGCATTCCTCTCCGTTCTCTCTGTGAAACTCTGTGTGTCCTCTGTGGTCTCTGTGTTCCTATTCGTACCTTACAGTTACATCAGTTTATGACTTATGGGATTGTAAAGCGGGCCGGCAGAAAACCAAAATCAAAAAAGCCCCGCCGGTTGGCGGAGCTTCAACTGTGCCCCCACGGAGATTCGAACTCCGGTTTTAGGCTTGAAAGGCCTACGTCCTAGTCCCCTAGACGATGGGGGCGAGCGGGGGGGAATTTTATCATCTGGGCAGGGATGGGTCAAGCCTTTCGTGAAACGTGATAGACTTGTAAGCTATGTTAGTTCGTCCATTTCGGCAGATGGATTCAACGGCCGTCCACGCCCTGTTTCATCTGCTTTATCCAGGGCAGACGATTGCCTTTGATCCGGGCCGCACCTGGGTTATTGAGGACGGCCGTCTCATAGGTTGCCTCACCCTCACCCTTGTTCCCGGCCTGGATGGGGTGTTCGACCTGGACGGTGGCATTCACCCCGATTTTCGGCGGCGAGGGATGGGCAATATGTTGTGGACGGCCGTACTACCCCAACTCCCGGCGATTAGCGTCAAACAAATCTCTCACGCCATCATCGACCTGGACAGTCCCGCCACCCATTTCCTGCGCTATCACAACTTCTTCATCGAACACAAAGAATGGCTCATGCGCCTCCCACTCCCCGCTCCCCACTCTCCGTTTCCCCCAACCCTGCACACTTTCCTCCGCGCCCGCGCCATTCAGACGTTCCTGACGCTCTATGACCAGAGCTTTGGCGGCCGGCCCTGGTATCAGCCATACCATCTGGAAGAAGTGACGAAAACGCTGGCCGATCCGGCGGACATGTTGTTTTTATTGAAAACGGAGCAGCCCATCGGCTTTGCCTGGCTGCGGGGGGAGATGATTGAGCCGGTGGGGATTGTGCTGGAGGAGCAGGGGCAAGGATACGGCCGTCTGCTCCTCCAGGCCGCCATCCATGAACTAGAAAAACGGGGAGTCAAACAAGCCCAAATTGGCGTCTGGCGCGACAACGAAACGGCCGTCCGCCTCTACCAAAGCCTCGGTTTCCAGCGCCAGCAAACCATCACCTACCTGGCCTACAATTTATGAGTTGTTGTTTTTGGGGGTCAACACCATAACCGGGATGTGCCGCCCGGCCCGTTTTTGATACGCCGCATACCCCGCATATCGGCTGACGGCCGTTTGCCAGCCTGCCTCCCACTCCGCCCCAACCGCTTCGTGCGCCAGATACGGCTTTGACTCCTGCCCCAACGTCACCGTCGCCTCTGGATGCGCCTTCAAATTATGATACCAGGCCGGTAAAAAGGAGCGCCCAAAATTCGAGGCAATCAAAAGAATGTTCTCCCCATCCGGGATGCCAATAAGCGGCACCGACCGGGATTGACCGCTTTTGGCGCCGGTGGCGGTCAGGGTGATGATAGGCAGACCCGTCAGCAAGTTTGTCGCCGTCGTGTGACGGCCGTCACTCAACCGAATCACCAGTCGATCCAGGTGATGAAACGTGTGTGAAAACAGCCATGCCACCGGCCGAATGGAAGCCAATCTTCTGTTAAAAGCGTACAGCCAATTGGTTGAATGTTCTTGATCGCCCATGTTTTTCTCCTGATAAATCTGCTCCAATTCTACTATTACCCGTCAACCCTAATGAAGGAACGCCAGCCTCAACTCAAAAGCTCAACTGGCCGCGACGCCAGAAACCATTGCCCCGTGAATTTCCAGTTGCCAGCCCGTTCCGGGAGGGCTATAATTTTGAATGATATGGGCCATTAGCTCAGCTGGCAGAGCAGGTGACTTTTAATCACTTGGTCGGGGGTTCGAATCCCTCATGGCCCATCACCGATCACCGCAGAGGACTGAGGACAACTGAAACGTCCTCAGTCTTTTTTTGTATTGGAATTTGGGTATCTTCTCGAAAATCTGGGGTAATGAGCAATTACAGGGAAGTTAACTCAGGTTGACCGCGAGAGCGGATGATGTCCGCCAACGATGGCATTTCATTCTTCTGTGAAACCCGGTCAAGCACATACTGGTAAAAACTGACCT
>JAJRVV010000170.1 GCA_024277135.1 Chloroflexota bacterium | reverse complement strand
CGTTCCTTCCCCCACATTTTCCCCTACGACATCTGGCGCAAGCTGCTGGCCCGTTATCTCAGCACCGACGACGTGATGCTTTCCCGCTATGGCTCGGCGGCCGGATTTGCCCCGCTGCGGGCGGCGCTGGCCGATTATCTAGCGCGGTGGCGCGGGGTGCGCTGCACGCCGGAGCAGGTGGTCATCGTCAGCGGGGCGCACCAGGCGATGGATATTTTGGCGCGGCTGCTGCTAGCGCCGGGGGACGAGGTATTGGTGGAGACGCCGGGGTATACGGCGGCGATTGAACTGCTGCGGCTGCATGGGGCGCGGATACGGCCGTTGCCGGTGGATGATGAAGGGTTCCCGGTGGAGAAAATCCCGGCGCAGAGCCGGGCGCGGCTGGCCTTTGTCACACCGTCGAACCAGTTTCCGCGCGGAGGGACGATGCCGCTGACGCGGCGGCTGGCGCTGCTGGCCTGGGCGCGGGATGCGGGGGCGCTGGCGGTGGAGGATGATTATGACGGCGAGCTGCGGTATGACGGCCGTCCGTTGTCCGCTTTGCAGGGGTTGGATGAGGACGGCCGTGTCATTTATCTGGGCACGTTTTCCAAAGTGCTATTCCCGGCGCTACGGTTGGGATACGTGGTTCTGCCGCCGCCGCTGTTGGCCCCCTTCATCCGCGCCAAAGGGCTGGTGGACCGGGGCGCGCCGACGCTGACGCAGGCGGCGGTGGCCGATTTCATCACCGAGGGGCATTTTGAGCGGCATTTGCGCCATCTACGACAGGCATACGGCCGTCGGCGTGAGGCGCTGGTGGCGGCGTTAAGAGAGTGGCTGCCGGACGGCCGTTTTACGGACAATCCGGCGGGGTTGCAGGTGATGGTTTATTTGCCGGACGGCGTGGCGGAGGCGGATGTGGTGCGCCGGGCGGCCCAGGCGGGCGCGGGCGTGTATCCAGGGGCAGCGTATCATGTGGGGGGTGGCGGACAGATGTCCGGGGGACGGCCGTCCATCCTGCTCGGCTTCAGCGGCTTGACGGAGGCGGAGATTGAGAAGGGGGTGCGGATTTTAGGGCAGGTGGTGGGAAAAGGATTAGCCGCTTAACACTCGGATTCAACCGCGTTGCGGAGCACAGCGGAGCAACGTCGGCCGCAACCCATTGTTAGGTTTTGTTATTATGCTGAGAACTCTGGAAAATTTCAGCGTGACAAAACAGTTGGTTTGTGAGATCAATGGGGGGTATGAAAAAGGAGTCATTCAATAGGTTCTGTTGCCGTGGCCAAAGGCTCTGATATTTGGAAACGGCCGTTTCCAGAACCACCCTTCTGCAAATTGCATTGATCACGGGAATTCCTGAAGCTCCCCAAAAACCATAACGCGATAGTTATTTACGTTCATCTGACAGTTTCTGGCAGACTCAACGGATAAACTCAGACATCGGATGTCATTCAGACATTCGGTGTCTTTTTTTGTGAAAACCAGCAAAAGTTAACATCTGCCTTTGCTATGGAGGTTTTATGCGACAGGTAGCGATTCTAGGTGTGGGACAAACAGCCGCGCGCGAGCATTGGGCTTTGTCCTTGCGCCAGTTAGCGGTGCAGGCCGGTCAGGCGGCGATGGCCGCCGCCGGTGTGGAACAGGTGGACAGCATCTACATCGGCAACATGACCAGCGGCCGTCTCAACCGGCAGCGGCAGTTGGGGGCGCTGGTGGCCGACCATCTGGGCCAGCGAGGCGTGGAGGCGGTCAAGCTGGAAGCGGCTTGCGGTTCCGCCGGTTCCGCCATGCGGCAGGGATTGCTGGCCGTCGCCAGCGGTGAATTGGAGGCCGTTTTGGTTATCGGCGCGGAAAAGCTGACGGAGACCCCTTTCAAGGAGACGACGGCCGCGCTCACCACCGCTGCCGACGCCGATTACGAAATCATTCACGGCGTTACCTTCGTCGGCCTCAATGCACTGATCATGCGCCGGTACATGCACGAATACGGCTACCAGCGCCACGACTTCGCCTCCTTTGCCCTCAATTCTCACGCTAACGGGGCCAAGAACCCCAACGCCATGTTCCAAACTCCCATCAGCCAACGCACCTACGAAAAAGGACGGGTAGTGGCCGATCCCATCTCGTTGTACGATGCCTCTCCCATCGGGGATGGGGCAGCGGCGCTGCTGCTGGTCCCGGCCGAAAAAGCGCCGACGGCCGCGCGCGTCATCGGCTCGGCGTCGGCCACAGATACGCTGGCGATCCATGACCGGGAAGACCTATTGTGGTTGAAAGCGGCCGAGATTTCGGCGCGGCGGGCGTATGAGATGGCAGGCATTGGCCCGGAAGATGTGGATTTGTTTGAACTGCACGACGCCTTCAGCATCATGTCGGCGTTGTCGCTGGAAGCGAGCGGTTTTGCTGAACCAGGCCAGGGGGTGCGTCTGGCCCAGGCGGGGGAGATTTTGCCGCGCGGCCGTATCCCCATTTGCACCATGGGCGGGCTGAAAGCGCGGGGGCATCCGGTGGGGGCTACCGGATTGTACCAATTGGCCGAGGCGGTTTTGCAACTGCGCGGGCAGGCCGGAGAAGCGCAGATTGAGGGCGCCCGCATCGCCATGACGCAGAACATCGGCGGCAGCGGCGCCACCATCACCACCCACATTTTGCAACGACCATAAATTGTGCAGACCTGCGAGGTTTTTAGTTATAGGTTGACATAACGCGCTTTCGTATGAGGTTTCCAAAAACCTCACAGGTCGTCTCTGAGGGTAGTGAAGATGACTGATTTCCGTGCCAAACTGGCTCATCGTTTCCGCGATCAGGAGGAGTTTTCCCGCAGTTATTCGCCGCTGTATGCTCGCTTGTTTGGGCTGTTGGCAGATTGGCTGGCGGAGCCGGCGGGGAATTTGGTAGCTGATTGGCTGGTGACGGCGGCAAACGGCCGTAACCCCTTTGACATCACCCTGCTGTTACTGGCCGGTTTACACCGGGAACTGCTGCTGCAACATCCCGACGTGGCCGGATTGGCCGCTTTCTACCCCTCGGTGGGTGGGGAGCGGCCGGCCACCGACCCTGCGCTGGCGGCCCATTTGCAGCAGGCTATCCTGGCGCGGCGGACGGCATTGACCCCCTTCATCAAGACGGCGACGGTGCAGACCAACGAGACCGGGCGCGGGCTGGCCTGGCTGCTGCCACTGCTGTACACGGGCTGGGAATCGGTGCATCTGGTGGATTTGGGAGCCAGCGCCGGGTTGAATCTGGCGGCAGAACGACGCAGCTACCGATTGGTGACGGACGGCCGTCTCCACCTGCAAATCGGCTCCGGCGCGCCGGTTCAATTCCAAACAGAATGCCGGGGCGAGTTTGTGCCGCCGCACAACCAGACTTGGCCCAGCATCATCAGCCGGACAGGGTGTGATTTACGGCCGTTTCCCCTGAAGACCGAAGCGGATGAGCAAACTCTAGCCGCTTTCGTCTGGGCCGATCAGGTTCACCGACTGGCGCGCCTGCGCCAGGGCATCGCCGCCTTCCGTCAGGCCAACCAGAGCGAAGCCCCCATTCGCCTGTTTCCGGCCGACTTACCCGATGGCTTGGATAACTTTCTGCGCCAGCATGTTCCCGATGGGGCGGGCGTCCCTGATGGGGCGGCCCCCGTTCTCATCTATAACACTTACATGACCATTTACCTGCCGGATCGGGGCGCCTCATTCCAGCAAAAAATCGGTGATTGGGCGCAAACACAAAAACGATCAGTGCTGTGGGTTCAGTGGGAGCCGGATTGGGAAGATCGGGAGCCGGTGTTTGGCTGGCTGCGTTGGACGGCCGACTTGTGGCAGAACGGCCGTCACCAACAGTGGCAAATTGGCTGGGTGCATCCGCATGGGGGAGAGGCGCAATGGCTGCCGGATTTAGCGGCGTGGGCGCTGGATGGGAACGGCGGGTAACGTTACGAACAAAGCCGGCTGGCTGCGGCCGTTTTCAACATGACGGAGACTTTGGCGCCCGCTCCTGGCGCGCTTTCGATTTCGATATGGCCGTCGAGCATATCCACGATTTCGCGCACGATGGTCAGACCGAGGCCGCTGCCGGAGATGTGGGAATGGCTGGCGTATTTGCCGCGAAAGAAGCGGTCGAAGATGTACGGCCGTTCCTCCGGATCAATGCCCACTCCCGTATCTTGCACCACCAATTCCACAAATCCTGACTTGGGCCGGGCTAATGTAGCCACCAAAATTTTCCCTTCCGGCGTGTAGTTAACGGCATTTTGCACCAGATTGGAGATGAGTTGGCGCAGTAAACCGGGGTCGCCGCACACCGGCTCCACCGCCGGAGTAGGGATGAACTCCAGCGACAATTCAGTTGTCGCCGACAACCCGGCTGCCGCCTGGGACTGAACACTGTCCACGGTTTGTCTGGCGATCAGGTTGATGTCTACCGGATGGAGTTCCATATTGAGTCGGTTGACTTCCAGCCGGGACAAGGTCAAAATATCCTCAATGAGTTGTTCCAGGCGGGAGACTTGAATATGGAGCACTTCAAAGTAACGGCCGTGTCTCTCCGGCGGCGTCCGCATCAACAAATCGGTGTACAACTTGAGATTGGTGACCGGCGTCCGCAGTTCGTGCGAGACATCGGTGACAAACCGGGACTTGAGCCGCTCCATATTTTTCAACCGGCTGATGTCTGACTGGATGCCGACAAACCCGATCATCTCCCCCTGACCATTATGAAAGGGCGCCACCGTCAGGTTGGCGTCATAATGCGTTCCCTGCTTCGTTTGATTGATTAACTCCCCATGCCAGATGTCGCCGCGTAAAATCGTCTGCCATAAATCCTGATGAGTCTCCGGCGGCGTTTTGTTGCTGCGCCACAAATTGGATTTGTGCCCCAAAATTTCTTGTTGGCTGAAGCCAGTGAGCCGGGTGACGGCCGGATTAGCGTATTGGACGATACCCTCTTTGTCGGTGAGGATGATGCCTTCACCAGCGCTGTCCAGGATGGTTTGCAGACGCTCTTTCTCTTGCCGGAGTTCGGCCGTTTGCCGCTTCACTTCATCAGCCAGAGAGTCCGCCTGTTGGCGCAGGGTTTGATGAAGCTGTACCCGTTCGATGAAGGAAGCGACGAGCCGGGAGAGCGTCGTCAGAAAGCGGGCGTCTCGTTGATTGAAAGCGTCTAAATGGGCGCTTTCGACATTGATGACGCCGATCACATCATCGCCAATGCGGACGGGGACGACGATTTCCGAACGAGTTGCGCGTCGGCGCTCAAAATAGTCCGGGTCTTGGCTGACGTCGGGCACGATGACGAGGTCGCCTGTGCGCACCACCCGCCCAATGATGCTGCCGGCCAATGGCGCCGGGACGGGGCTGTCGGAAGGCGGGGGATGGTAGGAGGGATGGGGCAGCAAAAAATCGCCACTTTTGTGCAAGAGCAAAAAACCAAAATGGTCGGGGTACAACGTTTGGCTGATGATTTCAGTGGCGTGGGTGAGGAGTTCGTCCACGGTGACGGCCGTTGCCGCTGTGAGACCCACCTGGTGCAAAATACGCAGCTCTTCGGCTCGTTGCCGGGTTTCGGTATACAAATTGGCATTTTGTACGGCTACAGCCACCGTTTGCGCCAGCCCGGAAACAATTTGCAAATCTGATTCATCGTAAAAGTGGAGGTGGCTGCTGTCTACCATGAGGGCGCCGATCATTTGCCCTTGAACGAGCAACGGCGCGGCCATAAAGGAGCGGACATTTTCGGCGCCTTCCAGCCACACCCACTCATTCATCTGGCGGACATCGCCGCTTAAAATGGGGGCGCGATCGGCCTGCATCTGGCGCAGAATGGGGAAGTCGGCCAGCGATTGCAAGCCGGCGGCAACGGTGAGCGAGGGATTCTTATGGCCGTTCACGACCAGCGTAGGCGGCTGTTGACCCTGGGGCAGCAAATAGATGGCGGCGCTGTCGAAACTAAGTACCTGCCCCAATTGATCCAGACTACGCTGCAACACCTCCTCCCGATCCAGGCTGGCAGAGATGATGCCGGCCACATGATGCAACAGTTCGGCTCGTTGGCGCGCGTTTTTTTCGGCGGTGTACAATCGGTCATTTTCGATGGCCGCTCCCAGGGAAGCCGATACGTTTTTGAGCGCCTCGATTTCTGCTTTTGACCAAATACGCTCTTCGGTGCGGCTGTCCACACCCAATAATCCCCACCATTTATCACCAACAAAGATGGGCATCACGGCGGCGGAGAGGACGTTGAGCTTTTTGAGTATATTCTGGCTGTTGGCAGGGAAGTCGGAGAGACGGCCGTACACTGGTTTCCCGGCTTGTAATCGGGCCACATTGGCGGCATTAAATAGGGTGAGATCAAATACCTGAAACCGGGCTATTTCTTCCGGCGTGATCGCGCCCTGAACCGCCCACAATGATCGTAAACGGATAATCTGTTGGCCTGGCGCGGTTTCATTTTGGTACAGATAAACGCGGCTGAATCCGGCGGCCTGGCCCAGGATGGCTAACACATCCGGCAGACGCGCCTCCAGTTCACCGGGGCGAAAGAGTACCTGATTGGCCTGCGCCAGAGCTGTCAGGATGGCATCGCTCCGTTGTCGTTTGGAGCCAGATTCGAGTAGAGCGGTTGTTTCTTGGGTCAAGCGCTTATCCCACCGTGATCAAATCGCGGCTGAAGCTGGTCAAACTGCGATGGCCGTCAGCGGTGATGAGTACATCATCCTCCATGCGGACGCCGGCGCGCCCCGGCAGGTAGATGCCCGGCTCGACGGTAAACACCGTGCCCGGCGCCATCGGCTCTTCGTTGCCCTCCATCATGAAGGGGGGTTCATGCACTTCCAGTCCCAGGCCATGTCCGGTGCGGTGGATGAAGTAGGGGCCGTAGCCCGCTTCGTCAATGACGCGGCGGGCGGCGCGATCTACGTCCTGACCGGTGGCGTTGGGGGCCGAGACCAATTTACCCCGCTCGTTGGCGGCGCGAACGATGTCGTAGATGCGTTTGAATTCCGGTTCGATGTCGCCGACGGCGAAGGTGCGGGTGATGTCGGAGGGGTAGCCATCTACGTAAACGCCCCAATCTATGACGAGTAGATCGCCGGTTTGCAACGGCCGTTCCGTCGGCACAGCGTGAGGCGAGGCGGCGTTCGGTCCGGCAGAGACGATGGGGCCAAAGGCGATGCTTTCCGCGCCATGATCCAGCAGCGCCTGGTTGAGCAGCGCCGCCACCTGCTTCTCCGTCATGCCGATTTTGATGCGGGGCAGGATGGCGCTCATGGCGTCCTGGGCCACGGCGATGGCTTTCTCCATGGCGGCGATTTCGTCGGCGTCTTTGGTGATGCGCAACGCCCCCATGATCGGCTCGGCGCGGCTGATTTGCAGGCCGGGAGCGTACCGTTGCAGTAGTTCCAGTTCCAACACGCGCATGTGCAACGCTTCCACGCCCAGCAGGTAGTCGGACAGTTCCAAGCGGGCGCACGCTTGCTGGAAAGCGCCAGTGTGCCCTTGTTCGTCTGTCCAGGCAAAGATGCGCTCTTCGGGGACGCCGGCGTCTCGCGCTTTCATCGCTTCCAGGTGGGGGATGATGATGGCCGGGTCATCGTCGGCGGGCAGGAAAAGGAGGATGGGGCGTTCGCTGACGTGGGTGTGGATGCCGCTGAGGTAGACCATGTTTGGCCCCGGCATGAGGGCGATGCCGTCTACGCCGTGCGCCAGGATTTCCTGGGTTAATTTGTTTAGGCGGATTTGGTTCATGAGGTGTCCTTTGGCTGGGAAAACGAAAGGGTTGACTGCCAGCGTGTTTCGCTTTACGTTTTACGCATTTGTTTCTGCCACTTCTATCAACGGCACGCCCGCTTGAACGGAGTCGCCGGCGGCGCATTGAACGGCCGTCACCACGCCATCATAGGGCGATTGGATGGGAATGACCATTTTCATGGATTCGAGCAGGATGAGTTTGTCTCCGGCAGCGACGGCGTCGCCTTCGCTGACCAGGATTTCGGTGACAATGGCCGGGATGCTGGCCGAGAGGGAGCCGCTGTCGGCGGCGCTGCCGCTGCGGCCACGCTGGCGGACGCGCTGGTAGGAAAAGAGACGGCCGTTGACCCATGCTTGTCGCTTATCCCCATCCCGATGCACGGCGGCGCGAATTCGTTGGCGACGGCCGTCCTCGTGGACTTGCTCCAAAACCAGGACATTGCCTTCCTGATGCAGCAGGCGCAGGACGGCCGTTTCTCCATCCCGCACAATTTGCAGCGCATCGCCCGACCGGGTGATCTCTACTTCGCAGGTTTCATCGTTAAGTTTGAGTTGGAATTTGCTCATAAGCGGCGCCTGTCTTAGGAACGGCCGGTAATGTACCCTTCCAGGTGATTGATGAGATGTTCTTGTTCCGAGATGACGGCCTTGACCACATCGCCGATGGAGATGATGCCTTGTAATTCTCTCGATTCTGTGAGGACGGGCAAATGGCGGATGTGTTTTTCCGTCATCAACGCCATGCAGGTTTCCACACTTTGATCCAGGCCAACGCAAACCACCTCCGCCGTCATCACTTCTTTGACCGGTGTTTGCTTGGAGGATTTGCCTTGCAAAATGACTTTGCGGGCGTAATCCCGCTCGGAGAAGATGCCGGCGATCTCGCCCTCGTTCATGACCAGCAGCGCCCCCACATTCATGCCGGCCATCAAACTTAAAGCATCATACACAGTGTCATCAGCGCCAACAGACCACACATCATTTCCCTTACTTTGTAAAATTTGACTGACGATCATGCGCGTTTTCTCCTTGACTTAAAAATTGACCAATCATTAATTCATCAATTAACCGGCCCGATTTTGCGGACAGAGAGGGTGAAGCCGGTGACGGCCGTTACCTCCACCTGATCCCCTTTCGCCAGCGGTTCATCCGCCACCGCCCGCCAGATTTCGCCATGAATCAGCGCTGTGCCGGTGTAGGGCGGTTGGTCTGTGCCGGATTTGAACTGGCCACGGGCCGGGCCGGTTTGACCCAAAAGCCCTTCCATCCCGGTGGCGGGCTGGGCTTGCTGAGCACGCAGCGCCATCGTCACCGCAAACACAAAGAAAGCGGCCGTGCCCAGGCTGATGGTGAGGGCGCTGGGAATGGAAATGCGGGCGAATTGGGGCGTGCCCGGCGAGTTGAACATGATCAACAGCCCGATCAGCAGGGTCAAAGTCCCGGCAATCGCCAGCCCGCCCACAGCAGGCGTTTTTACCTCCAGGACAAACAGCACAAAAGCGACGGCCACCAACCCCAGCCCCAACCAGTTGGCCGGCAGTTGTCCCAGGCCGTAAATACCTAACCCCAGCGCCAGCACGCCGATGAATCCGGCCACCCAGCCGCCCGGACTGCCTAGTTCGATGAGGATGGCCTGCACGCCAATGACCAGCAAAATGCTGACGATGACGGGGTTGGAGAGGGCGTGGAGCAGTTGCTCGATGAGATTCATCTCAAAAGGACGGCGAACCGCGCCGCGCGTGTCGAGTTGGATAGGTTGATCGTTGATGATGACGGTACGGCCGTCTAACTGCGCCAGTAAATCATCCAGATCGTCAGCCACTATGTCAATCAAACCCACTTCCAGCGCCTCTTCGGCATGGACGGCGCGGGCTTCGGTGATCATGGCTTGGGCCAGTTCCATGGCCGCTTCGCCCCGATCTTGGGTCAGGCTGCGCATTTGGGCGCTCATGTCCTCAGTGATTTTGCGGAAGATGGTTTCGCCCAAATCAGCGCCGCCTTCGCCCACGGGGGAAGCGGCGCCGATGACGGTTTCCGGGGCCATGGCGGCCACATGGGCGGCGACGGTGATGACGCTGCCGGCCGAGGCGGCGGCGGCGCCGGCCGGGCTGATGTAGATGATGACCGGGATCTCAGCGGCGCGGAAGAGACGCACGATGTCTTGCATGGGGTCGAGGTTGCCGCCGGGAGTATCGAGGGTGATGAGGACGGCCGTGGCCCCCGTCCGTTCGGCTTCCCGGATGCCCCTTTCAAAGTAACTGGCCATGGCCGGCGTGACCGGCCCTTCTGCCGCCAACAGCAAAATGTCTCGCCCTTGGGCTTGGGCCAGCGTGACGCTGAAGATCAGCGCTGTCAATAAAATTAGTGGGAAAAGTTGTTTGCGCATAGTTGTTTACCAGTTCCCGGACGAACCGGGTTTCAGCCGGGTAACCCGGTTACTTTCCGATGGAGAGGCAGGGCGATGGTGAAACAGCAGCCCTGACCATCCAGGTTTTCGGCCCAGATACGGCCGTCATGGAGTTCCACTAACTCGCGAGCGATAGAAAGACCCAATCCCATTCCCTCATATTGACGATCCAGGGCGTGTTCCACCTGGTAAAAGCGGCGGAAGATGCGGTCTAGTTTGTCTTCAGGGATGCCGATGCCGGTGTCGCTGACGGTGAGCCAACATTCTAGCCCATGCCGGGTGATGCTGATATCAATACGGCCGTTTTGCGGGGTGAATTTGATGGCGTTGCTGATGAGGTTGTCCATCACCACTTGCATCATATCCCTGTCCGCTTCCACCGGCAGGCGGAAGGGGGGCAGGTTGATGGTGATGGTTTGTCGTTTGGCGACGGCCGTTTCATCCTGATCCACGTTCATTTCTCGGATCAACTGCGCCAAATCCACCATTTCCAGGTTCAATACCGACTCCCCGGTTGCCACATAACGGAAGTTGAGCATATCCTGGATCAGATTGCGTAAATGCATTGCCGCATCCAGCACACTGTCCAACTGATCGGCCATCTCCGGCCCCGCTTCTTCCCGCAAAAATGAGACATAGCCTAAGATGACGGATAGTGGCGTCCGCAGTTCATGGGAGGCAATGGAGATGAAATCGCTCTTAATTTGATCTAACTCATTCAATTCGGTGTTAGCTTGCTGCAATTCGTTAAAGAGGCGGGCTTTTTCCACTGCCACTCCGGCCAGATCGGCCAAGACAGCCAATGTTTCCGCATCTTGCCGAGAAAATGAGCCTTCCAGTTTGTTGATCGCTTCCAGCACGCCGATAGGTTCTTTATCCACATTGCGCATGGGCACGCCCAAAATTTCCCGCGTTTGGAATTCAATGGCTTCATCCACTTCCTGATTCCAACGGGGGTCGGCGGCGACATTGGGAATATAGAGCGGCTGATTAGATTTTAAGATGGCGCCGGCAATGCTGCTGTCCAGCGGCACAGGCGTACTCTTCATCTCCGGCGGCACATCATTGGATGAGGCTTTGATGAATAGCTGGCGGGTATTAGGGTCTAATAGCAAAATAGAGGCGGCTTCGGTGTTGGTCATCGCCGCCGCTTCTTTGATGATGAAGGTTAGCAGCGCGTCAGGATCGGTGGTGGAATTCAGAATACGGCCGACTTCCACCATGCGGGCCAGACGGACGGCGTCAAGTTTGGTAGGGCGAGCGGGCATGTCTGGCGTCTCCTTCAGAAATTAAAGTGATGTGTAAAAATGTTAGTCGTGAATCCCATTTACGTTTATGATACGGTATGGACGGTCTGGTGACAAGACTCACTTTGAAGGATGCAGGCGGAAGGATGAAGGATCAAGACAGGAGCGGGGATGGATTCGCTTAGCCTCTATTTGCATATTCCGTTTTGCCGTCACCGCTGTTCGTATTGTGATTTTAACACGTATACCAGCGTGAGGGATTTACAGGCGGCATATGCAGCGGCGCTGTGCCGGGAGATTTGGCAGGTGGCGGGGTTGGCGGCTGGGCATCCTGCGGATGGACATCCGGCGCGCGGCCGTCTTCCCATTCACACCATCTTCTTTGGCGGCGGCACCCCATCCCTCATGAGTATCCCTGAACTGGAGCGAATTTTGGCGGCGGTGGCGCAGGCGTTTGTTTTGGCAACTGATGCTGAAATCACCCTGGAAGCGAATCCGGGGACGGTGGACGCGGCATACCTGTCAGCGCTGCGGCGGTTGGGGGTGAACCGGCTCAGTTTTGGAGCGCAAAGCGCCATTCCGGCCGAGTTGGCTATGCTAGAACGGACACATGATTTTACGGCCGTCGCCGATGCCGTGACCATGAGCCGCCGCGCCGGATTTGACAACATCAGCCTGGATTTGATTTATGGCGTGCCGGGACAAACGTTGACCAGTTGGCAGCAAAGTTTAGCGGCGGCGCTGGCGCTGGCCCCGGAACATCTCAGCCTCTACTGCCTGACGATTGAACCGGGGACGCCGATGCAACGTTGGTTGCACGACGGCCGTATCGCCCCGCCCAACCCCGATTTGGCAGCCGACCAATATGAATTGGCGTGCGACCAATTGGCGGCGGCGGGGTTTGTCCATTACGAAATCTCAAATTGGGCCTTACCGGGGCGAGCTTGTGAACACAACTTGACCTATTGGCGG
>JAJRVV010000169.1 GCA_024277135.1 Chloroflexota bacterium | reverse complement strand
TGGAAACTGTTGTGCAGCATGGAGACGATGCTTTGTTGCAACAGATGGGACGCTATTTCAAAATGATAGAAACGGCCGATAAAAACTTCATGCGCGATCTGAGGCTGGCGCTTTTGGACGGCATTCGCGTTTTCGAGGAGTTTGAAGGCGATGCCGTTGTTTTGGGCGGCGAGCGATTGCTTGCGGCTGCGAAAAGCATCCCCAATGTGCTAGACGCCTACTACGCCAACCTGTTTGCTCAGCTTGAGCGGATCGTGTGAGGCGAGTGATGGACGAGGCGCTGCAGGCGCAGTGGCGGGAATTGTTACGGCCGTTTGCCGCAGACGAGACGGTTGGTGATGAAGTTTTTCAGGAATTGACGGCGCGGTATGAGGAGGACGGCCGTTTTTACCATACCCTTGACCACGTAGCCGATGTATTAGCCATCCTCAACCAAAACGCCAATCTGATCCATCACTTGCCTGCCCTGCAACTGGCCGCCTGGTTTCATGATGCCATTTACGACCCCCGCGCTGGAGACAACGAAGCCCAAAGCGCGGCCTGGGCCGGCGACGCCCTGCGCCGTCTCCGTTTGCCCGACAATCTGAGCGCCCGCGTCAGTCAATTGATCCTGATGACCCAAAGCCATCAATGCCCGCCCGAAGACGGGGATGGTTGGCTCTTGTTGGACGCCGATCTGTCCATCTTAGGCGCCGATCCCCCCACATATGACGGTTATGCCCGCGCCATCCGCCAGGAATTTGCATTTGTGCCCAAAATAGTTTATGGTAGCGTCCGACGCCAAGTTTTGCGCCGTTTTTTGGAACGGGAGCGTCTTTATTTCCATCCCCCACTGTTTAACAAACTGGAATATCAAGCGCGGGTAAACCTGGCCCGGGAGATTGCCCGATACGTGGGATAGGGACTTATTAACCAGTTCCATTCCCTGGTTTCATGACGTATTTCCCATCCAATTTGCGGGCTGACTCGTTTATGATGGGGAATGAGCTTTTATTGGAGCAAGTTATGAGATTGTTTATTGAAAACGTCAGACACATTTCGCCAGAAGATGCCGGCTCTTTGCTGAAAATTTTTCTGGGCAGCGTGCTGGGCATGTTGGTCAGTTGGGGATTCTTGAACTGGGCCACCGGCAAAACGGCCGACGGCCGATGGTTAGCACACTTGTTGGAAGGCGGTCTGGCTGCCCTCATCTTTTGCGCGATTTGCGGCGGCGTTTACGCCGGTCTGCGTCCCCGGCGGCGGCAAGTTTCAGTTAACCGGGGCGAGTAATGTAAGGCGATTTTGTAAATCGCCACCCGATTTGCAAAACTGGGCTACACTGACGATCCGCAGTCACCCCTATCGTTCAACTAAAACGGCGCGCGCCGGAGCGCCATCCGCCCCCGCCAGTTTCAGTGGCAGACAAACCAACTCATACGCCCCCGGATCAACCGCAGACAAATCCAACCCCTCTAAAACGATCACGCCTGCGCCCAGCAAAACTTGATGGGTGGGGATAACCTCCTCATACGGCGAAACGGAAAGGTAATCCACCCCAACCAGGCGAATGCCATGTTCAACCAGCCACGCCGCGCCATCGGCGGCGACGGCCGTAAAATCGGCGGTAAAGCTGGTTTCGCCTCTGGCCCATCGCGCCGAATTGCGGGTTTGGCACAACAACCGCTGCACGCCGGGCGGGATGGGCAGGGCGGCCAGCGTCTCGGCCGTGATCTCTGGCACATCGGGCACGGCCGTCACCCACGCCGGGCCGATGAGCACATTCAAATCCAGCGCATCCACCCCCGCGCCGCCAGGGATGAAGTGGGCCGGAGCGTCTACGTGTGTGCCGGTATGAGCGCTGATGTCCAGCCGGGTGACGGTGCAAAAATCACCCCGCGCCAGGGAAAAGGGCTGGCTCATTTGCACCGGCGGATCGCCCGGCCAGACGGGCAGGGTCTCGGAAATCGTGAGGGTGATGTCGTGAATGACGGGCATGGGGGTCTCCTGTCGGGGAAAACGCGAGCGCGCCCTAAACTGGTTCAGCTAGTTGGTAGGCTGGCGAAAAGGCTTCGATTTTCTTTAACGCTTCATGTGGATAAACTGGCTCGCCACATTCATCACAAATATAGTACTCCAGGTCGGGAACGACATATTTTTCCCCTTTGAATTCGCTAACCCAATCTTCTTTAATTTTTCTTACTTTACCCGCGCAAACCGGACAAACTGTGATTTCAAACATGGTGTATTCCTCAGATCGCTTTCACTGTTCATTGTTCATTCAACCGTTGATGCAAAGCATCGGCGGCGGCCAAACCGGAAAGGGCGGCTCCCTCGACTCGCGGTTCGTGAAAGGCGTCCCCGGCAAAGGCCAGCGGCGGCAGGCGGCGGGCCAGCAGCGTTCGTTCCGGGTGCAGGACGATGGGCAGGGCGCAGCGCCACCGTTTACAAGCGATGGTTTCGATGTCGGCGTTGGCGGCCAGATACGGCCGTATCGCGTCCAAATGTCCGGCCAAAGCAATGTTCTCATCGGCCTCGAAATGCGCCGCGCTGTACGCCGGCCCGGCGTGGACGGTGAGCAGGTTGGCGGTGGTTAACCCTTTGCGCCGGTTGTCGGCGATCCAGACGATGGGCTGATCCATGGCTTGCACCGCGCCGGGATGGGGCAGCCGGACATCGCCGGGCGCGTGGAACAGGCCGGTGAGGCTGGGGGCGTAGCGGATGCGGCGCAGCGCGGCTTGATCGGCGGGGTGCAGTGGGGCGGCGCCATTTTCCAGCAAGGCCAGCGATTGGGGGACGGGCGGCGTCAGCAGCAGGGCGCGGCCGTCATACGCCATCCCGCTCTCAGTTTGCACCCGCCAGCTATCCGTTGTGGGGGTGACGGCCGTCACGGAAACATTGGTGTGAACGGCCAGCGACTCGGCCAGGAAAGCGGGAATCCGGTTCATCCCCTGCCGGCCGGCGTAGCGGGGATAACCGTCGTCCTCCCCCCAACCCTGCGCCCAAACAAAGGCACGGCCGCGCGCCAGCCACTCATCCACAAATTGGCCGAATCGCCGCTGCCGCACGGTGAAAAATTGAGCGCCATAATCGGCTAAGCCAACCGCCGTTTGCCGGGACGCCATGCGGCCGCCGGGAACTGGCGCTTTGTCCACCACCACTGCCCGCCATCCCTGGTTTTGCAGATGGGCAGCGGCTAACAGTCCGGCGATGCCGGCGCCGACGATGATGGCGTCAAAAGGTTGGGCGTTCGTGATTGATGACATGGTTCTTTAGGATTTTAGAGGGTTTGTGGCAAAACGAAAAGCGTAAAACGCAACAACAAGACATCCGATTTCTTGTCAGTCATGATGTTGGCATACTCGACAATGAGAAATCGGATGTCTACTGCTTCCGCCTTGTCACACCCCCTTGCCAATGTTAAACTATCCTCATGTCCCAGGCCCTTTATCGCAAATGGCGGCCGGCCCGTTTTGAGGATGTGGTCGGCCAGGAGCATGTCACCCGAACGCTGCAAAACAGCGTGGCGGCGGATCGCGTCGGCCACGCCTATCTGTTTTGCGGGCCGCGGGGCACGGGCAAGACCACCTCGGCTCGCCTGCTGGCGAAGGCGGTGAACTGTCTGCATGATGACTCGGCGCAACGGCCGTGTAACCAATGTCGCATCTGCCAGGCGGTGAATGACGGCCGTTTCCTCGACCTGATCGAAATTGACGCCGCATCCAACACCGGCGTGGATGACATCCGTAGTTTGCGCGACAAGATCAACTTTGCCCCCAGCGACGGCCGTTACAAGGTGTACATCATTGACGAAGTGCATATGTTGTCCACGGCCGCTTTCAACGCCTTGCTGAAAACGTTGGAAGAGCCGCCGCCCCACGCCAAATTTGTGCTGGCTACCACCGAAGAACACAAAGTGCCGCTCACCATCAAATCCCGTTGCCAGCAGTTCAACTTCCGTTTGTTGACGACGGCCGAGATTCGGCAGCGGTTGTCGTGGCTGGCGGAGCAGGAAGGGTTGACGGTGGAGCCGAAAGCGTTGGCGCTGGTGGCGCAGCAGGGGGCGGGCAGCATTCGGGACGCGGAAAGTTTGCTGGATCAGCTGATGATCGCGCCCGGCGATACGATTACGCTGGAGCGGACGCAGCAGGTGTTGGGCACGGCCACGGATACGGCCGTCTCCGATTTGACCGACGCCTGGATTCATGGGGACAGCGCGGCCGGGCTAGACATCATCCAGACGGCGCTGACTAGCGGCGCTGACGCCCGCCAATTTTCGCGGCAGATGGTGGCCTACCTGCGCCAACTGCTGCTGCTGCAAGCGGGCGGCCCGGAGGTGGCGTTTGACGGGCTGGACGAGCAAAAAGAGGCGATGCTGGCCCAGGCGGAACGCGCGCCCCGGCCGGCACTCATCGCCACCATTAAACGATTTAATGAAGCGGCGTTGACCTCTGCCAGCAGTTGGCAGCCGCAGTTGCCGCTGGAATTGGCCTTCCTGGAATCTGCGCCGGAAACGCCGGCATCGGTGACCCGGTCATCGGAACGGCCGTCACCCAGCAAAACCCAGCCCAAACCCGTCGCCAAAGAACCGCCGCCGCCCCCGGAAAAGCAGGAAGTTGTTGTCGAAAAGACGGCCGTCGCCGCTCCCCCGCCGCCCAAACCGGAGCCGGAGCCATCCACTGCGGCGGCTCAATCCGATGCGCCGCCGACGCTGTCCCAGGTCAAGGCGAATTGGCGGGAGATGATCAACCGGATGGGCGTGGAACACCGGAATTTGCCCCCCTTGCTCAACATGGGCAAACCGTTGGCGTTAGAAGGCAGTACCATCATTTTGGGGTTTGATTTCCCCATTTTCAAAGAGAAATTCAGCAATACTGCCGGCGCGGCCCAAATCATTGGCGAGACGTACAGCGACCTGCTACAAACACATTGTCAGGTGCGGGCGGTCGTCACCAGCGAATACACCGTTCCCATTGAGGCGGCGGAGTTCCGCGCTTTGGCCGATGAATTAGGCGGCGTCGTCCGCGAAGAAGAGTAAAACAGGCAAAGACCTGCGAGGTTTCAAAAACCTCGCAGGTCTAGAAAGCAGATAATTGGAGAGAATCATGGCGAAACGATCATTCCGAGGCAAACCGAAAAAGAAACCGAAAATGCGCAATCCGGGCAATATGATGGCGCAGATGCAAAAAATGCAGGAAGAGATGGCAGTGGCGCAAGAAGCCCTGGCCGATGAAACGATGACGGTCACGGCCGGCGGCGGCGCTATCAGCATCGTCATCACCGGCCATCAACGGTTGCAATCCATCGAAATCAACCCGGAACTGCTTGATCCGGAGGACGCTGAGATGCTCCAGGATATGCTGGTGGCGGGCGTCAACGCCGCGATTGAACAGTCGCAGACGATGGCGGCGGAAAAAATGGAAGGCATCACCGGCGGTCTGGGCGGCGGATTGAATGATTTGCTGGGCGGATTGGGCGGGCTTTAGTGTCAATTGCTAATTGTCAATTGCTAATTGCTAATTGCTAATTGCTAATTGCTAATTGGTAATGGCTTATGGCTGGAAACAGTTTACCTCAACCGGTGCAGCGATTGATTGATGAGCTGGCGCGGCTGCCGGGGATTGGCCCCAAGTCGGCGGCGCGGTTGACCTTTTTTTTGCTGCGGGCGGGGGACAAGCAGGCGTTGGAACTGGCGCAGGCGCTGCAACAGATGAAGGAGCGCACCCGGTTTTGCTCGGTCTGTTTCAATATCACCGAGCAGGACCCGTGCCTGATTTGCAGTAATGACGGCCGTAACCAACAACTCCTCTGTGTGGTGGAAGAACCGCTTGATTTGCTGGCATTGGAACGGTCGCGGGGGTTTGACGGCCGTTACCATGTCCTGCACGGCGCCATCTCCCCGGTGGAAGGCATCGGCCCTGAAGATTTGAAAGTGGCCGAACTGATTGAGCGGGTCAAAAACGGCGATTTCACCGAACTCATCATCGCCACCAATCCTACTCTGGAGGGGGAATCCACCGCTCTCTATCTCAAGCGGCGGTTGGAAGGATTGGGCGTCCAAGTCACCGGTCTGGCACGCGGCCTTTCCGTCGGCGGCGACCTGGAATACACGGATGAAATTACGCTGGGCCGGGCGTTGGAGGGGCGGCGGGAGCTGTAAATGGTGGAGTAGCCCCGTAGTTTTTGAAGTTTACGAGTTTGCGAAAACCTATCCAAAGTGCTATTATTTTGCCTGTCTTGGGGTGTAGCCAAGTGGCCTAAGGCAGCGGACTTTGAATCCGCCATTCGGAGGTTCGAATCCTCCCACCCCAGCACCAGGACTGAGTAGGCTCAGTCCTTTTTTTATCTGTCAAAACAGTGTTCAGTGTTCAGTGTTCAGTAATCAGTGTGTGACCCGCCAACTGAATACTGAATACTGCCAACTGAACACCACCACCATGAGTTTAGCAGTTGTCTTACTGGCCGCCGGGCATGGCTCCCGGATGAAGTCGAAAAAGCAGAAGATTCTACACCAGGTAGGCGGCAAGCCGATGGTGCAGCACATCTTTGAAGCGGCGGAAACGGCCGCCGACCATCCCCCGGCGCTGGTGATTGGCGTGGGCGGCGATGGAGTGAAGCGGCTGTTGGACGGCCGGGCCGCCTTTGTGCTGCAAACGGAGCAGATGGGAACCGGTCACGCCACCATGATGGCGCAGCCGCTCTTGCAAGGACGAAGCGACCAGGTGTTGGTGACGTATGGGGATATGCCGCTGCTGACGGCCGTTACCATGCAAAAGTTAGCCGCCCAGCAGCGAGAAACCGGGGCCGTCATCGCCATGCTCACCGTGTGGGGCGACCCCGATTCCGCGTTTGGCCGGGTGGTGCGCGGGGACGACGGCCGGGCGCTGGAAATCGTGGAAGTCGCCAACGCTAAACGGCGGGACAACGCCGCCGAACTGCTGGCTATCCGCGAGTTGAACGTGGGCGTCTATTGCTTTGACGCCGATTGGTTGTGGGCCAACATCAACAAACTGCCCCTGCGCCAGGCGCGCAGCGGCCGGGAGTATTATCTGACCGACATGGTGGAAATCGCCGTGCAGCAGGGGAAAAAGGTGACGGCCATCCTGGCAGACGACGCGGACGAAGGGCTGGGCGCGGGCACGCGGGCGGAACTGGTGGCGGTGGAAAAGGCGTTCCGCCGCCGCTTTAACGCCCATTGGCTGGCACATGGCGTCACCTTGGTGGACCCGGAGACGATTTATATTGACGCCGGCGTCACCATCGGGCAAGATACAGTCATCTGGCCCAATACGTTTTTGCAAGGGGAGACGGCCGTGGGCGCGGACTGCATCATCGGCCCCAACAGCCTCATTCGGGACGCCCAAATTGGCGCTGGGTGTGTGGTGGAGCAGGCGGTGGTCGAAGGGGTAACGCTGGCAGCCGGTCAGCGGGTTTCCGGAGGACGGTATGATCACGAAAGCGCAGCGACAGCAGTTGATTAAAGCGGCCTGCGCCGCCCGCCAACAGGCGTATGCGCCTTACTCGAACTATGCGGTGGGGGCGGCGTTGCTGCTGGCGGACGGCCGTCTCGTCACCGGCTGTAACGTGGAAAATGCGTCGTATGGGTTGTCTATTTGTGCGGAGCGCGCGGCCGTCTTCAAGATGGTATCGGAAGGGGTGAAGGAATTTGTGGCGGCGGCCGTCTGCACCGAAAACGCCGGCTCTCCTTGCGGCGCCTGCCGTCAAGTTCTCACCGAATTCGCCGGCGATGTGCCCGTTTACCTGGCCGACGCCGAGGGCAATTTCCGCGAAACCACTCTTTACACCCTGCTGCCGGATCATTTCGGCCCGGAGCATTTGGAGATTAGCTAAATAACGGCTAACGAATAACTCTCACTTGCCGGGTGAGTTTGCCCCCGACGTGGCCTCCACTATACTCTAACTTGACACACCGCGCCGCACACCGCCCGGTCAAGTGCAATTGGAGTTAGCCGCCACGCCCTGAAATATGGTATATAATAGCATCAAGATTTTAACCTATAATTTCAAAGGCTGTATTATGACTAATGAAAAAAAATCGCACGGAGTTGAAGCTATCCCTATAAAATTGTCTTGGGGTTCTTCCGAAAAAGCTCCGACGCTTTATGCCAATAATCTTTATATTACTCATGCAGGTAACGAATTCTATTTAGTGTTTGGCTAGCTTCCTCCAATATTAGAGCTGGATATTGAAAATCTCCCGGAATATCTTGAAATTCATCCTGTAATCAAGATTGCTGTGTCACCTGAAAATATGATAAAGTTCGCCAACGCCATACAAGAAAACGTAAACAAATTCAACGAAAATTTCGGACGAATTAACGATGACAGTACTAATAATTCATCAGAATGATATAGATTTTACACAACGAGTTCTTCTTGGGGTTGAAAAAATGTTCCATACTAAAACTTCTTCTGCCTTTATCAATGTATCTGGTGAACATGGCACAGCAAGCAAAACCATGTATGCCGTTCACCCGATTACTAACACGCTTGTTGAAATTAATCCCGAACAAGTTTGGTTCTGGTCGCCTGAATGGCTGGCAGAAGAAATGGCCGTAGACGAAGAACTACGCTTGGGCGAATATGAAGAATTCGACAATATTGATGATTTTACAGACAGCCTGTAATCCACCGTTGAGACTATGAAATTCAGGATGTCATCAACGTTTAGGCGAAACTTGGGGAAATTACCTAATAAAGTAATTGAAATCGCGAAAGAGAAATTTGGTCTCTTCAAAGAGAACCCTTACTTCCCCTACCACCCATCTCTGAGAATAAAGCCCATGCAAGGCTTCCCTGGTATATGGGAAGGTCATGTTACTCTTGGCTATGTTTTTACATTCCACAAAGAAACCGACAATGAAACGGGAGAAACCGTTTTTGTGTTCAGGAAAATAGGCAAACACGATATTTACGACAATCCATAGTTTTTTGGCGGCTAAAACTTGTTATGTCCCGCGAACGCACCTACCGAACCGAAGCTGTCATCATTCGCCGCCGCGATTTTGGCGAGGCGGATCGGCTGCTGACCCTGTTTAGCCGGGTGCAGGGGAAGATGAAGGCCATCGCCAAGGGGGCGCGCAAGCCGCAAAGCCGCAAGACCGGCCATGTGTAGCTGTTCATGCGCTCCCAATTTCTCATCGCCAAAGGGAAGAACTTGGACATCATTACCCAGGCGGAAATGGTGGAGGGATATGCGCCGCTGCGGCAGGATTTGGTGAGAGCCACCTATGCCTCCTACCTGGTGGAACTGCTGGATCGGTTCACGGCCGAGCATGACCGGCATCCGGTGATGTATGAACTCATCGCCAACGCGCTGGGCTGGCTGGCGGACGGCCGTGACGTGATGTTGGTGGCTCGTTATTACGAACTGCATTTGCTGTCCCGCGCCGGGTTCCAGCCGCAGTTGTTCCAATGCGTGGGCTGCGCCGAGCCGGTTGTGGAGCAAGACCAGTTTTTTAGCGCCGAATTGGGCGGTTTTCTTTGCCCTGATTGCAGAGAAAGGGATAGACGGGCGGTGGCGGTGACGGCCGTTGCCGTCAAAGTTCTGCGTTATCTGCAAACCCGAAACTGGGAAACTGTGCGCGTGCTACAACTGAAACTGCCGCTTCACCACCAACTGGAAACCATCATGCACGACTATATCATCTATACTCTCGAACGAGACTTGAAATCGGTTGATTTTCTGCGCCGGCTGCGGCAGGAAGCGGCGCTGTTTATGGAGGAAGGAGATTAGTTGAAAAATGAGCCAAACTTAGCGCTCATTCACATTCTTTCATCAATCTGCTACACTATTTTATACCATAAATGATGCAAAATACAGGTTAAAACAAAAAAGGGTGCCAATTATGAGTACAAATATCGTCCCAATCAGCGATTTGCGCCGTCAGGCCAGTAAAGTTATTAATGCTTTGCGCGAGGGCAGCAATGTCGCCTATATCACACAGCACGGCCGTCCGACGGCCGTGTTGGTAGATTACGATCAATACGAAGCCTTAATCGCGCAGCTTCAAGAATTGAGACGCAACCAGCCCGCGTACGCCATCGCCGAAGAAAAGGGCGCGTTCTCCGCTCTGGCCGATATGGCGCAAGATTTAGGCGTAGATGATTTGGCCGAACAGCATGACCATTATCTGTACGGGGTTGATAAGCGATGAAGCCAGCCATTTTCATTGATACCAGCTATTTTCTGGCGCTCGTCAACAACCGCGACAAATATCACCAGGCCGCTAAAAGTGTGGCCGGCCGGGTGAAGCCGCCGTTTGTGACCAGCGATGCCGTTTTGTTTGAACTGGGCAATGCTTTAGCCAAGCCGCCGTACCGGACGCTGGGCATCCGAGCTATGCAGCAGATACGCGCCGATGCGGGGATTGAAATTGTGCATGTCAATCCGGATTTATTTGCCCAAACGATTGCCTTTTACCAATCCCGCCCCGATAAGGCGTGGGGGCTGACGGATTGCTCTTCCTTTATCATTATGCAGCAACACAGCCTTCGTGAGGCGTTGACGGCCGATAAACATTTTGAGCAGGCCGGGTTCAAGCGGCTGCTGCATTTGGCTTGACCTCTGGCAGAGTGCGTTTAGCAGAATTGCATTGGTACGAAGCGCATGGAATCGGTCGAAAAGAGATCAAACGTAAAAGATATCTGGACTAGAGTATGAAAAAACAAAATTCAAGAACGCCGTTGTTTGCTGTATGTGTTAATAACTCGGAATATCCGGTTTCTCTGGAGTTGCATAAAATTTATCGGGCGCTGCCTGATGAAGATGCTGCAATTGATGGGGATTTACGAATCATTGATGAGAGCGGCGAAAGTTATTTGTATCCTGCGGAGTGGTTTGTTTTTGTTGAATTGCCGCAGGAGGCGGAACAGTCATTATTGCAAGCGGCCTGACCAATTTCAGCGGCTGATATATCCTTGCTTTGGCTCGCTCTTTCGTTTTCCGTTGCGGCTTGCACCCTCGCTGTGTCGTTCCACTTTGATCGCCTTTCCCCGCAGGTTGAGAAGCGGCGCTGTTTACCGACAATAGCTCCAAATTGGAATTGCTGAACTTTCAACTTAAGTCCTGCACTTTTTGCATTTAGGTCGTGAGTATGCCCAAAATTGAGCAAAACGATGCCCGAAATGGCTCTGAATCGTTCTAAATCGTTCGTTTTTGACGCCTGAGAGCCTCATTTTGAGAAACTGCAGGAGTCA
>JAJRVV010000168.1 GCA_024277135.1 Chloroflexota bacterium | reverse complement strand
GCGGCAGGACATCGCGCAAGCGGATTTGCAGGTCAAGTGTTTTTTCGTAATCAGCGGTTTTAAATTTTCTAATCATACCCAAAGTTTACATCAAAATTATCTTTGTTTGGAGAATCTGGCTTCTCCGACAAACTGCTAGGCGTCGTTGTCCCCACACACGTGGGGGTGAACCGATGGCGGCGAGTATCTGTTGACCCCCGCAGGGGTTGTCCCCACACACGTGGGGGTGAACCGTCCCCGTGCCTGACTCGCCGGTGTGGATGGTGCATTTGGACGGCCGTTTCCCCCTCGGTTACGGCGGCGCCAGGCCAGCGGCGGCGGCACAGTCGGTTCAGTAAATGAAGCGCTGACCCGGCTGCTTGCGGAGATGGCGACATCATTGACGGCTATGTGCGGACGGTTCAGCAGACCAAGACAGGGACAGAGGATGGGTTTGCGGCCATTGCGGCGCGGCAGTTTATTCTAGCGCAAACGGCTCAGGACCGGGCCAGCATCGGCGAATTAACCACGCTGGATACGTTGCATGAGATTACTGTCGAACAGAGCATCGTCACACCGTATTCCTCCATGATTGTGTTGGTGACAGAACGCCAGCAGCAGTTGCTGGATGAAATGGAAGCGCAAGATGACCGATTTGAGCGCGAATATGAGGAAATTGGCGAGACCGATCAAGTGATGGTCACCGGCGTGCCGGAACCGGAGGAATGGCTGCTCATCGGGCTGGCATTGGCTATGCTGGGCTGGTATGCGCACAACACTCGCCAAAAACCACAACTGGCATAACCAAGCGGTCAGCCAGTTCGCCCAAGTCTAACAATCATTGACGGCGACCATCTCCAAATCCCGCTCAAGTTTTGTGCGGCAGGGAGATGATGAATTGGCTGCCACGGCCGTCCGCCCACACCGGAGACACGGCCGTCAACCTGCCACCATGCGCCGCCGCCAACGAACGAGCAATCGCCAGCCCCAACCCGGAGGCTCCCTCCCCCTCCTGGCGGGATTTGTCCCCGCGATAAAACCGGTCAAAAATGTGGGGCAAATCGGCGGCGGCAATGCCGGAACCGGTGTCCGTCACCGTCAGCGTCAACCCGTCCGCGTCACCTTGGACGGCCGTCAATGTAATTTCTCCCCCGGCCGGCGTGTGCCGCAGCGCATTGCTCACCAGGTTCGCCAACAACTGCCGCATCCGCTCCGGGTCGAGCGATACCGGCGGCAAATCGGGCGGAACTTCCACCCGCAGCGCCACGCCTTGCCCCTGCGCCAGCGCCAGATACGCCGACTGCACTTGCGCCAGCAGCGCTTTCACATCAACCGGCTCTTTTTGCAGCGTCAACTGCCCGGCGTCGGCCAGCGACAACACCCGCAAATCAGCTACCAATCGCTTGAGCGTCTGTACCTCCTGCTGCATCATCGCCAGTCGCTCCGGCGTGGGCGACAGCGTGCCCTCCGCCATCGCTTCCAGATAGCCGGAGAGGACGGTGAGCGGGGTGCGTAAATCGTGGGCGATGTCGGCCGTCATCTGGCGGCGTTGGCGGGCAGTCTGCGCCAGTCGGCCGCTCATTTCGTTGAACGCCCGCGCCAAATCGCCCAATTCATCCTGGGTGCGCGCGGGGACGGTTTGCGCCATGTCGCCCTGGGACATGCTTTGCGCCGCCGCCGCCAATTCGCCCAACGGCCGTGTCAAAGTACGCGCCATAAAAATCCCCAACAAGACAGCCACGGCCGTGGCCGCCAACGCCCCCCACAACAGAGCTAGATTCACCTGCGCCGCATACGCCGCCGCCACCCGGTCTCGCGGCGGCGGCAGGTTGATGGGCAGCGCCACGCCCACCGTCTCGCCGGCCACTTCGATGGGAATACCCCTGTCCAGCGCCTCGGCCGGAACCATGGCCTGAGGGCGGAATGGGCCATTGGAGATGAGGATACGGCCGTCGGCGTCCGCCAGGGCAAAAGGGGGTGGGGATAAAGGGGGTTGACCGGGCGGTGGTTGGGGAATGAGCTCCCGCAGCGCCGCTTCCACCCCCTGCCAACTGCCGTGTGCCTCATAAAAAATCCGCGCATCCCGCACAAATTTCACCTGGCTTTGCTCTTGCAGCAGCCGGTCAAAAGCGCGTTCATTCGACTGCCGCACCAAAATGGCGGCGATGAGCGTCCCGGCCGCGCTGATCGCCAGAAAAGTAAAGATGAGTTTGCCGCGTAATGATCGCATCATAAAACGAAAAACGTATGGCGGCAAAGCCGCAACCACAAATCCCTGCCACGAATTACACGAATTGCACGAATTTAGGCAGCTTTAATTCGTGAAATCAGTGAAATTCGTGGCGAAAGTCAACGCACATCCTGACAAAAGCGGTAGCCAATGCCAAATACCGTTTCCACATAGCGGGGATGGGCCGGGTCGGGTTCGATTTTAGTCCGCAGATTGCGAACATGGACGTTGATCGTCTTTTCGGTCCCGGCCAGCGCTACCCCTTGCAGCCGTTCCAACAATTCCAGCCGGGAGAAGGCCCGCCCCGGCGCCGCCATCAGAATCGCCAGCAAATCAAACTCAGATGGGGTTAACGAAACTTCTCGACCGGCGACGGTGACGCGACGACCGTCCCTGTCCAGCATCACATCCGCCACCCGCAGCGCCGACTGGTTGGTCTGGCTCCGGCCCAAACGGCGCAAGACGGCGCGAATGCGGGCCAGCAGTTCCCTCATGCCAAACGGTTTGGTCACATAATCATCCGCGCCCAGTTCCAGCCCCAACACTTTGTCCGTCTCCTCCAGCCGGGCGGTGAGCAAGATGATGGGCGTGTCCGCTTCCCGACGCCAGGCGCGGATAAATTCATACCCGTCCATCTGCGGCATCATGATGTCCAGCAAGATCAGGTCTGGTTTTTCCTGGCGGGCGACGAATAAGGCGGCACGGCCGTTTTCGGCCGCCGCCACCCGGTAGCCCTGCTCGGTCAGATAATCGCGCAACAACGCCCGCACATTGGCTTTGTCATCCACCACCAGAATCGTTTGCGTCATGGGTTTATTGTAGGCCACTCAGCCGCATTGGTACAAATTGCCGCCGTTCGCACCGGGCGGCCTGTTTGACGGCGCGTTGAATTGGGTGACGGCGGCGCAGTTGGCCTGCGCCCATTCGCTCACCCCCTGTTGGCTGCGGCCGCGTCCGCCGCCGATCATCACAAAACTGAGGTCGCCATCCGCCACCATCTGGGCGATGTCGTCGGCGTTCACCACCGGATCGCCGCCGCTGAAGCCGCCCATGTACAACACCGGCCGCCCTGTCTCCAGCACGTAAGCCGTCCCCTGCATCGAACTGGGAACCGCCAGCAAATACTCGGCGTCCTGCGTGTTGGCCTGGAGATACGCCAACAGCGCTGTGTCCACGCCCCGGTTGTTGTTGCGATCCGGCGCCGCAAACTCGTCAACGCCGGCATAAGCTCCGGGCAGGTTGGTGTTATTGACATCGGTCGTAGTCAAATATGTCCACACCAGCGGCGTGACCATGAGGCTGAGCAGGATGAGAACAAATCCCATTTGAGCGTAACGGCCGTCCCGCCGCCATTGAACCGCCAGCAGCACGCCGCCCATCAACAAGAAAGCGGCGCTGACTGCGCCCCACAACCAAACGTTGTCCACAAACTGGTTGGCGTTGAACCATTGGAACAGCAGGGTGATGACGGCCGTGCCCACCAACAATACCGCCGCCAGATCGCCATGCCGCCGCCGCATCTGCCATAATTCGGCCGCGCCCGCGCCCGCCAGCGCGCCCAACGGCGGCGCCAACATCACCAGGTAGTAGGCGTGGAATAGCCCGGCAAAACTGAAAAATACCCAGCTAATCGCCAGCCAGCCGCCCCACACCAGCAAGAATTGGCGGCGGGGGGACACCGGCCAGGTTAACCGGCGGCGGAACAGTAGCAGCAGCGCGGCCACGACGGCAAAGGGCAGCAGCCAGCTCGCCTCTTTGCTCAACGGCGCTTCAAAAAAGCGCATGACGCCAGCTTCCCCAACTTCGCTGCTGCCACTAGGACGGCCGCCGCCGGCGCCGTTGGGTGGCGATGGCGGTAATTGACCATCGGCAGGCGGCGCAAATTGCGCATTCCCATTGGCTGGGGGCGCAAACCGGCCGCCGTCATTGGGCGGCGGCGGCGCGAATTGACCGCCGTCGTTCGTGGGAATGGGGCGCTGTCCAGCGCCATTGCCGCCATCGCCATCATCAGCCCGGTTGCCGCCGCCGCCGGACCAACGGTTCAACCCATTGTGCCCCAGGATGAGTTCCATGACGGTGTTGTTGGCGCTGCTGCCGATGTACGGCCGTTGATCCGCCGGAACCGCATCCACCACCAACGCCCAGGAGAGGGAGACGACAAGCAGCAGCAGCGTCGCCACGCCCAGATTGAGGATTTTGCGCGGCCAACCTGTTTTTGCGCCCAGAAAATAAACCGCATAAAACGCCGGAACCGGCAAAAACGCCTGCATCATCTTGATGTTGAACCCCAGCCCGATCAACAGCGCGCCCAGCAGCAGATGGCGCAGTTTGCCCGTTTCCGCAGCTTTCAAAAAGGCCCAGGCCGCCAACACCAGCGAAAATGTCAGCAAACTATCCATGGTGTTGTTGCGTTGGGCGGCCACCGCCACCGGTGTGACGGCGACTGCCAATGCCGCCACCAATCCGGCTGCTGTGCCAAAACAGTTCTTTGTCAGGTGATAAACGATCAAAATGCTCAACAACCCAGCGATGATGTTGGGCAGGACAACGGCGAAGCCGTTGACGCCAAAAACGAAAGCGGAAGCGGCTTCAATCCATAAGCCCAACGGCGGCTTGTCCACCGTCACCGAACCGCCCGGCTCGGCCGCCACAAAGAAGAAGTTATCCCACGATTGCAGCATGGATTCGACGGCGGCCGTGTAATACAAATTGCCGTCGCCGATGTTCTGCAACTGGTAAAAGTTGAGGAAAGCGGCCAGAATGAGAATGCCGGTTAAAACCAGCGCGGCCGGCGGCACGCCCAAAGCGGCCGGCCAATTGAGCCAGCCCCTTTCCGCAGCAACGCTCGTAGGACGAGATAAGGTTGTGTTCCTATTGGTTTCACCGATGATGTTCATGAGCTGCTCCTGCTGTTTGAATGTCCTTCCTACGACAAGAGGATACCAGGGCCACATTCAGAGCTGTTTCAGAACTGGTAAAGATTTGGCTTAGATGGATTGGAGGTAACGACCGAGCCATCCTCCCGGAGGTTCACGAGTGGTTAGCTGTTTACATCAAGCCAACCTCCGGGAGGGTTAGTAGTTAACAACGAACGAACTCTAAGGAACAGGTGTTTTTCGTCGTTCCTGGTACAATCAGCGCCACCAAAATGGACGCCATCACCCTCATCGCCACCAGCAAATTTGGGCTGGAATCGTTGGTCAAACAGGAAGCGCTGGCGTTGGGATTCACTGATTTGCAAGTTTCGGACGGCCGTATCCAATTTCCGGCCGTCATCAGCGACATCCCCCGCCTCAACCTGTGGCTGCGCTTTGCCGACCGGCTGCTACTGGTCATGGGTGAATTTGAAGCCCTCACCTTTGATGATTTGTTTGAACAAACCAAATCGCTTCCCTGGGAAAAGTGGATCAGCGCCGACGGCCGTTTCACCGTCAACGCCAAAACCATCAAATCACAGCTTCAGAGCGGCCGTTCCTGCCAATCCATCGTCAAGAAAGCCATCGTCGAACGGCTGAAGAGCCATTATCAGGTGGATTGGTTCCCCGAAACCGGGCCGGACTTCACCGTCCAGGTCGCCATCCGCAAAAATAGGGCGCTGCTCACCCTGGACACGTCCGGCGCGGGGCTGCACAAACGAGGCTACCGCACCGAAGCGGGCGCAGCCCCGCTCAAAGAAACGTTGGCCGCCGCCCTGGTGCAGCTCAGCTATTGGCAGCCTGACCGGCTGCTGCTGGATCCGATGTGCGGCTCCGGCACGATCTTGATCGAAGCGGCCATGATCGCCCGTAACCTGGCCCCCGGCCTCAACCGCCCCTTCGCCGCCGAGGGGTGGCCCGCCATCCCCTCAGCCGTCTGGAATAATGCCCGCGAATCGGCGCGGAAGGCAGCACGGCCGTTCCCTACCCCCCAAATCTTCGGCTACGACAACGATCCCCACGTCATCAAAATCGCCCGACAAAACGCCGCCCGCGCCGGAGTCGCCGCCGACATCCAGTTCGCCGTCAAGCCGGTGCGTGATTTGTGGATTGACCGGCAGTACGGCGTCCTGATCACCAACCCGCCCTACGGCATCCGGCTGACGGATAAGCAAACCATCAACAAAATTTATGTGGCGTTGAACAAGATGTTCCGTAAAAAAACGGGCTGGTCGGTTTACCTGCTCACCGCTGACCGCAAATTTCCCCAATACTTCAAGCGCGGCCGTCCCAATCGAGTGCGGAAACTGTACAACGGCGCCATCCAGGTCAACTTTTATCAATACTTCGGCGACAAACCGCCTGATTGATTTTTAGATCGCCGCGAGCAAGCAGTGAAAAACTCTTGCATGTGATTCGACATATTTAGATTTATGATGACCTTCCCATCAACATTTACGGGCAGGATTAACGCCCAAACAAACGATAAATCATTCGCCAACAAGTTTTTCGCTGAGATTCAGAAAGACCTTGAAATGGCAGTTTCCACTGAGGTATTAAGGTCTTTTTCCGCTGACGATAATTCTATTAATTTCTCGCTTTCATCCATGGGGAAGCGAATGTTTAGCCATCCACTAGGTTAT
>JAJRVV010000167.1 GCA_024277135.1 Chloroflexota bacterium | reverse complement strand
TTTTCTGGTGGGGACGGTCAGCCTCGATTTGCTGGAGCTGCCGCCCCATCGCGGCTTCGCCATTTACCGGGAGGCGATGCGCCACCTGCGCTACCCGGATACGGATGAACAGGGGTTGGGGCCATTGCTGGAGAAAACGGCTGTCCTTCCCCCCACCCTCTCCCAACTACAAGCCCTCTCCCCGGCCGAACGCGACCCTGTCGTCATCGGGCTGCAAGCGTTCGCCAGCGCCGCCTCCTCCCGCCAACGCCGGGCATGGAGCAACTGGCTGGCCGGCGGCCGCCGCGTCAAGCTGATGAACAAAGCGAAGCCGCGCGGCGTCAAATTTCCTTCCATTTACAAAGTGGGGCACAATGCGCGGCAGATAGCGTTTTTGTTCACGGCCATTTCCGCCCTGGCTCGTTTGGGCAATTACAGCGGCCTCTGTTTGCTGGTAGATGAGGCGGAAAGTTATTCGTTGTTACGGCCGTACCAACGCCCCAAAGCCACCACCTTCTTCCAGGCCGTCATCTACGCCGCCCTGCGCCACCGGCAAAACAGAATCAGCGAGGAACAATTCCAGCAGCATCGCTGGTGCGACTACCCCATGGCTTATGACCAGGGACAATCCCTCTTCTTCCTCTTCACCATCACCCGCAGCGACAACCGGCTGCCCTTGCACGATTGGCTGGATGACGATGACATCTTCTACCTGGAGCCGGACGCCGAGCCGCAGGAAGCGGGCCAATTCTTGCAGCGCATCCTCACCTACCACGCGCAAGCCTACGCCTACGAACCGGGCCAACGGCAAACGCAAATCCGGCGCGGCGCGGCTGAACATTTGGCCATGGGGGTGAGAAACGGCCGTCTCTCCATGCGCTCCGTCGTCCGCCTCGCCGTCGAACTGTTCGACCTCCTTTACCTCTACCCCGACTACGACGTGGCGGCGCTGCTGGACGAACTGCGCCAACAAGTACGGTGAGTATGGTATGATGAGAGTAAAACTGTACTAAATCAGGATCAAGCGAGAAGATAATGTTTAATGCTGGCGCTCTAACGTTTCAGGAGTTTGTAATGCGCGAACCGTTGCCATTGTCCACAATACACAATGCTGTATTGGAATTCTTACGTGGGCGGGATGATGTGGCCTTGTTTGGCGCACAGGCTGTGAATGCCTACGTTGCCGAGCCGCGCATGACACAAGATATTGACATTCTGGCCTCTCATACCGATGAAATTGCCGAAGAACTCAAGCGTTATTTGGGCGACAAATTCCATATCGCTGTGCGCGCGCGAAAAGTTAAAAATGACCGGGGATGCCGCTTATACCAAATCCAAAAATCCGGCAACCGCCATTTGGCAGACATCAGACAAATGGATCAATTACCACATACCCAACAAATAGCTGGCATACAAGTCATTACTCCATCCGAGTTAATTGCCAGCAAGACAATTTCTTACCATCGTCGGCGGGGTAAGCCTAAATCGGGTACAGATTGGCGGGATTTGGCGATGCTATTATTGACATTTCCCGAACTAAAATCTGAGATAGGACCGGTTTATGACAGACTGCAGGCCGCCGGAGCCGAACCTGACGTGTTTATTCTGTGGCGCGAGTTGGTTGCCGCCAACATTGAAATGGAAGATGATGACGATTGGTAAAAGAGCCGGCAAAGCGATCACAACAGTTGGTTGAACGGCCGTCAATTCCAATCATGTTAACCCAGCGCGAAGTTAAATCCGGCATCCCCCACACCTGGCCGCTCTTTTTCGCCCGACACGGCCGTTTCACCCCCATCCAACAGCAATCCATCCCGTTCATTTTAGACGGCCGTGACACCCTCGTCATCGCCGCCACCGCTTCCGGCAAAACCGAAGCCGTCATCGCGCCGCTGTTAGAACGATTGTGGCCGCGGCTCAAACAGCCCGGTTTGGTTGTCTTGTACATCTGCCCCACACGGGCGCTGGTGCGCAATTTGTACGAGCGATTACGGCCGATTCTGGACGACACCGACATCGCCATCGGCATGAAAACGGGCGACGTGACGCTGGCGCGGCAAATGCCAGCCATCCTGATCACCACGCCTGAATCCACCGATTCGCTGCTCACCCGCGCCCCCAAATCGTTCAGCGACTTACAAGCTATCATCCTGGATGAAATTCACCTATTCGACAACACGCCGCGCGGCGACCATCTGCGCTGTTTGCTGCCGCGCATCGAGCGTATCCGCCAATACGCCAATCCAGAGGCGGAATCGGCGCAGCGGGCGGCCCTGTCGGCGACGGTTCCCGACCCAGACGGCGTAGCAGCGCGTTATTTGCAAAATGGGGTAGTCGTGCAGGTTCCTGGCGGGCGGACGATTACGGCGGAAATACGGCCGCTTTACGACCTGACTGAACTGGTAAACTCGCTGTCGGAACGGCCGTCCCGCAAATCCCTCATTTTCTGTAATTCACGCAAAGAAGTGGAAGAAACGGCCGTCGCTTTGCAGCGGCAGCTTCCCCACCACGCCGAGGTTTTCGTCCATTACAGCAACCTGGACACGGCCGTCCGCCGCGACGTGGAAGAACGCTTTGCCGCCGCCGCCGTCGCCATTTGCGTCTGCACCTCCACCCTGGAGCTAGGCGTGGACATCGGCAGCGTAGACGACGTGGTCTTGCTGGGCGCGCCGCCGGACTTAAATTCATTTTTACAACGTATCGGGCGCGGCAGCCGCCGCACCGCTCAAACCCAGGCGCTCTGTATGCCCAAAACCGCCGGTGAATGGGCGCGGTTTGAAGCGCTGCTTACGTTGGCGCAAGAAACTGGAGACCGGAGACTAGAGACTAATCAATCTCCAATCTCCAGTCTCCAATCCCAAACTTACGGATTTCGCCCCTCGGTTTTAATCCAACAGACCTTCAGCCTCATCCGCCAAAGCCCCACCGGCAGCGCGCGTCTGGCCGATTTGCGCCGGATTGCGCCGCCAGAAGCGACCAGCGACGACATTCGCAAAATTGTGTCCCAATTAGTTTTTGCCGGGTATTTGCAATCGGGACGGCCGGGCCAGTGGAAGCCGGATGAAAAGTTAAAAGAACTGCTGGATCGGCATGAGATTTACGCCAATATCGGGGCGGATGTGTCGGCCATAACGGCCGTCAATGCCCACACCGGCCTCACCATTGCCACCACCGACCGCAGCTATCCGCCAGGGATGGTCGTCCTATTTGGCGGGCAGCCGATGAAGGTGGTTTGGGTGGAAAAATACCGTTTTGGCCTGGCGCCGGCGCCGGGCGCGGTCGTGGATGACGCTTTACACTTTCGTAAAACATATGCCGCCATCCCGTTTGTGGTGACGCAAACGGTGGCCCATTCGTTAAACTTGAAACAAGGGCAAATGGCCGCGCTGCCTCAAGCGCCAGACCTGTTTCTGTTCCATTTTTGGGGGACGGTATGGGGAGCGTTGTTAACATCTGTGTTAAAAGTCACCGGCGTCAGCGCCGAGTCGGTGAATGAGTACTGCCTCTTTCTGCGCCAGCCCATCGCCCAACTGCCCCCCATTGACGAAAGCATCGTCCAGAAAGCGGCGATCGACATCCTCGCCACCTTGTCTAACCGGCTGGAAATGGGTCGTTATCACCCATTGCTGCCGGCCAGCGTGGCCCGCCCCGCCGTTCTCCGCCAACTGAATTTGGAACGGTTTAGACAGACCTACAACGCCTCCCGGATTATTACCGATAGACGAATAGCTAGACAGTTACATCAACTGTTGCCCAGTTCCTGAGCAAGACTATGCGAAGTCCATTTTCATGACAACGACGCCCCGCCCGCAAACGGCCGTCTGACGTAATGCCATTCCCAGACAGCTTTTCGTCTTTCGTTTTTCGTTTTGATGCCCCCCTACCCTACTCACCCCGCGCCTATCTGTCCGCGGCCGTTCGCGTCTGAGAGCCTTTCTAAGCGCAAGTTTCTTTTTATTTTGCTGCCAATTTGACGATTATCAAATTTAATTTGATATTACGTGTAACTACGTGTATACTGTTTACATCATACATACGTAACACACGCATTTACACGTAATCACATTGGAGGTATTGTTTTTATGAGCGTTATTGCCGTTGTTAACCAAAAGGGAGGGGTGGGTAAAACCACCACGGCCGTCAATCTGGCGCATGGCCTGGCTCGCAAGATGAACCAAAATGGGGGCGGCCGTGTCTTGTTGATCGACATGGATCCACAAGGAAACTGCGCCACCGCGCTGGGCGTCAATCCCAACGGCCGTTGCATCAGCCAACTGCTGACCGGCCACCGTTCCCTCAAAGAAGTGATCATTCAAGACACGCCTCAGACAAATGGGGGGACGGGCCGAAAGGGATTGTTTCTCATTCCCAGCAGCGAACGACTGGTTGAAGCCATCGAAGAACTGCTCATCCGGGATTTTCAGAGCCACCGGCGGCGGCGGGCCAGCGACTCGCTCGATAATGTTCTGTCCCAGCGATTAGGCTCATTCCGCAATGCGTTTGATTTTACGGTGATTGATTGTCCGCCGTCATTGGGCACATTGACGGAAGCGGTATACGAATTCAGCGACCGCGCCATTGTGCCCGTGCGCACGGCCATGCTGGACGCCACCGGCGCGGCGCAGCACACCCGGATGATCAACGAGCTTCAGGAAGCGGGGTTGGATATCTCCGTCAGCCTCATCCTGCCCACATTTTATGAACCGCGGCAAATTTTGGCGCAACAAGTGCTGCGCGATCTGGCGGTGGAATACGGCCGTAACCGCATCGCTCATCCCATTGTGCAAAGCGTGGTCGTGCAACAGGCGCAAGCGGCCGGCGGCCAAACCTTATTCGAATACGAACCGGCAGCAGGACGGCCGCCCACAATAGCCTATGGCAAGCTGGTAGAGCGGGTATACAATGAGCAGCGATGAAAACCCCCTTGATTTTTTGGACGCTTTTAACGATCCGCCGCCGAAGCCCAAAAAGAAAGCCGGTTCCCGCTCCCGGCGGCGGGGGCAAGCCTTTAGCACTGGCTTGGAAAAAGTCTCCGCGCGAGCCGCCGCCAAGGCAACGGCCAGCAAGAGTCTGGCCGGACAATACAAACGATATACCGTTTACCTCTCTCCGGAAAATATCGAGCGATTCAAAGAAATCGCCAGCGAACTCAACCTAAGCCACGCCGAAACGGCCCGTTGGTTTTTCCAACATATGTTTGACTTGTTTGACCAGGGCGTGCGGCCGGAAACAGAAGCCGTGGTCGTTCGCAGAAGGTTGAAACGGAATTAACTACTAAGACCTGCGAGGTTTCCCACCAGCGTCGCTTATCAAAAGCGCGTCCAAAACCTCACAGGTCTCCCTGAGGTTATGATGACCAACATCAAATTATTTGAATCGAAAAAGATACGCTCCTTTTGGGACGAAGAGACGGAAAAATGGTATTTTGCCATTGTGGATGTGGTTGAAGCCCTGACGGACAGCGTCAAGCCCCGCGACTACTGGTACCGGCTCAAAAAACGGGAAAAGGCGAAGAGCGGCGTCGAACTGTCGACAATCTGTCGACAGTTCAAGTTGAAGGCGGCCAACAACCGGATGTACGACACCGACTGCGGCGACATCGAAGCCACCCTTCGCATCATCCAATCCATCCCCTCGCCCAAAGCGGAGCCATTTAAGCGATGGCTGGCGGAAGTCGGCCGGGAGCGGCTGGAGGAAATCGAGAATCCGGAACTGGCCGTCGAACGTATGCGGGAGCTTTATCGCGCCAAAGGATATGATGAAGAGTGGATTGACAAACGAATGCAGTCCATCGCCATCCGCAACGAACTAACGGATGAGTGGCAGCAACGGGGGGTGAAGCCGGGCCGGGATTTTGGCATTTTGACGGCCGTCATCTCCCGCGAAACCTTCAACATATCACCCAAGCAACACAAAGAGATCAAGCTGCTAAAACGGGAAAATCTGCGCGATCACATGACCCCCTTGGAATTGGTGCTGACGATGCTGGGCGAAGCCTCTACGACGGAAATTGCCCGGAACGAGGACGCCCAAGGATTCCAAGAGAACAAAGAGGCCGCCAAACAGGGTGGGCAGGTGGCTGGCAGCGCCCGCCGCGACATCGAGGCGCGAACCGGCCGGCCGGTGGTGAGCAGCCAAAATTATTTACCGAGGAAGAAGGGGAAAGCGCTGCCGGAGCCTGAAGATGATGTCCCGTTTTAGTATTTCGCATAGTGCCGCAACGCAACAAAAGAAATGAGGGCTGACGGGGAACGAGACCGACGAAACAGGGGGCGGCGGGTGGATACGCCGTAGGGCAATTTTGCAAAATTGCCCTACATTTGTTTGACAGAGCGTGCCAATTGGGTATTGAAAAAATAGGGAAACCATCATCCAGCCAATGCAAGGGCAGGTGTATACTGATAGAATACTTTAATCGTCACTGAATCGAATACGCGCTGGATAATCAAGGGAGCGTCAGATGTTTCGCAAACAACAACTCATACTCGTTTTGGCATTCATTTTGGTAATGGGAATACCAGGTTGCCGGAAGGAGACCCCAGAAGCCACACCTACGCCTACGGCCACGGCCGTCCCCCCCGCCACATCCACGCCAGCCCCAACCGGCCTGGGGTTAGTCTCCACTGACAACACCGTCGCCGCCAAACCAAAAGTCATCGGCCAAAACCCCGCCATCGGCGAAGAAACGGCGTTGGATGGGGTGTTTGAGGTATATTTTGACCAGCCGATGGACGCCGCCGTCACCACGGCCGCATGGCAAGTGTTGGATTCATCCGGCGAACCGGTCACCGGGGAAGTGACCTGGCCCCAGCCGCGCATCCTCCGCTTCAAACCGGCCCGCGGACTGAAGCCGAACAGCGCCTACCAGGCCGAATTGGCGCAGACGGCCGTCTCCGCTGAAGGCGTCTCGCTGTTAGAAGGATTGACGCTCACCTTCGCCACCATCGGCGATTTGGCCGTCAGCCAGACCTCTCCGGCCGACGGCGCGGCCGAAGTCGCCATTGATTCCGCCATCACCGTCATCTTCAACCGCCCCGTCGTCCCCCTGCTCATCGCCGAAGAGCAGGCTGATTTGCCCAATCCGCTCTCCATCGCGCCGCCAATCGTGGGGCAAGGGGAGTGGCTGAACACCTCCGTCTACATTTTCCGGCCGACGGAAGCGTTGATGGGGCGGCAAACGTACACCGCCCGCGTGCAGGCGGACGCGATTAACGCCGCCAGCGCCAGCGGGGCGCAGATGGCTGGTGATTATGAGTGGACGTTCACCGCTACCGCGCCCACCATCGGCTATCTGAATCTGCCGGGCCGCACCTCCAGCCCGCGCAATGGGTACGTGGATTTGCCGCTGGATCAAACGTTCCAGGTGATTTTTGACCAGCCCATGGACGCCGCCAGCGCGGAAACGGCCGTCTCCCTCACCCCCGATTCCGGCCCTACCGTTGATCTGGATATGGCCTGGGACGAAACCTTCGCCACCCTCACCATCACCCCCACCCAACTGTTAGAGCTGCAAACCGGCTACACCCTGCGCGTCAGCGATGCGGCTCAATCGGCCAGCGGCGGCCGTCTGCGCCAGGGCTTGGCCTGGACAGCAACCACCGTCCGCGCCCCGGCCATCACCTCCACCCGGCCAGGGGATGGAGTGACGCAGAGCCGGTTTGACAGCTATTTCCAAATCAATTTTGCCTCGCCTATGGATGAAGAAAGTCTGGCGGGTAAGGTCATCATCACGCCAGCCCCGGCCGGCGACCCCGACGGCTTGTACAGCAGTTGGGACAGGAGCCTTTACTTCTATGGTTTAGCCCCTTCCACCAGCTACACCGCGCAAATTTTGCCGGGGATGGCCGACCCTTACGGCAATGAAATCGGCGACGGCCGTACCCTCGCCTTCACTACCGCCGCCTACACCCCCAGAGCCAGCTTCAACGTCCCCTGGCGAACCGCCTTGTACCGTCCCGGCGGCTCCACTGCCGTCTGGGCCAACTACCGCAACGTCAACCAATTGACCGTTGAGCTTTACCGGCTGAACCTGGAGCAGTTTGGCGGGCTGGCAACATACAACCTGGACTGGAGCAGCTTTACGCCGGGCGAGAGCCGTCTCATCTGGCGGCAAACGCGCACAGTCGCCGCCGAACTCAACGCCAGGGGGTATGAGCGGTTTGACGTGCTGTTTGCCGATGGCGGCCCATTGGAACCCGGCCTGTACTACGTCACCCTGGATTCGCCCCAGGCGCGGAAACACGGCCGTTACCTCTCCACCCAGCCGCTCATCGTGGCCGATGCCAACATCACCCTGAAAACGACGGCGACGGAAGCGATGATTTGGGTGACGGATTTCCAAACCGGGGCGCCGCTGGCCGGTGTGCCGGTGACGTTCTACAGCGACAGATTCGCCCCCATTTTCAGCGACATCACCGACGCCGATGGCATAATTTACCGGGACGGCCTGACGCTGACGACTGATTATTGGGAACCGTATTACGCCATCACCGAATCGGCGGATGTGTTTGGTCTGGCCATCAGCGGTTGGAATGATGGGGTACGGCCGTATGACTTTGGCATCTACACCGACTACTACCTCCAACCGGGCCAGCCCGCCACCTACGTCACCACCGACCGCCCCCTTTACCGCCCCGGCCAACCCGTCTCCTTCAAGGGCATCGTCCGCATCAATGATGATTTGCTGTACAGCCTGCCCGACCAACAAATGGTGGATGTCACCATCGCCTCTTTCGACGAGATGGTGTACGAGGAAACGCTGCCCCTCTCCGAATTTGGCTCCTTCACCGGCCAATTCACGCTGGCCGGCGAGGCGGCGCTGGGCGGCTACCAGATCAACGTCAGGGCAAATGACGATTGGATCGGCAGCGGCTATTTTGACGTGGCCGAGTATCGCAAACCCACCTTCCAGGTGGCCGTCAATGCCGCTGCCGCCGATGTGTTGGCCGGCGATACGATTGAAGTGGCTGTGGAGGCCCAATTCTTCTCCGGCGGCGCGGTGGTCAATGGCGAAGTGTCATGGTCAGCCTACGCCGCCAATTACGTGTTCCGTCCCGGCGGCGTGTTGAGCCGGTACAGCTTCAGCAACGACGCCTGGGATGCGGGTTGCTGCGGCTATTTTTACAACCCCAGCGAACTGATCGCCAGCGGGGTGGGGGCGACGGATGGGGACGGCCGTCTCCTCATCGAAATCCCGGCCGAATTGGGCGGCGAAAGCGGCAGCCGCCAACTGACCATCGAAGCCACCGTCACCGACGTGGCCGGCAACGCCGTCAGCGGCCGCGCCGACGTCGCCGTTCATCGCAGCCTCATCTACCCCGGCATCAAATCGGCCGAATACATCGGCCAGGCGGGGCGGGAGATGGAATTTGACGTAGCGCTGGTGGATTGGGACGAAAACCCGGTCTCCGGCGTGACGGTTGACCTGGAATTTGTGGAGCGGCGCTGGTACAGCGTGCAGGAGGAAAATGAACAGGGGCAAACGATCTGGCGCGCGGAAGTGGAAGAGATTCCGGTTTTGGCGCTGGCAGACGTGGCGGTGGATGAGGATGGGCGAGCCACGGCCGCCCTCACCCCGGAAAGCGGCGGCGTCTACCGGGCTTACGTCCGCGCGCGCGATGATCGGGGCAATGAGGCGGTCTCGTCCGCCTTCGTCTGGGTGGCCGGGCCGGATTTCGTCCCCTGGCGGCAGCGCAACGATTCCAGCTTTGAGCTGATCGCCGACGCCGACAGCTACCGCCCCGGCGACGTGGCCGAACTGCTCATCGCCTCTCCCTTCCAGGGGGAAGCGACTGCCCTGGTCACGGTGGAGCGGGGCCACATCAAGCAGTATGAAGTCATCCACCTGACCTCGAATTCGACGATTTACCGGCTGCCGATCACCGGCGAGATGGCGCCTAACGTCTTTGTCTCGGTGATGATCATGAAGGGGGTGGACGAAACCAATCCCCGCCCCGATTTCAAGGTGGGGATGGCCCAATTCAACGTGGAGCGGGAGGAGCAGGAATTGACGGTGGAAATCATCCCCGACAAGACGGAAGCGGGGCCGGGGGATGAGGTGACGTACACGGTGCGGGTGTCTGACCATGACGGCCGTCCCGTAGAGGCCGAACTCTCCCTGGCGCTGGCCGACCTGGCCGCCCTCTCCCTGGCCGACCCGAACGCGCTGCCCATCCTCGACTTTTTCTACTCGGAACGGTGGTTGAGCGTCAACACCGCTTTGCTGCTGACGCAGTTGATGGATGGCTTTAACGAGGAGCTGGAAGACCAGATCAAGGGGGGCGGCGGCGGCGAAAGCGGGCTGGGCATCCAGACCATCCGCCAAAATTTCCCGGACACCGCCTACTGGGAAGGGCAGATGCAGACCGGGCCAGATGGGGAAGCGACCGTCACCATCACCCTGCCGGATAACCTGACGACGTGGCGGATGGACGCGCGAGCGGTGACGCTGGACACGAAGGTGGGGCAGGCGGCGGTGGACATCGTCTCTACCCGGCCGCTGCTGGTCAGCCCGCAAACGCCGCGCTTTTTTGTGGTGGGGGATACGGCCGTGCTGGGCGCGGCCGTTCACAACAACACCGATGCCGACCTGGAAGCCATCGTCACCCTGGAAGCGGAAGGGGTAGCGCTGGCCGATCCCGTCTCCCAACTCATCACCGTCCCCGCCCGGCAGCAAGCCATCGCGCAGTGGCAAGTGACGGTTAACGATGTGGAACGCGCCGACTTCGTGTTCAGCGTCGTCAGCGGCGAGTATGCCGACGCCAGCCGCCCCACGTTGGGTACGCTGGAAGGGCAGGGCATCCCGGTTTACAAATATGAAGTACCGGAGACGGTGGGCACGTCCGGCCAGCTTTTGGACGGCGGCGCGGTGGTGGAATCCATCGGCCTGCCCATCTTCCCCGATTTTGAACTGACACAGGGGGAAGTGACGGTCGAGGTAGCGCCGTCGCTGGCGGCTGCGATGACGGACGGCCTGACCTACCTGGAACATTACCCGTATGAGTGTACCGAGCAGATCGTCTCCCGCTTTTTGCCCAACGTGCTGACCACCCGCGCCTTGAAAGCGGCCGGATTGAGCGACCCGGAATTGGAAGCGAATCTGGAGGCGCAGGTGAGCATCGGTTTGCAGCGGCTGTACAACCGGCAGCACGCCGATGGCGGCTGGCCCTGGTGGGACGGCCCGCGCAGCAGCACGCTGGTGACGGCGTATGTGGTACAGGCGTTGGTGGAAGCGCGAGACAGCGGCTATCTGGTAAGCGACGAGGTAGTTGAGCGGGGCGTCCGTTATTTGCAGGCGCATTTGCGGGAAGTGGATGGGTTGGACGGCCGTTACAAACTCAACCGCCAATCTTTCCTGCTCTACGTCCTGGCCCGCGCCGGGAAACCCAATGCCGGCCACATGAACGACCTGTACGAGCAGCGGGAATCGCTGGATTGGTACGCTCGCGGCTATCTGACGCAGGCGATTTTCCTGGCCGATGGGGAAGACCCGCGCCTGGAAACGGCCGCTTCCGATTTTATCTCCGCCGCTATCCTTTCCGCCACCGGAACCAGTTGGGAGGAAACGGAACGGGATTACTGGAACTGGAATTCGGACACGCGCACGACGGCGATTGTGCTGGCGACGATGATTCAGTTGGATCCGGACAATCCATTAACAGCTAATGCGGTTCGTTGGTTGATGGCGCATCGGGTAAACGGCCGTTGGGCCAGCACCCAGGAGACGGCGTGGACGTTGATGGCGCTGACTGATTGGATGGTCGCTTCCGGCGAATTGGAGGCGGATTTCCAATACGAAATCGCGCTCAACGGCGAACTGCAAGGTTCCGGGGAGGCTAACGCTGATACCCTGCGCGATAGTTGGCGGCTGCAGGTGGACATCACCGAGTTGTTCAGCGACCAGCTCAACCGGCTGGCGATCGGCCGCAGCGATGGCCCCGGCAACCTGTATTACACCACCCACCTGCGCGCCTTTCTGCCGGTGGAGCAGGTAAAAGCCCTGGATCGGGGCATCATCATCTCCCGCAGCTACTTTGATCCGGCCGACCGGGAGACGCCGATCACCGAAATCGAACAGGGAGAGACTTTCCTGGCCCGGCTGACCATCGTGGTTCCCAACACGCTGCATTACGTCGTCATCGAAGATTTTCTGCCCGCCGGCGTAGAAGCGGTGGACACCTCGCTGCGCACCAGCCAACAAGAGAGCGCGCCAGAACGGTATGATTGGGATGATTATTGGGGCAAGGGTTGGGGCTGGTGGTATTTCGACCATGTGGAGCTGCGGGACGAGAAGGTGGTGATTTCGGCCGATTACTTGCCGCCGGGGACGTATGAGTATGTGTACTTGGTGCGCGCCGGCACGGTGGGCGAATACCGCGTCATCCCGCCCACGGCGCATGAGTTTTATTTCCCGGAGGTGTACGGCCGTGGGGAGGGGACGTTGTTTATGGTGCGGCCTTAACCCGCCACGCGCGCCTTTGGTTTTCGTGTATAATTTTAACCAAAAATGGGGTGCGTATATGATAACTATTGATTACCCTGAAGGTTTGGAAACGGCCGTGTCAACCACCCGGCAGGAATTGGGGGACCAAATCCGGCTGATGGCAGCGCTTAAGATGTTTGAATTGAGCAAGTTGTCTTCAGGAAAGGCGGCGCAGTTAGCCGGCATATCCCGCGTGGCGTTTTTTGAGATGTGCGGGCGTTACCACGTACCAATTGTGAACTACGCCGCGGACGAGATCGAAGCTGAGTTAACCCAGGATATAGCTGCTTTGCAGGATTAATCTGATGATTATTGTCCGCCGCCAAAATGGCAGGTGAAGATTTGTAATATACCTACTGACGCGCTTTTTTGTGGTGGGGGATACGGCCGTGGCGATGGGTCATTGTTTGTGGTACGGCCTTAAAACAAAGCGGGCGGAACAGCGCCATTAACGGCTCCCCTCCCTCTTGTGTGCGGTGTCGTTTTCTGATACCATTTTTGCGTGAACAAGAAACATCAAAAAACGCTAGAAGCAATCTTTGCAAGCCCGGTAAGAGCCAATATTCTTTGGAAAGATGTCGAATCTTTGTTTCTGGCATTGGGTGCAGAAATATCAGAAGGGAGCGGTTCTAGAGTTAGGGTCGCCTTGAATGACGTTCGCGCGGTTTTTCATCGTCCTCATCCACAAAAAGAAACGAAAAAAGGGAGTGTGAAATCTGTTCGTCGTTTCCTTCAAGAAGCAGGTGTCAAATCATGATGGAATACAAAGGGTATGTCGCTAAAGTTGAATTTGATGATGAAGATGACGTATTTCATGGTGAAGTCATCAATTTGCGTGATGTGATCACCTTTCAAGGTCAGACTGTAAATGAATTGAGACAAGCATTTCAAGAATCGGTTGAAGATTATCTCGCGTTTTGCGCCGAGAGAGGCGAGCAACCTGAAAAACCATATTCAGGAAAATTTAGTGTGCGCATAGACCCAGAATTACATCGTAAAATCACAATTCAGGCTCGAATGACCGCCAAGAGCTTAAACCGTTGGATAAGCGAGACGCTGGAAGATGCAACAGCCGGATAAGAATAAGGGGGCCTCAAGATTTTACAGGGTTGACGTGAGTGGCGGGTATGGCTACTAAATACGCCGCCCGCTGCCCGCCACTCGCCACCGAAAATCCCACAAACTCCAAAAAAAACTGATTTTTCGGCATGGTTCATTTTAGAAGCAAAGTACCTTAACAATTGAATAAGCTTGGAAGGTTCCTTAAGATTAAGTAAACCATTAATTCACTAATCTTGGAGGCAACCTTCCGATGACATTATATCTGCAAAATCAACAAACATCCG
>JAJRVV010000166.1 GCA_024277135.1 Chloroflexota bacterium | reverse complement strand
GGGGTTAGTTTTTATCAATATGTGCTTGACCGGGTTTCACAGAAAAATGCAATGCCGTCGTTGGCGGACATCATCCGCTCACGTGGTCAACCTGATTTAACTCCCCTGTGATTACCCCAGATTTTTGAGAAGATACGTGACAGTCACTTTAAAAGTGACTGTCACCTCTGAGGATGTGAGTGAATGAAAAAATTAACCGTGCTTTTGCTGTTAGGATTGTTTTTGCTGGCGGCGTGTGGCGGCGGGGCGGATACGACGACGGAATCGGCAAATGAGGCGGGGACAACGGCCGTCACCCAACCCCAACCGCCCACGCCAGAACCGGCCACGGCCACCCCTTTGCCGCCGCCGCCGATTAGCGTGATGGGTGAAGATGGAGAGACGGCCGTCATCAACCAGCCGCCCGCTTCCCAATTTCTCGCCCCCTGGCCCGCCGATAAGTTTGGGTACGGCATTCAATCCCATGCCGTCGTTGGCGATCCGGCGGGGACGATGGACGCCATCAAAAACCAGTTGGGCATGAGCTGGGTGAAAGTGCAGGTGGAGTGGGAAGCGGTACAGCCTTCTCCTGAAGAAACGTATTGGTTTTACGACGCTGCCGTGGAGCAGGCGCATGAAAAAGGATTGTATCTCATGCTCAGCGTGGTGGCCGCTCCTTCTTGGACGCGCTCGGTTGAGGGGATGCAGGGGCCGCCGGATGATTTCAACCTGTACTACAATTTTCTGCGGGAACTGCTAACCCGTTACCAGGGCAAGGTTCATGCTATCGAGGTGTGGAACGAGGAGAACCTTGATCGGGAATGGTTGACGTCCACTGGCTTGAGCGCGGAAAGTTATACGCAACTGTTGCAAGGGGCGTATGAAACCATCAAATCTGTAGACCCGAATGTGATCGTCATCAGCGGCGCGTTGGCGCCGACAGGAGGGTGGACGGAGCCGGACGGCCGTGTCACCGCCCTGGATGATTTCGTCTACCTGGATCAAATGATCGCCGCCGGATTCCTGAACTACGCCGACTGTGTGGGCGTCCATCACAACGGGTACAACATCGGCCCGGACGTGGCTTTCGACCAGACCGGCAATGACGCCACCGCCGTTTTCCGGGGGCCATTTGACAATATTCACCATAGTTGGAGCTTCAAAACCACTGTGGACACCTACGCCCAAAAAATCCAGGCGGTGGATCCGGCCAAAAAATTGTGCGTGACGGAGTTTGGTTGGGCCAGCAGCGAAGGATATGATGAAACCCCGGAGGGCTTTGCATTTGCCCTGGACAACACCCTGGAAGAACAGGCCAGCTTCATCGTGCAGGCGTTCCAGCAAATGCGGGATTCCGGCGACGTGTGGATCGCCTATCTCTTCAACTTTGATTTTGGCAACAAGAGCGGCGGGCCGACGGATGATCCCGTTCCCTACAGCCTGGTGGATACGAACGGCGTGCCCCGCCCCGCTTTTGGCGCAGTGGCCGGGATGGAGAAAGAGTAATGAATAATGAATTGTGAATTGTGAATTGTGAATTGTGAATTGTGATGCGTAGGTTTTGGTTGGGGATAGGGTTGGTTTTGGGGCTGGTGGGCTGTCAAGCGCCGCCGGTTGAGCCGACGCCGACGCTGCCGACGGCGTTGATGGGGGAGGAGCCGGTGGAGCAGGTGTTCGCCTCACCCAGTTATGGGGTACAGACGTTTTTGTGGTGGCAGCCGGATATTGACCAATGGGCTAACGGCCGTACCCCGCAACCGTTGACGGCCGTGCAAGAGATGGGCTTCGGCTGGGTCAAGCAAGAATTCGCCTGGCGGGACATCGAAGGCATCGAAAAAGGGGCGCGGGATTGGTGGCGGCCCGACCAAATCGTGCTGGCGGCCGAGATGGCCGGGCTTAATTTGGTGGCGCGGCTGGATCGACAGCCAGAATGGACGCAGGCGGCCGGCGCGCCGCTTCATGCCAATCAACCGCCGCAAAACCTGGCCGACTTCGGTGATTTTTGCTTTGCTATCGCCGACCGTTATCGGGGGCGCATCAAAGCGTATCAAGTGTGGAACGAGCCAAATCTAGATCGGGAATGGGGCGGCCAACCGCCTGATCCGGCGGCGTATACCGAACTGCTCAAAGTGTGCTATGAAAACATCAAACGGGGCGATCCGGCGGCGATTGTCATCTCGGCCGGGTTAGCGCCGACAGGTAATGATGACGCCACCGCTATGTCAGACACTAAGTTTTTGCAGGGGATGTATGAGGCGGGCGCGGCGGCTTATTTTGATGTGTTGGGCGTCCATGCCCCCGGCTTCAAAGCGCCGCCGGAAACGTCGCCGGGTGAGGCGGCAATAACGAAAGCATATGGCAACGGCCGTTGGTTTGCTTTCCGTCACGTAGAAGATATGCGGGCGATTATGGTGGCGAGTGGGGACGGCCGTAAACAGGCAGCTGTGCTGGAGATGGGCTGGACGTTGGACGAAGTGAACGCCGATTACGCCTGGTTTGCGGTGGATGAGGCCACCCAGGCCGACTACCTGGTACGCGCCTACCAGTACGCGGCCGATAACTGGCAGCCGTGGATCGGCCTGATGACGACGATTTACATCGCCGATCCCAACTGGACGGCCGCGCAAGAGCAGTGGTGGTGGTCTATCGTCTTGCCGGATGGCACGCCGCGGCCAGCATTTTTTGCGTTGCAAGCCATGAAGAAGTGAAGGGGTGAGGGGGTGACAAGGTGGCAAGGGTGATGGCGTGTTCTTCTTCGCTCTCCAAAGGATGAGAAATGGATTTCTGGGTTCTTGTTTTTTCCTACTGGATTCACCTGTTGGCGACGGCGATCTGGCTGGGGGGGATGACGCTGATGCTGCTGGTGGCCTGGCCGGCGTTGCGCCGGGGGACGTTGGCGCAGAATCATTGGCTGGCGATCCAGCAAAAGTTTTCGCCCTGGGCCAATGGCAGTCTGCTACTGTTGCTCATTACCGGTTTTGTGCAGATGACGAATGACCCCAATTACAGCGGGTTTTTGGCGGTAGACAGCCTGTGGGCTGGGGCCATTTTAGTGAAGCATCTTGCCTTTTTGGGCATGGTGGGCATTGCCGGGTATGTGCAAGCGGCGTTGTACCCGGCCATGAAACGGCTGGAATTGCTGGCGGCGCAACGGCCGGCGCTGGCGCAGGCGGAGCAAGAGAAGCTGTCCCGGCGGGAAATTCGACTGCTCAAGCTCAATCTGGCCTGTGCGGCGGCGGTTTTGTTGTTCACGGCTGTGGCGACGGCCGTGCAACCGCTGGGATGAGAATGGAAGGAGGTATTGATGGCTTACCCATTAACTGACAAAGTGGCAATTGTCACCGGCGCGGGGCGGGGAATTGGCGCGGCGGTGGCTCAGGCGTTGGCAAAGGCCGGAGCCAGGGTAGCGGTGAATGACATCAACCCGGATCGGGCGGAGCGGACGGCCGCTGCCATTCGGGAGGCTGGCGGCATGGCCGTGGGCATCATGGCCGATGTGTCCAACAAATTCCAATGCTCCCATCTCATTGACAGCGCTCGCCGGGAGTGGGGGCGGTTGGACATCTTGGTGAACAACGCCGCCATTCGCCCCAGCTCTTCCATTCTGAAAACAGATGAGTATGAGTGGCAGCGGGTGTTGGATGTCAATTTGAAAAGCGTGTTTCTGATGAGCCAACTATGCGGCCGGGTGATGGCAGAGGAAAACCAAAACCGGGGCGGCGGGGTTATTGTTAATATCAGCTCTACGGCCGGCGCAGTGACGCCGCTGCCGCTGCACGGGGCTTATTGCGCGGCCAGGGCGGGCATTGTCGGCTTTGCCAGGGAGTGCGCCCGCGAGTTTGCCGCTTATGGCATTCGCGTGAACACACTGCTGCCGGGTGAGATGGTGGGGGAGGGACGGCCGTCTTCCCCCACAGAAACGGCAGATGTCGCGTTATTTTTGTGCAGCGACGCCAGCCGATCTATGATGGGCAGTGTGGTGACGATGGCGGAATAACTCTCATTTCTCAGGTTTGATCCGGAATCCGACGATAAAGGTTTTGTTTTTCCTGTACAATACTAAAAACCAATCAGGCAATTTGTGTCCGATATGGCAGGATGGGGGTCAATGGAGTAGGGTAATTTCCCCATCGGGATACGCTGTTGAAGATGGTTTGAGGAAACGGGATGAAGGATCAGGACAAATCCAAAGCCCAACTGATTGCAGAGCTGGCTGAACAGCGCCGCCAATTGGCTGAATTAAAATCGCAAGGCGCTGATGAATGGGCTGAAAATGCGTTGAGTCAGCGGGCGGTGCAGTTGACTATTCTCAGCGATGTGGCGGAAAAGATTACGGCCGTGCTCGACCCCGATATGCTCCTGGATAAAGCCACCCGGTTGGTACAAGATAGTTTTGGTTACCATCACGTGGCCGTTTTCACCCTGGCGCCGGCAGAAAACGCGCTGGTCATGCGGGCGCGTGCCGGCCAGTTTGACAGGCTGTTCCCGCTCAATCACCGGCTGGAAATCGGGCAGGGCATGGTGGGCTGGGTGGTGCAAAATAACCAAACCTTGCTGGCTAGCGATGTCACCCAGGAACTTCACTTCTTCAATAAATACCCCGAACTCATCCCTACCCGGTCAGAATTGACTGTGCCCATCCGGGTCGGGGAGCAGGTGATTGGCGTGCTGGATGTGCAGAGCGCCGATCTCATGGCATTTGATGACAGCGATGTCATGGTGATGGAAACATTGGCCGACCAATTAGCCGTCGCCATTGAAAACGCACGTTTGCACAAAGCGGCGCAGCGAGAATTGAACGAACGCATTCAGGCGCAGTTGGCGCTGGAAGCGTATTCGGGGCGACTGGAAGAGATGGTTGAGGCGCGCACCCAGGAGTTGCGGGACGCTCAGGAACAGTTGGTGCGGCAGGAGAAGCTGGCGGCGCTGGGCCAGCTTTCCGGCAGTCTGGCGCATGAATTACGCAATCCCCTCGGCGCTATCAGCAGCGCCGCCTATCTATTGAATATGTTCCTGACTGATGCTGAGCCGGAAGTGAAAGAGGCGTTGGAGATTTTGACGCAGGAGGTGCGGGCATCGGAACGAGTGATCAATGGGTTGTTGGGATTTGCGCGAACGAAACGGCCGTCGCGCCGGATGATGGACATTAACGAACTATTGTCTGATCTGATAGTACACACCACTCTGCCGCCAGATATTGTGTTGGACAGCCGCCTGGATACGGCCGTGCCCCCCATGTCTGCCGATCCCGACCAATTAGCTCAGGTGTTTGGCAATCTCATTCAGAATGCCATCCAGGCTATGAACCGGGGCGGCACGCTGACGATTTCTTCCCATCTGAATGAGGCGGGAGAGGTAGCGGTGCAGATTCAGGATTCTGGGATGGGCATTCCGGTTGAGAACCTGGGTAAATTATTTGAGCCGTTGTTCACGACCAAGACCAAAGGGATTGGCCTGGGGCTTCCGCTGGTTAAAAATCTGGTGGAGGGGCATGAGGGGCGGATCGAAGTAGCCAGCAAAGAGGGCAGGGGCGCTACATTTACGGTGTGCCTGCCCTTTCAAGAGGAACCATAGCGGACGGTCTGAGCGGCGGGGTAAGGGGCTGCTGGAAACCCTCAAAGAGAAACGGCCGTCGCGCCGCGCCGTTATCAAAATCGCTCATTCGTTCATTGCAACTTGTTTGATGACGGCGGCCAGCGCCGCGTACCCGGCGCGCCGTTATCAAAATCGCTCATTCGTTCATTGCAACACATGCTATCCCCTTGCGTATTACTCATTGTGATTTTGTCCCAAACCCATCTGTGGCGGTGTTTAATTATTGGGTAGACAACTGCCGCCCCAACTGACTCGAAAGGACGCCGTATGACCGATCCCATCATCATCGTAGACGATATCCATAAATCCTACCTCATGGGCAAAGAGGCTGTGCCGGCTCTTCGCGGCGTTTCCCTTGATATTGCTCCCGGTGAATTTGTTTGTTTGATGGGGCCAAGCGGTTCCGGCAAAACCACCTTGCTCAACATCGTCGGCGGCTTGGACGAAGCCAGCCGCGGCCATATTATCGTCGCAGGCGAAAACCTGGTCGCCCTCTCCGAAAACGAACTGGCCCGGCTGCGGCTGCACAAAATGGGTTTCATCTTTCAAAACTACAACTTGCTGGCGAACTTCACCGCTGAAGAAAACGTGGAAGCGCCGATGGTTTTGGCTAAAGTGGGGCGGCGAGAACGGAAACAGCGCGCAATGGCTTTGCTGGAGAAGGTAGGGCTGGCTGATCGCTCTCACCATTACCCCAGCGAACTCTCCGGCGGGCAGCAACAGCGCGTGGCCATCGCCCGCGCCCTGGCCAACGATCCCCCTATTCTCATCGCCGACGAAATGACCGGCGATTTGGACTCGGAAACGGGTTTCGCCATCATGGAACTGGCTGCTCAACTCAATCAAGACGGCATGACCATCGTCTTCGTCACCCACGACCCGCGCATGGCTAAGTTTGCCGGGCGGGTGATTGAGCTGCGGGATGGGAAGATATTGGAGGAGACTGGAGATTAGAGATTAACGGTCTCCAGTCTCCAGCCTCCAGTCTCGAATTATGATTCTAAAGTACGTCCTCAAGAACTTTACCCGGCGCAAGGTGCGCACAATTTTGATGATTTTGTCCCTGCTGGTGAGCACGGGGCTGATTGTGACGATGAGCGCCACGGTGGAGACGGTGCGCCGGTCGAACGTGGATTTGATTGCCAGCGCGGTGGGGCGGTATGACCTGTCGGTGAGCAAGACGGATACCAGCCCGGAGCCATTTTTGCCGGTGGCGGAGGTGGCGCAAACGGTGTTGGCGGCCGATGAGCGGATCACGGCCGTCTATCCCCGCATCCAGGCTGAAGTGGAACTGAACGTCAATGGCAGCATCACCCAGGGCTGGCTGTTGGCGCTCGACCCCGATGTGGACGATATCGGATTTATTGACGTAGTAGAAGGAGAATATGAGCTGGGGGACGGCCAAGCGGCCGTCCTGGAAGAGACCGCCCTCAACTATGACCTGAACGTGGGTGATGTGATTGATGTGGCCTACAGTTTTCCGCTGCCCCGCGAAGAAGGTAAGCCCAGCGCCGTCGGTTCCAGTGAGCGGCGCACGGTGCAGCGCTTCACCGTCAGCAGCATTGTGCGCCAGGACGGCGTCACCGGCGCTAACGCGCGCGCCGGACTCATCGCCGATTTGGGCGAAGTGCAACAATGGCTGGATGTGCCGGGGCAGGCGCAGGCGCTCCTGGCTACCGTTGACCCGGCGCTGTATGAAACCAACAATGCGGAGACGGCCGCTCTCCGGGTGCGGGATGTGGCGGGCAACATTCAAACCGCTTTGGGAGATGAATACGCCTATGCCCTGGAAAAAGCGTCGGTGCTGGATCAGGCGGCGCAAGGCTTCCTGGCGATTCAGGCGCTCATCAACACCTACGGTCTGACGGCGTTGGGCGTGGTCGGCTTGCTGGTGCATACGCTGGTGATGACCAACGTGCAAGAACAGCGGCGGGATATGGCGGTGCTGCGCATTTTGGGCGGCCAGCGTAATTTCCTGTTCGCGCTGGTCATTGTCGAGGTGCTGGTCATCGGCGCCATTGGCGTCACCCTCGGCGTCGGGTTGGGACAGATGATCACCCGGTTCGTCGTCGTCCCCCTGATTCAAAACCAGATGCTCCAGGCGGGGATCACCTCGCCGCTGACCCCTCAGTTGTCGCTGACGGCCGTCCTGCCCGCCATCATCTCCGCCTTTGCGGTACTCATCATCAGCAGCATCAAACCGGCCCAGGAAGCGGCCAACACCAAAGTGATGCACGCCATCAACCCCGGCGTAGCCGACAACATCCAGATTGAAGACCTGGCCCAACTTCGGGAACGCAGCCCGAACGGCCGTCTCTTTCTGTCCGGGTTGGCGTTGATGCTCATCTTCGCCCTCATCGCCGGTTTCCAGGCGGCAGAATCTTTTGGCGGCCCGGCGATAGAGGTCGCCTTTGTTTTGCTGGCTTTGGGTCTCCTGGTGTTAGGGATGGGACTGATGTTCTTCATCACCACCGTCCCTTTCGAGCGGCTGGCGTTGTTGGTGGTGGGCGGCATCTTGCCCCGGCTAACCTATTTTGCCCGGCGCAATGTGGGGCGCGGCTCTTTGCGCAACACGCTCATTTCGCTGCTGGTGCTGTTTAGCGGCGTGCTGCCCAGCTTTTTAGCGACGCAGATGGCGTTGGAAAATGCCAACTTTGAGACGACGACCCGCATTGACATAGGCGCGCCGCTGAATGTGCGCGCGTTTGCTCCTTTCCGGGCCGCACCCGAAGATGCGAATGATTACTGGTTGAAACCAAGTTTTCTGACGAACGATTTACCGGCGATTGAGGGCATTAATCAGGTGGTGGGCATCACCTACAACTACGCTGCCAATGTGTCTGATCCGGTGGGCCTGCGTTCAGCGCCGACAGCGGTTTATGGGGTGAACGGCCGTCTGCAAGATGTGTTATTCACCGACATGATGGAGTTTGTGGCGGGCGGCGATACCGCATTTGATGAACTTGAGGCGGATGCGACGGCCGTCATCATCAGCGAAGGGTTGGCCGAACATCTGGCTATTACCCCTGGCAGCATCCTCAAATTGCGCGGCGAAGGGCTGGATCATGTGGTCAACGCCCGCATTGTCGGCATCGCCCGGCGCATCCCCGGCTTCAGCGACATTGGCCGCAGCCGCCTATCGGCCCGGTCAGGCAGCGCCATTTTCATGTCCGCCGATGGTTTCCGCGAATTGGTGACGCCGTTGAACCAACCGCTGCCGCCGCCAGACAAGGCGATTTACACCCAGGCGATGGCTTCGTTGACGACCGACGCCGACGCTCAGCAGGTGGCGGACGAGATGGGGCGGCGGTTTGGTTCCGACTATTATCTTTGGACGCAGGTGTATGAGGTGCGATTGGAGCAAAATCGGCGCAACCAGGCCACCCAGCAGATTTTCTTGTTGATTTTGACGGCGATTTCCTTTACCACGGCCGTCTTCGGCGTCTTCGCCGTCATCTATGTCACCATCTACGCCCGGCGGCTGGAAATCGGCATGATGAAGGCGATGGGGATGCTGCGCCGCGAACTGACCGGGATGCTCATCGTCGAGTCCATCACCATGACGCTGGGGGCGGCGCTGGCCGGCATTGCCGCCGGGGCTTCGATGGGCTACATCTCCTTTTACGGCTCCCGCATCCTGGAAGAAAAACCGGCGGTCTTTGCCGTGGACACTACCGTGATGCCGTTTATCGTGGTGATGGTGGTGTTAGCCAGTATTTTGGGCGCAGCCTTTTCCGCCCGCCGCATCGTGAAGAAGCGGGCCGTGGAGATATTAAGAATGCAGTAGCATGAAACGTGATGCGTGAAACGTGAAAAAACCTATCCAAAAAAGAGGCAATAAATGACTAAATACGAACAATGTAATTGCACGTCCGGGTGTCAGAACAGGCGTTGCTCTTGTTTGAAAAATAATGAACCATGCGACGGAAGTTGCGGCTGCATCAACTGCAAAAATCCGCTCAACGACATGGATGTGGAAAATCTATCGGCATGCGCCCTGCAAAACATTCAGGCGTATAAGTCCCTCTCGGCTAAAGAATTGGCGAAAGTCTATGAATTGCCGTGTGGAGATGAGAGCGTTCCTTTGGCAAAGTTGCTGGAGGGGTATGAATGTCAGGAATGCGGGGAAGATTATTGGTACTCTTTTTGCTGGGACAGCGTAGAGCAGGAGAGCAATACGTGGCATTGCGACGTATGTCAACGATGCCGGGATTGGCGCGAGTGGCATTGTGAGAAGTGCAACAAATGCACGTATGGCGTCTCTTTACCTTGTGAGCATTGCGGCAACGATGAAGGTATCATGGCGTTTTAAGACGATGGATCGAGCGAATAGGCCGAAGCTGGCAGTTTGTCGAAAAGGTTGGAATTTCTCGCCATGAAAACAAGATGTTTTTTGCTGCTCTTGATCGTTATTCTCTTTTTGGTTGGCTGTAACCGCGCCGAGATGCCGGCAAATCTGGCGGACGCGGCCACGGCCGTCGCTGCTGAAAGCAACGTCACCCCTACGCCGCGCCCTACCCGCCCGGCGCCATCGGGGACGACGGTGCTGGCTGATGGGCAGTTGGCGGCGGCGAATCCGGCGCTGGCGTTGGGGTTTCAGGCGAACGGCCGTCTGCTCGCCATCCACGTCCAGCCCGGTGATGTGGTCAACGAAGGCGACCTGATCGCCGAACTGGATGACGCCGGTTTGCAAGACGGCGTCACCAATGCCGAAATGCAGGCAGCGCAGGCGGAGAACAATCTGGCGCAGGCGCAGTTGTCGTTGGATGATTTGCTGAACTGGGAAGCGGATGAAACGGCCGTGGCCGTGGCCGAAGCCAATTTGGCCGCCGCCGAAGCTGGGCTGGGGCAAGCCGAAAATCAGGATGCCGCCGCCGGTAACTCGCTGACATCGGCCCGCATCAATTTGGAACAGGCCCAACGCAACCTGGCCGACGCCCAAAAGGCGTATGACACCGCCTTTGATCCGGGTCGGGAATGGGAGTTGTACGTGACTGACCCCTTCTGTTTTCCAGGACAAGATGGCGGCACAATCCCTTGCACAGGCGCTCCGTATAACCTGCGCATGGAGGCCGAGCGGGAAGGAGCTACGCGCGGCTTGGAGTTCGCTCAGGAAAACCTGGAAGTGGCTCAAGCGCAGTACAATCTGGCAGCGGCGGGGCTGAATCGGGATACGGCCGTGTCCGCCGCCGCCAATCTGGCAAATGCCCAACAAGCGTTGGAACAAGCCCAACGCGCCCCGCGCCAATCGGAAATTGACGCCGCCCGGCTGCGCGTGGAACAAGCTGCCCTTGCTCTGGAACAAAGTGAATTTGCGCTGGCCCAGGCGCAAAAAGCATTGGCCGATGCCCAACTGCTGGCGCCCTGGTCGGGCACGGTGTTGACGGTGGAGGCTGCTCCCGGCGGGATGATTGGCGCTGGCGCGCCCATCATCACCTTGTTGGACACGGCCAGCCTGCAATTCCACACCAGCAACCTGAGCGAACGAGATTTGGCGCAAATACAGCCCGGCCAACCGGCAGAAATCACGTTGAAGGCGTTCCCCAATGACCCAGTTTCGGGTACGGTCGCCCGGATTGCGCCGCAGGCGAGCGGGGTGGTGGGGGATGCGGCCGTGTTCACGGTGATGATTGATCTGGATAGCGCGAATCTTGAGTTGCGGCCGGGGATGACGGGGCGGGTGGAGATTACGAATGAGGGAGGCGGTTAGGGGCTGAGACTAGAGAGAATCTCTAATCTCCACGCGCTCGTCTCAAAAACTCAGCCGGTGGAACGATCCGTGTTCCCAATTGGCGCATCGCATGGAGTAAATCGGGATCGTCATAGAGGTCTTTGTCGGCGGTGATGAGATAACTAGCTTGGGCGGCAACGGCCGTAGCAATCACCATATCATCCTTCGCATCCCGGCAGTGGGGGAATTCAGCCGCTAGTTCCACAAATAAGGCCCGTTTTTGGATATAAGCGAGAAATCGCTGACTGCGACGACGAGGAATAAATCGTTGTATGGTTGGCCGGTTAAGGACATCCTCCAATTCGGCGATTATTTCTTTTGAGAACACGACATCGGATTGCCGTTTGTGCCAGGCATCAAAAAGTGGCGCATCCAGGCCATGGGAGGCCATTCGGATTAGCGTATTGGTATCTATGACGACTTCCATTGAACACGCTCTTCCCGCACTTGATGAACTAATTCCACTAACTCTTCATCGCTGATCGAATCAATGTCCAATTCGCCGGGATACTCTTCAATCAATTTCTGATACGCCTTAAACGGGGCTTCCCATTCTTCTTGTGACAAGGTTGCCAGCCGTTTTTTTTGTTCTTCAATAGAAGGCAAGGGCTGCTGCGCCACAACGACGACTTCTGTGCCTTCGGGCAAAATGGCGTCCGTCAGATCCACCTTCCCGTCACGAATGACGCCACGATAAGTTGTCAGAGTTAACATGGTTATCACCACCTTAGTTGATTCTGGCTGCATTATACAATAAATTTCGGGGAACGGCCGCGCCCGCTTCCTACTTTGAATCCAGTTGCGCCAGCGCCAAAAACACAACCGGCGAAACAATCTTGATTCCCCGATAAACGCCAATCGGCAGCAAATGCTTCTTGTCCCCCGTCACCAGATAATCAGCGCCCCCATCCAGGGCGCATTCAATATACCGGTTATCTGATTCATCCGCAGAAACAGCAACTTTTTCCACTGGCTCAACCAAAGTAGTGTGCTTTTGAATAAGGTGGATAAACCGTTGTATCTCCGCGTCGCTTTTTTTGTGAATCTTCACCAGGTGCGGGTAACGCAAAACCCGGCTTAATTCTGTGATGATCTCCAGACTGACAAGAAGTTCAAACCGGTTGTCTTGCCAATACGCCAAAATTTGGTTGGCGTTCCCTCGCTGCGTCAGTAAACCGCTGACATAAACGTTGGCATCAAGCACAATTTTCATGACTGTATTTCTGCTGACGATTCTTCTCTAACCGCTTGCTGCGCCTCAAGCGCCAACGCCATCATCTCATCCGGGTCGTTATCATCGCTCGATTTTTGAAAGGCGCGTATCAAGTCAAACAATTCTTGCTGTTCCTGTTTCCATTGCTCATAAATATCAATGGGAACGATGGCGGCGGCCGAACGGCCGTGCCGCTGCACAATGTACGTGTCGCCTTGAAACTGCACATCATCCACGATTGTCTTAAACAAAGTTCGCGCTTGGGTCACACTTAACACTCTTTCCATAAGATGTCTACCTCTATTACTTTTGTACATTTTATACTTTTTGTCAATTGTAGACATTGTAACATAAAGAACGTGAGGCTGTAAATTGACGGAAGCGAATCCTGGCTCGCTGGCTTTGCTCTCCCCTGCTATACTCCCCGCCCGGTTTCGCGGAACGGCCGTGAAACTGATACAATTCCATTTATCTCAAAAAATTGATAAAAACCCATCATTTGATGGTTCGACAATCAACCATGACCCAAACACCTGCCCAAATCGAAGCTGCCCTGGAACGGATTTTGCCCCGCGTGGACAAACCCGGCCGTTACACCGGCGGCGAATACAATCAGATCGTCAAAAAGTGGGACGACATTGATTTCAAAGTCGCCCTGGCCTTCCCCGACATCTACGACATCGGCATGTCCAACCTGGGGCTGATGATCTTCTACGACTTGATCAACAAACACCGCAACTTGCTGGCCGAGCGCGTCTATTCCCCCTGGACAGACATGGAGGCGATTCTGCGCCAGCAAGAAATCCCGATCTTCTCGCTGGAAAGCAAACGCGCCATCCGCGATTTTGATTTGCTGGGCATCAGCCTGCCCTACGAACAGCTATTCACCAACGCCCTGAATTTACTCGATTTGGCCGGGATGCCGGTGCGATCCCTGGATCGGGACGCCAGTTGCCCGCTCGTCGTCGCCGGCGGGCACGCCTGCTACAACCCGGAGCCGATGGCCCCCTTCATTGACGTGTTCGTCATCGGCGAAGGGGAAGAGGCGCTGCTCAAAATCATCGGCATGATGCGCGCCGCCCGCCACCTGGATCGGGAAACCCAACTGCGCTACATCGCCCAAATCGAGGGGTGTTACGTCCCCCGCTTTTACGATGTGAGCTATCACGATGATGGCGCGGTGCAGGCCATCACCCCCAACCAGCCAGAAGCGCCGCCTAAAGTGTTGAAAACCATCGTCCCCGTCCTGCCGCCGCCGGTGACGGATTTCATCATCCCCTTTGTGGAAACCGTCCATAACCGCGCCCCCATCGAAATCATGCGCGGCTGTACCCGCGGCTGCCGCTTTTGCCACGCTGGCATGGTGACGCGGCCGGTGCGGGAACGGCCGGTGGCCGAAGTGCTGGACGCCATGGACAAAATCCTGGAAAGCGCCGGCTATGAGGAAATCGCCCTGCTCTCCCTCTCCTCCAGCGATTATACAAATGTGTTGGAATTGACGAAGCAGATTGGGGAGCGGTACGGCCGTCTGGGGCTGAGCATCTCCCTGCCCTCCCTGCGCATCGAAACCGTCTCCACCCAGTTGATGGATAATTTGGGCGGCAGTCGTCGCGGCAGCTTTACGTTAGCCCCGGAAGCGGCGTCGGAGCGGATGCGGCGCACCATCAACAAGTTTGTCACCCATGAACAACTGCTGGAGACGGCGCGGGAAATCTACAAACGCAACTGGCGCACCATCAAGCTCTACTTCATGATCGGCCATCCCACCGAGACGATGGCAGACGTGGAGGCGATCATTGAGTTGGCGCGGGCGGTGTTGTTTGTGGGGCGCGAATATCACGGCAAGAAAGCCAGCGTCAACGTGGGCGTCAGCACCTTCATCCCCAAACCACACACGCCTTTCCAGTGGGAAGCGATGGATGCGCCGGAAAATGTGGTTGCCAAGCTGGAGCGATTGAAGAAGAAAATGCGCGGCCCTGGACTGCGGCTGCGCTGGAATGATCCCAAAGAGTCGGCGTTTGAAGGGTTCCTCAGCCGGGGCGACCGGCGCATGGCTGAGGGGGTGGAGCTGGCTTGGCGTAAGGGGGCCAAATTTGACGCCTGGCGGGAGCATTACAACGAAGACGCCTGGAACGAGGCGTTAGATGAACTTGGTCTGTCCCCAACCTTTTACACCCATCGCCGCCGCCGCATTGACGAGGTGTTCCCCTGGGAGCATATTGATGTGGCGGTGACGAAGAAGTTCCTGGCGCAGGATTATTTGATGAGTCAGGCGCAGGAGACGCGGGTGGATTGCCGCGATCAATGTTTTGCCTGCGGCATTTTGCCCAAGCTGAAGGAGCTGCGCCGGGAGACGGCCGATGATGCGTGGGCGTGTCCGCCAGTGCCAACGCGGAAGCATCACAACTCCCAATGAGTTTGCTAATCGTTTGTGCTTGTTTTGATTACAACTAACCGCTGACCATTACGCAAAACGGCCGAATCACTCGATCATGCGCAAAATATGGGTGACGGCCGTCGCCCCACTGCTGCCCAAACATTGCGCCATCCCGATCTTGGCTCCTTTAATCTGACAGTCGCCAGCCTGCCCCCGCAACTGCCGCACCACTTCCACAATTTGATACGCGCCGGTAGCGCCCACGGGATTCCCCCGCGCTTTCAACCCGCCAAAGGTGCTGATGGGGATACGGCCGTCCCGCCCAATCTCGCCGTTTTTTGCCAACTGCCACCCCTGCCCCCGTTGGGCAAACCCGGCCGCTTCCAGCGACAACGCCGCCATCACCGTAAACGAATCATGCAGTTCAAACAAATCCACATCTTCCGGCTTGACGCCAGCTTGCGTCATGGCTCGTTTGGCGCTCTGCTCGGCGGCCGTCAGCCACACCACCTCCTTGCGGTCATGCAAGGCCAGCGTGTCCGTGGCGATGGCCGATCCCACAATGAGCGCCGGCTGCGGAACCATATCCATGGCTCGCCGGGCGCTGGTGACGATTACCGCCGCCGCCCCATCCCCCAACGGCGCCGCATCAAACAGCGTCACCGGGTCGGCCACCACCGGCCCGCTGGCAAACCGCTCCGCCTTTAATCGGTTGCGGAACATTGCCAGCGGATTGTTGGCGCCATTGGCATGGGCGTTAACGCTGAACCCGGCGAAATCCGCCACCGAGACGCTATACTGGTGCATGTATCGCCGCATCAACAACGCGCCTGCGCCCGGAACCGTAAGCCCATGGACCGCTTCATAATCCGCGTCCAGCCCGGTGGCCAGCGCCGCATCTACCGGATTGCCCGTTTCATCCGTCACCTTTTCCACGCCGACGGCCAGCGCCGTTTGCACCAAACCGCTTTTGACGGCCAGCATCGCCTGCCGCAGCGCCGCCCCGCCGGAAGCGTTATCCGCTTCCACGGTGATGGCCTCGATGCCGCGCAGACCGGCAAAATCGGCCACCAATGCCCCCAGGTGGTTCTGGTTGCTCAGATGCCCGGCCAGCATGTTGCCCACGTAGATGGCGTCCACCTCGGTGGTGTGGGCGTCGTCCAATGCCGCTTCAATGGCGTACCAGGCCAAGTGGCGGATGGAGGTGTTCCAATGTTCTTTGACGGCCGTCTGGCCGATACCAATAATTGCTGCGTCGGTCATAAAATACCCCTGCTTAGCAGTATTCAGTATTCAGTGGTCAGTTATCAGTATTCAGTTAACGGTTCGAATATCGTTTACTGAATACTTTCTTCACGACATCTTGATCTTTTCTCTAAACCGGCTGTACGTGGCGTAATCAATCTCCGTGCGCCGACTGATATATGTCTCTGTCGTCGTGGCCCGGTTTCGCGCCGTTTCAATGTATTCCGTCACCCGGATATCAAACGCATCCGACCCGGCCCCGGAGCCGTAACTCACCATCAAAATCCGGTCGCCCGGCTGGGCCACGTCCAGAATCGCTGTCAGGCCGATCATGGTGGAGCCGGAATAAGTATTGCCGATACGGGGGCTGAGCAGACCCGGCTTAATTTGCTCCGGCGAAAAGCCCAACATCTTGGCGGCACGCTGCGGGAATTTGGCGTTGGGTTGGTGGAAAACAGCCCAATCATAATCGGCCGGGGTCCGTCCCATCGCCTCCATCAACATCTCGGCCGCGCCCATCACATGCTTAAAGTAGGCGGGTTCGCCGGTAAACCGGTCGCCGTGGGAGGGGTAGTTGGCGTGCGCCCGCCGCCAGAAGTCGGGCGTGTCGGTGACAAAGGAGTAGGAGCCGTTGATGATGGCCACCGCTTCCTCGGCCCGGCCAATCAACACCGCCGCGCCGCCGGCTGCGGCCGTGTATTCCAACGCATCGCCAGGACGACCCTGCGCCGTGTCCATGCCGATGCTCAGCGCGTACCGGGCCATGCCGGAACCGACAAAGGCGATGGCCGCCTGCATCGCTTCTGTGCCCGCTTTGCAGGCAAATTCCCAATCGGCCGCCTGGGTGTTGGGCACCGCCCCAATCGCTTCGGCGACGATGGTACTGCTGGGTTTGACGGCGTAAGGGTGGCTCTCGCTGCCCACCCAGACGGCGCGGATGTCGCGGGGGTCAATCTGCCCCCGATCCAGGGCGTTGCGGGCCGCTTCAATGGACATGGTGATCACATCTTCATCCAGGCCGTTGACCGCTTTTTCCACGATGGGCACGCCGCCTTCGCCGCCTTTCCACATCTTGTTGACTTCGGAGGCGGGCAGGCGGTATCGGGGCACATAGGCGCCGTAGCCGACGATGCCCACGTCCAGATTCGGTTTCATTAAACCGCGTTGAGGGTTGTATTCGCTCATAGTTGGTTGTTGGCTGTTAGCTGTTAGCTGTTGACTGTTAGCTAATGGCTATTAACTCCTTCGCTCGCGCGATATTGACATTTTTTTCCTGGACTAACAGGTCGGCAATACGTTGCACCTGGTTGTTGGATGCGCCGGCGGCCATTGCTACTTGCCGGGCATGAAGGCGCATGTGGCCGCGCTGGATGCCGACGGTGGCCAGGGCGTTGATCGCCGCCAGGTTTTGCGCCAAGCCGACGGCCGCTATCACTTCGCCTAGTTCGGTGGCTGTTTTCACGCCCAAAATTTTGAGGGCGGTTTTGGCGGTGGGGTGGACTTTGGTGGCGCCGCCGACCATGCCCACCGCCATGGGCAGGGTGATTTCGCCGGACAAGTCGCCGTTTTCATTGACATGCCAATCGGTGAGGGCGGTGTAACGGCCGTTCCGCCCCGCATAAGAGCGCGCCCCCGCTTCAATCCCCCGCCAATCGTTGCCGGTGGCGATGACGACGGCGTCAATGCCGTTCATGATGCCTTTGTTGTGGGTGGCGGCGCGGTACGGGTCGGCCACGGCAAAGGCGTTGGCCTCTTCAATACGCCGCGCCACTTCCGTGCCGGATAGGTCGCCGGTAGCTAGCTTGTCGGCGGGGACGACGGCGCGGGCGGCGGCGGTGCGCTGATCGGCCAGGTTGGAGAGGATGCGCAGGCTGGTACGGCCGCCGGTGATTTCGGCGATGCGGGGCGCCAGCCGCTCCAGCGCGGTGTTGATGGCGTTGGCTCCCATGGCGTCCCGACAGTCGAAGTGGAGGTGGACGATGAGCATGGGGCCGATGGGGGTGTGGGGCAGGGGACGGCCGTAAATGTCTCGCGCCCCGCCGCCGAATTTGACGATGACCGGGTCGCACTCGTTGGCTGTTTGCAGCAGTTCGGCTTTGTGGCTGGTGATGGCGGCGACGGCCGTCTCCATGTCCGGCACATCCAGCACTTGAATCTGGCCGATCATCACCGGGTCGGTGGATTCAGTTTGGAAGCCGCCGCCGGCCCGGATTTTGCGAGCGGCGTTGCTCACCGCCGCCAATACGCTCGGTTCTTCCACGGCCATGGGGATGATGTAATCTTTGCCGTTGATCAAAAAATTGCAAGCCGCGCCCAGGGGTAGTTCAAACGTCCCCAGCGCGTTTTCGATCATCATGTCCGCTTGCTGGGGCTGCAAGCCGCCGCCGTTGAGCACGGCCGCTTCCTCAACCGACAGATCGGCCCAATCGGCGATTTTAGACACCCGTTCGGCCAATGTTAATTTGTAAAATCCGGGAAAGCGGGAAGTTTTTTCTGCCATCAGTTTCCTCCATACTCCTGGCGCAAGGCTGCCGCAGGCAGGGCTGCGGCAGTGCGTCCAATCTACAGACATCTAATTTCTTGCTGTCAGTACGTCAGCATTATGAGTGACGAGAAATTGGATGTCTTGGTCTTGTGCAGGTACAACCCTGTTTATACCGTCGCTTCTCTGTCAAAAGCTATCGAGACCGGGTTTGGGAGGGAAAATGAGGCGAAAATAAGAGGAAGACGTAAAACGAAAAACGCAACCAAGTCAGCCATTACGTTTTTCGTTTTACGTGATTTTGGGCAGATTACCGGCTGGCGGTGAGGGTCATCGTACCTTCGCCGATGACGACGGATTGCAAGGTGAAGATGGGCGGCAGGCCGCCGATGGCTTCGCTCAAGGTGGCGTTGAGGGTGGCTTCGGCGGCGGAGAGGAGGGCGGGGGGCACGTTCAGGCTGCCGATGGTGGCGCTGAGGACTTCGAACTGAAGGACGCCGTTGACGACGCTGGGGTGGAAGACGACGGCCAAGGCCGCGCCGGAATCGCTGACGATGCCGGTCAGGATGATGTTGCCACCGGTGAAGGCCACCTGCGCCCCTTGCAAGGCGTTGTCGCCAGATTGGGCTTGCTTGGCGGCGATGGCCTGGTTCATCTCGGTATCGGTGATGGTGATGGTAATGTTGCCGTCTTCATCGGGAACGACGGCGGCAAACTTTTCCTTGAGCGCGTCCAGGTCGGACATGTCGAAACCGCCAGCGGCGATGGTGGCGGCGGTGTCTCCGGCCGAGGCGATGTTGGTGGCGACGGCCTGGGCGACAATGGTCGCCTGATCGCTGGCGGCAAAGGTGGCGGCGGCATCCACCGCCTGCCCGCCTACGGCGGCGGCCGTGCCCGCCGCCGCTGCGGCTTTGGTAGCAGCGTCGGCCACATCGTTGGCGGAGCCGCCAATTTGGCAGGCCAGCGAGGTTAGCAGCAGGAGGGTGATTATGAACAAGAGGTGTTTTTTGGTTTGGTTCATCTGATTGGTCTCCGTTATATAAGGATAGGGATAGGTATACCATAGACCTATGCTTATTGTAAATTAAGTGGGTTACGAATTCGGCGAATGAATTCGCGGCAACATTTGCAAAACCGACCTGCGTCGGTTGGCGACCAGTCGGCGGAGGCCGACTTGGCAAATGTGGCAGCAGATTTATCTGCCGCAAGCCAACTCGCGCTTGACCCGCGATCTAACCTCGTGTAGCATTCAAGAAACTGGATTTGATCATGGTAAACGAGACAGGCTTTCTCTCTGGGCGAACCTTATGAAAACTTCCATTCTCACCGGTATTACTCTCACGTTATTCATGCTGCTGCTAGTGCTGGCGGCGGCGTTTTTGTTTTTGCTGCAAGGGCGGCAAACGTTGGCAGAGTCGGTGGATACGGCCGTGGCCCGGTCTGATTTGCTGGAACAAGAGCTGGATCGGGCTAATGCGGATATCGCCAGCGTGCAGGCCACGACCACGGCCGTCAACGCTGCGCTGACCACTGTCGAAGCCGAGAAATTCAACCTGTCCGGCCAACTGGTCGCCGGCGAACAGGAAACGGAAAATTTGCAGGCCACCATCGAAGCCACGAGCGGTGAACTGAGCGCTGCCAGCGCCGCCATGAGCGAATTGCAGGAGGCGCAGGCCCGCTTTTTGCAGCAGCCGCCCCGCATCTCCATCGTCAGTCCGGCCGCAGGCGCGGCGCTGCCGCTGGATGAGCCGGCAGCGGTGTTGGTGGTGGCGGGAGATTTGGAGGGGGTGACGGCCGTGAACCTGACCTTGAACGGCGAACCCTTTGCTGATGTAGATGTCAACGATGAACTGCTGGTTGCCATTGACGATACCTGGACGCCGTCCGCCGCCGGAACCTACGAATTTGGGGCCATGGCCGTCAACATTAAGGGCATCGCCAGCCCCGTCGTCACTGCCACCGTGGAAGTGCTCGATCTGGCAGTGCGTAACGCCGAAATACGGGATCGGGTTGAAACCAGCGTTATCGGTCTGCGTGGGCTGGAGCCGCTGGATCCGGTGCAGCAAACCTTCCTCACCACCGACGAACTGCGCCGCCGCATCGAAGATGAGTTTGCCGAGGAGACCACGCCGGAAGAGATGCGGGAAGATGCCATCGTCCTCAGCGCCTTTGACTTTATGGCGGCCGATTTTGATTTGTACCAGGCGTTGATTGACTTGCAAAGCGAGTCCATCCTCGGCTTTTATGACCCGGAAACGGATGAGTTTGTACTGATAGGCGACGACGACATCCTGGACGTTGATGACCAATTCACCCACGCTCATGAGTATGTCCATGCCCTGCAAGATCAACATTACGATCTGGAACAAATCAGTGACGAAGAATTGGACGACGAGTCCCGGTTCGCTTTGCGGGCATTGGCTGAAGGGGACGCCACGTTGGTGCAGATTTTGCTCATCAACAATAACTTTTTCTCGGCGGCCGAAATCATCGAGATTCAAGCCGCTTTTGAATCAGGCGATACGGATCTGCTGGATGAGCTGCCGCCGATTTTGGTGAACCAGTTGACTTTTCCCTACACGGCCGGTTTGGAGTTTGTGATGGATCTTTACTTTTCCGGCGGTTATGAGGCGGTTAATGCCGCCTGGAAAAACCCGCCGCGCACCACCGAGCAGATTTTGCACGTAGACAGCTATCGCAGCGGCGATGCGCCGCAGGTGGTGGCGCTGGCGCCGCTGACGGATACGTTGGGGACGGGTTGGCGGCTGTTGGACCAGGATGTGCTGGGGGAGTTTGGCCTGCGCGAGTATCTGAGCCAACAGTTGGATGAGACGGCGGTGGATACGGCCGCCGCCGGTTGGGGCGGCGACCAGTATGCCGTCTATTGGCAGGAAACGGATGAAGCGCTGGTGATGGCGCTGCGGCTGGCGTGGGATGCGGAAACGGATGCGGCCGAGTTTGCGGCGCTGTACTCAGCGTACCCGACGCGGCTGTTTGGCGTCAGCGGCCAGGCGCAGCCGGATGGCGGCGAGTGCTGGCTGGGGCCGGATGTGATCTGCTTGTTTACGGATGGAGCCAAGTCGCTGGTGGTGCGGGCGCCGGATGTGGGGACGGCCGTGATTGTGGCCGGGGTCATTCGTAACCCGTAACCAGAGAACGGTACGCGGATTTAACGGATTGAGGCGGATTTTCGCGGATAAATCGAGAAAATCAGCGTTTCATCCGCAACATGAGAAAATCAAAAAGCCACCGGCGTGATGGTGGCTTTTTCGCTTGGAGTTTGGAGAGAACACCCGGTTCTCAAATTTTATTGGGCGTCCGGTTTAGCCTTTTGACCGCTTGCCGTCCAGGCCGCCGGACGACGCCAGTTTGTTTTTTTATCTGTTTAGGTTCTCTCTGGGCTGCTATGCGGCGGTTGGCGGTGTGGGTTGCATTTTGATAACGGAATCAGACTTGGAGGGAAGCGGCCGTTCGCTTATCCAGCCAGCGGAACAACAGCGACCAGACAAAGCCGCCCAGGGTTTTTGCCAGAAACTGGCCGAGGACGATGGGCCACAGGAATCCGCCAAAAGCAAGCGTGGGAAAGATGAGAGAGTCCACGGCCGCGCTGGGGACGTTGCTGCCGTTGATGCGCAGCCAGCGGGGGTATTTGCCCAACTGCTGGTAAACCAGCGCGTCCACGGTGGCGGCGGCGGCGAAGGCGGCGAAGGAGGCCAGAGCAATCGGGCCGGCGTTCCGGTTGAGCAGCCAGGAGAGAATGGACCCGGCGGCGATGAGGGCGACCATCTTGGGCAGCAGCTTGTGGCCGCGCCACGCTTCATGCAGTTGGTCGCGGGCGGTCAAATCGAGGCCGATGAAGAGAAAAGCATTGATGATGGTGACGGACGGGCCGAATTGGGCTACGGTCAGGTTAGCCAGGACGATGGCGACGAGATAAAGAATGAGGTAAATCATGGTGTGCGCTCCTTGTTTTGATGGTTTGTTGAAAACGTAAAACGAAAAACGTAAGGGCTTTTACGCGCCGCTTTTTTCGTGTTCCTGATAAGGGAGTGGGTCGGGGATGCCGACGGCCGCAAAGGCAGCCAGACGTTCGGCGCAGGTGGGACAACGGCCGCACGCCAGGGACTCCCCTTCATAACAAGACCAGGTGGTGCCGTAATCTACAGCCAGGGCCAGACCAGCCCGCAGTACATCGGTTTTGGTGTAGTTGATGAAGGGCGCTTTGATTTGCACCGGGGTTTGCCGGTTCAGCCCATACACCTGGTTGAGCGATTGCAGAAATTGGGGTGTGGTGTCCCAGTAGCCGTACATGTCGTGCGCCTGGGCGCCGTAGAAGATGTCGGTGACGCCGTGCGTTTCGGCGTAGGCGGCGGCCAATGCCAGGAAGATCATGTTGCGGTTGGGTACATAGGTGGCTGGCTGCGAGTCGCCCTGTACCTCGGTGATGTCGGGAATGGGGGTGTTGGCGTTTACCAAGGCGGAGGCAGCGAACAACGGCCGTAGCCCGCGTAAATCCAGCGCCACAGTGTCGGGGCAGTTGAGCAGTTCGGCGTGCCATTGGGCCAGGGAGATCTCTTTGTCATGTTTCTGCCCATAAATGAAGGTGATGACGGCCGGACGCCTCCCCTCATTTTTGACCAGGTGATGCAGCAGGGTGACGCTGTCCATGCCGCCGCTGACGATGGCCACACAGTCCACTTTGTTCATTGTTAATTGTTCATTACTCATTCCGCTTGACCTCGGCCACAGCCGTCATCTGCAAGCCGCCGCGTATCCCTTGTTCCAGAACCACTTTGCAATAAAAAGGGTTGAGGGCGTCGAAAATGTCCTGGGCGATGGTTCCGGCCAGCCCTTCGCCAAAGATGGGTTCATTGCGGAACGTCCACAGGTAGAGTTTGAGGCTCTTGCTCTCCAGGCATAACTGGTCGGGATGGAACTTGATGGTGACGCTGTTGAAATCGGGCTGGCCGGTGACGGGGCAAAAGCTGGTCAGTTCGTCAGAGGTGAAAGTGACCAGGGTGACGTTGGCCGGGGTAGGGAAGGTTTCTAGCTCTTTACTGGGCCGGTTCATCTCTTTGCCCAGTTTTTTGAAATCGTAAGTTGTCATTGTATCTCCAGAATTCAGCCACGAATTTCACGAATTAGCGCGAAAAAATCGCGGGAATTCGGGCTAATTCACGGCGAACGTTCAAGTTATTATTTTCACGTTGGCGGGTTAGGGGCAGCCCGCAGTTTTGATAAGCCGGGTACGGGTGAGGAACCCTTTTCTGCTACCGGCGTTACAATGGCGGAGATTATAGCAGGGGACGGAAAAAACGAAAAGCGCGAGGAACATAGACATCCGATTTCTCGAAAAAATCGGATGTCTTATTTATTTGACGCTTTACCGCAACGTTAATGTCCCCCAACTAGTGGGGTCGGTGAGGGTGCGGGCGCTGACGTGGGATTTCATGATTTCTTGCACGGCCGCGCCCGGCGTATCATTGTCGCTCACATTCAGGGAGAGACCGGTAACCAGACCGGCGGCCGGCGTCAGATTCAGGTCTGACCAGGGGATGGCGGCTTCGATGTTGTACCCTTCACTGGTTTTGAGGGCGGCGATGGTGATGTTGTGACCGCCGGGCGCGTCTTCGATACGGCCGTTACTCGTCCCCTGGAAACGGAAAGCGGCAGGCGGCAACCCGGCGAAATCGCCCGGCGAAAAGGTGATCTGGAAATCGTCGGGGCTGAGGCCGTCACCGTAATCGCCGTTGCGATCCGTGTCAAACTGCATGTCCACGCTGTCGCCGCGGAAAATCTGGTTGCCGCTCTGGTTTTGGGCGTGGATGTCGTCGGTGACGGCGACGCCGATGTACAGGTTGTCCGCGTCCCAGGCGATGCGCCAGACGGCCGTCAAATCATCGGAGCCGTCCCAATCGCTGCGGCTGAACACCAGGAAATTGGATTCGACGGCGGCGGCGCTGCCCCATTCAGATAGGTTGCCGTCAATCGTGGGCGGCGCCGGCAGTTGGGCGGCGTCTACGTTGCCGGCGCCAACCGGCGGCGAGGTGGGAGTGGGCGGCGTGAACAGGGTAGCGGTGGGCGCGATGGGGGCGATGGTGACAGTGGCTTCGATGTCGGCTTCGGGGGTGTGGGTGGCGGGCACGGCCGTTTCCGCCAGCGAAGTGGGGCGGATGAGGGTGGGTTGCGGGGGGACGGCCGTGCGATCCTGAAACTGCTGCCACAGAAAATAGCTCCCCAGCAAGCAAATGCCAATCAGAAACAGCGCCACCACACCGATGCCTAGCCAAAGCATCCATTTTTGCCCCTCCGGTTGTTCCGGCTCCAAACCCGCCCATTCGTCCTCAAAATTTTGTTTTTGATACCCCATAACGACCTCGCAAAAAATTGTTGGGATTAGGAAATTAGTATGGCATCTTGATATTGAAGTGACCTATTATCTCTGGATACAGGAAGTTTGCACGATGGCGCTGCTAAGCGCAGGTACTATTTTCCTAAGCCAAGATATCTTAGCGTCCTTTATACTGTGCTATGATATTCATGTTTACTAACGTTTACACTGAAGATGGATGAATTTACTTGTAAACAGGGTGCAAAACACGGCGCTAATCATTGCCGGAAAGAGGACGTTCGCCAGAAGGAATACCTGCCCAAGAATGAAAAATTCAAATTTGAATGATCGGAGGGCGCTCAAGTTTGTTCTGAGTGACCCCTTTTGTTCAAAACCGGGACTATTTTCCCAGGAAATTCGGTTTGCCGTCACGTCTTATTCACACGGATTGAAATGGTTCTGTGTTATGATGACATAGCAGAGGAAGAGGACTCATCTGGCGAAACCTGCCTCGACGAAAAACAAACACATGGAACCTCACAAGACAGCCATAGATAGAAACAGACAACCGCACCAACGCGCCGCCTGGCCTGGCTGGGTTGTTGCTATTTTGCATGTATTCCATCTCCTGGAGTGCGAACAATGAGAATACTCCCCGACTCAATTAGCGAAACTGAAAATCAGCGAAGCCGGCGCGAACGCATTGCTTTTTACATCGGTGTGGTAACGGCGACGCTCTTTGTTCTTTTGGTTGGCGCCAGCCAATTACTGGTTGTGCTGGGCCGCCCGCCGCTGGAACTGAGCCTGGTCACTCCTGTATTTCTGGTGGCGGCCGTGCTGGGCACGATTTTGTCCCGCCGTCACCGCCCGGTATTGGGCATCAGCATTATGCTGGCCAGTGGTTTCTTTGGGGTGGGCTATCTCATCTCGCGTAATGCCGGCATTGGTATTGCGCTACCGATAACGTTGACACTGGTATCAGTTGTATTGATTAGCCAAATCTGGCCGCGCGCCTGGGTGTCGCGGGGGATGATAGCGGCCGCGGTTTTGGGCGTTTTGCTCATTGGCATAGATATTTTTTGGCCGACGCTGCGCCCGCCTGCCCCAGGCCATATTCAACCTTTTTCGCTGCTGCTGGCTACGGCCGTACTGATTTTAGCGATGGCGCAGCTATTCCGCCACCTGAGTGATTACAGTCTCCAAACCAAAATGATCATCTCGTTTCTGATGATCACATTGATTCCGGTTATGTTGTTGTCAATGTTGAACAACCGGACGACTCAGCAAATCCTGACGGAAGACGCCAACCTGCGTCTTTCCGCAGCCGCCTCGCAGACAGCTCTCGGCCTGGATGACTTTATGAATAACGGGCTGGATAACATTCGCACGGAAGCGGGCATCATAGCTCAGTCCGGCTTTTTTGAAATAATGCCGGCGGTGCGGCCAGGGTCGGCCGTATTGCGGGACATGGAACTGCTGCTAAAGGCATTCCGCGATAAAGACCCCATTAATATCTTGTCGTATGCGTTGTTGGATACGAATGGGGAAGTGGCGCTGCAAAACCCGCCTGTTTCGGGGACGGTGTTTGAATCGGATCGGGATTTTTTCACTGTGCCTATGGCAAACGGCCGTCCCTACGTCTCCCCCGTCGAATTTGAACCCAACAACGTCCAGGGCTACTTCTACTTCAGCGCCCCCGTCATTGACGACGATAACGAAATCCTTGGTGTTTTGCGCGTTCGCTATAAAGCCACCGTCATTCAGGAACAAATCGCCCGGAATACCGGTCTGGTCGGCGGCCAATCCTTTGCCGTGGTATTCGATGAAAACTACCTCCACCTGGCACATGGCACGGCGCCGGAAACAATTTATAAGCTGGTTGCCCCCGTTTCACAGGAGCGATACGATGAATTGTTGGCCGACAATCGGCTGCCGGACATCTCTATTGAAGAAATTTCCACTAACCTGCCCGAACTGGAAGCGATATTAGATAATATCGCCGAATCTCCTTTTTTTGAAGCCCGCGACGTCGCCACTGGGGAGCGGATCAACCAGGCAGCCATGGTGACGATGGAAACACAACCCTGGCTGGTGGGCTTTTTCCAACCCCGCGATGTTTTCCTGGCTCCAATTCAAGCCCAAACCCGGCGGGCAGTGCTGTTAGCCGGGTTGATTTCAGCCGTGGTGGTGGCAGCGGCCGTGGTGTTGTCCCGCTTGCTGACAGGCCCTATCACCCGGTTGGCCGCCGTGGCCTCCCAGGTAGCCGAGGGCGACTTGACGGCCCAGGCCAAAGTAGAATCCGAGGATGAAATTGGCCGGTTAGCCATCTCGTTTAATCGGATGACCGCCCGGTTAGCAGAGCTAATCGGCGGGTTGGAACAGCGCGTGTTTGAACGCACCCAGGCGTTGCAAACCAGCACCGAAGTCGCCCGCCAGCTGTCCACTATCCTGGATCGGGACCAGCTTTTGCTGGAAGTGGTCGAGCGGGTCCAGGCCGCATTTGATTATTATCACGCCCACATTTACCTCTATAACGAACATACCCGGAAATTGGTGATGGCGGGCGGCACCGGAGAAGCCGGCAAGACAATGCTGGCAAACCATCACCAGATTGACTTGGGCAAAGGGCTGGTGGGCCGGGCGGCACAGGATAACGTGGTTGTTCTGGTGCCGGATGTGTCCCGCGAGCCTGGGTGGCTGTCGAACCCGCTCCTGACAGAAACGAAAGCGGAGATCGCTGTGCCCATTGCCTTGGGCGATCAGGTGCTGGGTGTGCTGGATGTGCAGCATAACGTGGCCGGGGCGCTGACGGATGCCGATGCGGAGCTTTTACAATTGGTGGCTAGCCAGGTGGCGGTGGCGCTGCGTAATGCGAATTTGTACGCCGAAACGCAGCAGCGGGCCGCTCGCGAGACATTGATTAATGAGATTAACCAACGCATCCGCAGCGCTAAAGATGTGGACGAGGCGCTGCAAATTGCGGTGCGGGAATTGGGTCGGGCGGTGGGCGCTCCCAAAACGGCCGTGCGCCTCACTCCCGGTAAATCGTCTAATGGGCACGCCGAATAGCTGAGGAAAATGGCAATGAATGAAACGCAACCCACCCTTCAAAATATGGAACCGGAGCAGACGGCCGTTGCCGCAGGTTCTCGCATCCTGAACTTTCTGCGCAGCTTTAGCATCAGCGCCAAAATCGGCGGCGCTTTTACCGTCATGGTTATCCTTACCCTGGCATTGGGCATCACCAACCTCTCCATTGCCCAAATCAAAAACGAAGCCATCAATGAGTTGGCTGAAACCCAAAGCGAATTGACGCTCATAGAATCAATCCAGGTGGACATCGCTCAAATGCGCCAACTAGAACAACAATTCCTGCTCAACTGGGAAATACAGGGGTTCGACGCCGCGTACCAAAATTACATCTTCACCTTCATTGCCTTGCAAACTCAGATTCCGGGCAAAGTCGCCGCCCTGCAAAACCTGGAAGCAAACGAAGAATATCCAAATCAGGTTAATCTGGATATTCTGGCCCGTATCAACCAGGCTGTGCCCCAATATGGCTCCCAATTCCTGAACATTGTGGAAGTATTCAAACTGCGGGGCAGCCGTGACACCGGGTTGAAGGGGGCGTTTAACCAGGCAGTCACCCAACTCGACAGCCTGACTGTTTTTACCAACGAGCCAGAGATGCCCGTCTTCATGGATATGCGCCAGAATGCTGTGCTATGGCTGCTCTATCAGGATGTTAACGCTGTCTTAGTCGTTCGATCCGATGCCGCCCAACTCAAAGAATTAATTGCCGCATCCGATTTGCCGGAAGAAACCAGGGTTGAAGCAGAGGCCAGCCTGGACGCCTACCTGGAAGCCTTCAACGAATTGATAGCGGCCGACATTCAGGTTCAAGGTTTGTTAAACCGGTTTGATGCGATTGCGCGCGCCGTGGACGTGCCCGCCGAGCGTGTAGTTGAAAACGAGCAGAAGGATGCGGCAGAAGCCTTCGACAGCTTTAATAGCGCTGAACGGTTGGAACAATCATTGGGTCTGGTTACCTTGTTGGCGAGCGTGGCGCTGGGGATCACGCTGGCCATTGCCACCACGCGAAACATCATTGGGCCGCTGGCAAAATTGACGCAAGCAGCGGAATCTATTGCTGCGGGCGACCTATCTGCCCGGGCCGAAATTGCAGCCGCTGATGAAATTGGGATGTTGGGCAGGACGTTTAACAACATGGCGCAGCAATTGGGCCATACGTTGGGCCAGTTAGAAGAACGTGTGGCTGAGCGAACCCGCGCCTTGCAAGCCAGCGTTGAAGTCAGCAACCGGCTGTCTACTATTCTGGACCCGCAAAAACTGCTGCTGTCGGTTGTTGAAGAAATTCAAACAGCCTTTAACTATTACCATGTCCACATTTACCTGTTTGACGAGGATAAGGAAAAATTGATGATGGCCGGCGGCACCGGCGAGGCTGGCGAAGCGATGATGGCCGCCCGGCACAGCATTGAAGAGGGCAAGGGGCTGGTGGGCCGAGCCGCGGCCGCCAACGAGGCGGCGCTGGTGACTGACGTGACTCAGGCCGAAGGGTGGCTGCCCAATCCCCTGCTGCCCGACACCAGAGCGGAAATCGCGGTTCCCATCGCTGTGGGCGATGATGTGCTGGGCGTTTTGGACGTGCAGCATGATGTGACGCAAGGGTTAGATGAAGAGGATGTCAGTTTGCTGCAATCGGT
>JAJRVV010000165.1 GCA_024277135.1 Chloroflexota bacterium | reverse complement strand
CCTCGGCGCGCGCCATGACGCTGCTGGCCGAGGCGCGGCACACGCTGGTGACGCCCAAAGCGTACCCGCCGGAGCGGGACGTGACGGGCGAAGACCCCCGCATCGGCGTCTTTGTCTGCCATTGCGGCACCAATATCGCCGGGGTGGTGGACGTGACGGCCGTGACCGATTACGCCCGCTCATTACCCGATGTGGTGTTGGCCGACCACAACCTCTTCACCTGTTCCACCGATTCCCAGTCCCGCATCCGCGAAGCAATTGCCGAACACAACCTAAACCGGGTGGTGGTCGCTTCCTGCACGCCGCGCACGCACGAGCCGCTGTTCCAGGACACCATCCGCCAGGCGGGATTGAACTTCTACCTGTTTGAACTGGCGAATATCCGCGATCAATGCTCCTGGGTGCATCGGGATTTCCCGGAACAGGCTACGGAAAAGGCGAAAGATTTGGTGCGGATGGCGGTGGCTAAAGTGCGGCTGGTGCGGCCGTTGCAGCGCAAGGAGTTGGAATTCAACCACGACGCGCTGATCATCGGCGGCGGGCTGGCGGGGATGACGGCCGCGCTGGAATTGGCCGATCAAGGGTTCCAGGTGTCGCTGGTGGAGCGGCAAAACGAACTAGGCGGCAATTTGCGCCATTTGCACACCCTGCTCACGCACGACGATCCGCAAAAGATGCTGGCTGATGTGATTGAGCGGGTGATGGGACACGGCCGTGTTCACGTCTTCTTAAACGCAGAAGTCGCCAGTTATGAAGGCAGCCTGGGCAATTTCCGCAGCGCGCTCAAGCTGGCGGACAACGAAGCGGAGCCGGTCATCAATCACGGCGTCGCCATCGTCGCCACCGGCGCTCAACCATACCGGCCCACCGAATATCTGTACGGCCAAGACGACCGAATCATCACCCAGCTTGAACTGGAAGCCGAATTCGCCAATCCAAAATCCAAAATCCAAAATCCAAAATCCATCGCCATGATTCAATGTGTGGGGTCGCGGAATGGGGAACGGCCGTACTGCTCCCGCCTCTGCTGTGGTCAGGCCGTCAAAAACGCCCTTGAAATCAAAAAACGCAGCCCGGAAACCGACGTTTACATCCTCTACCGCGACATCCGCACCTATGGCCTGATGGAACGGTATTACCGGGAAGCGCGGCAGGCCGGCGTCATCTTCGCCCGCTTTGAAACCGACAATCCGCCCCAGGTAAGCAGCCAAAACGGCCTGCAAATCACTTACCACGATGGGATGCTGGATACCGACATCACCCTGGACGTGGATTGGGTGGTGTTGTCCGTCGCCACCATCCCCCGCGATGACGCTGACAAGCTGGCCCAACTGCTCAAAGTGCCACGTACGGCCGACGGCTTCTTCCAGGAAGCCCACATGAAACTGGCCCCGGTGGATTTCGCCAGCGAAGGCATTTTCCTGGCCGGGATGGCCCACTATCCCAAGAAAGCGCTCACCGAAAGCGTGGTGCAGGCCACGGCCGCCGCCGGCCGCGCCGCTACCGTCCTGGCCCGGCCCGCCATCGAAATCGAGCCGATGATCTCCCATGTCATCGAGGCCAAATGCGACGGCTGCGCTTACTGCGTAGACCCCTGCCCCTACAACGCCATCACCCTGGTTGAATATGAAGATGACAACGGCCAGACCAAAAAGCGGGTGAGAGTTGACGAAGCCATTTGCAAAGGGTGCGGCACCTGTCAGGCCACCTGCCCTAAAAATGCCATCTTCGTTTCGCATTTTACGTTGGAACAACTAAAAGCCATGACCATGGCGGCGCTGGAGTTTTAATCATGTCGAGCGATAACGGATACGAACCTCTGGTCATCATGTATTGTTGCTACTGGTGCGCCTACACCGCAGCCGATTTGGCCGGCACATCCCGACTGCAATATCCGCACAACGTGCGCATGATCCGGGTGCAGTGTAGCGGCATGGTTCACCCCAATTTGGTGATAGATGCACTGACTAACGGCGCGGATGGCGTGCTGATGCTGGGCTGTCATCCCGGCGACTGCCATTACCGCGAGGGTAACTTACGCGCCCAATCCCGCGCCGACGCGATTGACATGATGCTGGAAGATTTTGATCTGGAGCCGGAACGGTACCGGCTGGCCTGGGTCTCGGCATCGGAAGGACCGCGCTTTGCCGAGGTGGTTCGGGAAATGGTTGAGGAGCTAAGGGAGCTTGGCCCCAGTGTGTACGCATAAGGAGGCGCTATGGTGGGGACTTTTGAATAATGAATAATGAATTGTGAATTGTGAATTGTGCATTGTGCATTCACAATTTAGTAAGGAGGCGAAACTATGGCTGTAAAAGTAGCCCAAGAATGGTTTGCCATCTGTGGCGGCTGTGAAGTCACCATTTTGGATGTAGGCGAACCGTTGCTTGATTTACTGCCAGAACTAGAATTTGTCCATATGCCTGTGATCATGGACAACAAAATCTTTGGTCAAACGGGCGAAAAAAGCAAGGCGGAACTGCCCGAAGCGGAGGTCGGCATCATCACCGGCGGCATCCGCAACGAGGAAAACAGGTTCCTGGCTGAGGAAATGCGCTCTAAGGTGAATTTCCTGATTGCCATGGGGTCTTGCGCCGCTTATGGCGGCATTCCGGCGCTGGCAAACCAATTCTCTACAGAAGATGTTTACAAACGAGTGTATCAGGGTAACAGCACCACCGACCCCGGCCCGACGCCCAATGAGGGGCTGCCGGCGCTCTTAGATCGGGTTTATGCGGTAGATGAGGTGGTGAAAGTAGACTTGAATCTGCCGGGCTGCCCCACTACGCCGGATATGTTTGTGGCGGCTGTCATGCATCTCTTGAAGGGGACGCCGTTTGCGTTGGAGAATAAGAGCGTCTGCGACCACTGCCCCACCATTCGAGAAAAGAAGGCGGGAGCGGGGATGAGTTTGAAACGGCCGTTAGAACCCGTCGAGGGCGTAGGCGAAGAACTGAGCAAAGTGCGCTGCTTCATGGAACAAGGCTTCTTGTGCCAGGGGCCGGCCACCCGCGCCGGCTGCGGCGATGGCGGCACGCCCCGCTGCATTGACGCCTACATGCCCTGCCGCGGCTGCTTTGGCCCACTGAGCCACACCGCCAACCCCATGGTGGACATGATGGGCGCTCTGTCCACCATTGGTCTTAATCCGCGGGACATCCCAGATCGGGCGGCGCAGTTCAACCGCTTTGCCGGTTCTGGGCGATTGCGTCCCAAACGGAGCCGGAGGTAAGAAAATGGGTAAAACAATCACAATTCAACCAGTCAGCCGCATCGAAGGCCACGCCAAAGTCACCATCCAGTTGGACGACGACGGCAATGTCTCCGATGCCCGGGTCAATGTCATCGAGCTGCGCGGTTTCGAGAAGTTCTGCGTGGGCAAGCCGGTGGAAGAGATGCCGCGCATCACCACCCGCATCTGCGGCGTCTGCCCCTGGTCGCATCATCTGGCGTCGGCCAAGACGACGGACGCTGTCTTCGGCGTGCAACCCACCCCCACCGGCGAAAAACTGCGCCGGTTGTGCAACGCCATCGCTTACATGGAAGAACACATCCTGCATTTCTACATCCTGGCCGGGCCGGATTTTGTGATGGGGCCGGATGCGGAACCGGCGGTGCGGAATGTCATCGGCATGGTCGGCGCCGTGCCCGAAATCGCTCAGCGCGTGGTCAAAGTGCGCCATATGTGCGCCAAAATGCTGGAGATGATCGCCGGCAAGTCAATCCATCCGGCGGCGGCCGTTCCCGGCGGGTTTAGCAAGCCAATGCGGGAAGAGACGCGGAAAGCGCTGCTGCCGATGGCGGAAGAGGCGCTTGAGCTGGCGAAGTTCACCATCCAGTTTGCCAAAGAAAGCATCTTCCCCAAATATCTAGATGTGGTGAAGACGGTGGGCACTATCACCAGCGGTTTCCTGGGCACGGTGCGCCACGATGGCGCGATGGACTTGTACGACGGCAAAGGCCGGATGATGTATGCCGACGGTTCTTATGATGAATTCGCCTATGATGATTACATGGATTACATCGGCGAGCATGTGGAGCCGTGGACGTACCTCAAATTCCCCTATGCCAAGAAGAAGGGGCCGTTCGCGCTGGAGGATAACGCGCCCAGCCTCTACCGGGTAAACTCGCTGGCGCGCATCAATGTGTGTGATTTCATCCCCACGCCGCTGGCGCAGAAGGAGTTGGAGGAGTTCCGGGCTAATTTCGGCCGTCCGGCGCAGTTGACGCTGCTGTATCATTGGGCGCGTTTGATTGAGCTGCTGCACAATGCGGAATTGGCGGCGCAGTTCCTCCATGATCCGGACATCACCAGCCGGGACACGCGGGTGGCGGTGACGCCGCGGGCGGCCCGGGGCGTGGGCGTGGTGGAAGCGCCGCGGGGCACGCTGATTCATGATTACACCACAGACGATGATGGGCTGCTGACCCATGTCAATCTGATTGTGGCTACCTGCCAGAACAACTCCGCCATTAATTTGTCGGTGAAACAGGCGGCGCAGCTGCTGATTAAGAATGGGGAATATGATCAAGGCACGCTGAACACGGTGGAGATGGCGATTAGGGCGTATGACCCCTGCCTCTCTTGTTCGACGCATCGTATGGACGGCCGTCTACCCATCAAGGTGGATATCGTCGGCCCGGATGGTGAATTGATCGAAACCCTGGTCAACTGACTCTCAGATTGGTTCAATTTGCTAGATTGAACCAATCTCATAATCGAATAAGGGCGGGCAGCGATGACCCGCCCTTATTCTTGTAAGCTATTATGTTAACTGAACCCATTTCCACTGACACGCTGCCCGCTTTTTGCATTGCCCGGGTCCTGATTCTAGGCGTGGGCAACGTCCTTTTCGGCGACGACGCCTTTGGCCCGGAAGCGGCCGACTATCTGGCGCGCCATTATCAGATTCCCGACGATATTTATGTAATGGACGTGGGAACCGGCGCGCGCAAGCTGCTGTTCACGCTGGCGTTAAGCGAGGAGCAGCCGGAGGAAATCATCGTGGTGGATGCGGTGGACTGGGGCCAAAACCTGGGGCAAGTGTCGGAGATCTCGGCCGGCGATCTGCCGGTGACGAAAATTGATGATTTCTCGCTGCATCAAGTCCCCACTTCCAACTTGCTGCATGAATTGCAAGAAACTTGCGGCATTAAAGTCTCGGTGATCGCCTGCGATGTGGCGGTGATGCCGGAGATGATCCGGCCGGGGATGTCGGATGTGGTGCAAACGGCCGTCGTCACTGCCGCCGAGATGTTGGCGGAACGGTATGGGTTGACTCCCAGGACGGCCGTCTAATCTCCCGCACAATGTCACCCACAAAACAGGACATTCAGCACTGGTAAGAAACATCACCCTGCGCTTGAATTAAGAGGTCATCTATAAGATTTGCGATTTTAGATTTTGGATTTGCGATTGAACGACTCCTGAGCAAGTTGCAAGAAACTCCGAAATCTTTGAACATCCCTACCAACTTTAATCACTTCTCACTTCCCCCTATGCACGAACTGGCTGTCACTCAAAGCATCCTTGAAATCGCCCTGCGCCACGCTGAACAAGCTGGGGCCAAACGAATTCTGCGCTTAAACCTGGTCATCGGCGAACTCTCTTCCATCGTGGATGATTCCGTTCAGTTTTACTGGGAATTCATCACCAAAGAGACCATAGCCGCCGGTTCCACCCTTCATTTCCGGCGGATCACGGCCGAAATGACCTGTCAAAATTGCGCCCATACCTATCATCCCAAAGAAGCGCTGGCCTGCCCCAAATGTCACAGCGCCAATGTCAAGGTCACGGCCGGCGAAGAATTCACTCTGGAGGCGATAGACATCGCCGAGACAGAGGCAGAAGCAGAGGTCTTACCATGACGCAGCGTATCCCGGTCATCGAAAACATCATGGGAGCCAACGAGCGGCTGGCGGCCGTCAATCGGTCGCGGCTCGATGCAGCGGGCGTTTTCTCCATCAACTTGATGGCATCTCCCGGGGCGGGTAAAACAAGTCTTATTGAACACACCATCCGAGGCTTGATGGGAAAACTGCGTCTGGCGGTTGTTGATGGTGACATCGCGACCAGTATTGATGCGGATCGGGCGGCGGCGGCAGGGGCTACGGCCGTACAAATTAATACCGGCGGCGAATGTCATCTCGACGCCGTCATGCTCCAGGGAGCGTTGGCGCAGTTGGATTTGAACCAAGTTGATTTGCTGCTGGTGGAAAACGTGGGCAACCTGGTCTGCCCCGCCGCCTTCCAGCTGGGAACCCACCAAAGTATCCTCATCGCCTCCATCCCCGAAGGGGACGACAAGCCGTACAAATATCCGGGCATGTATCGCGGGGTGGACGCGCTGGTCATCAATAAAATTGACCTGCTGCCTTACATTGATTTTGACATGGATTATTTTCGGCGCGGCGTGGAGGCGCTCAACCCCGGCCTGATCACTTTTCCCCTTTCCTGCCGCAGCGGCGAAGGGGTGGAGGCGTGGCTGGAGTGGCTGTTGGCGCAAACGGCCGTCTAACAACAGATGAACGATCTGGCCGGAACCCGCATCCATATCACAGGCATCGTCCAGGGGGTGGGATTCCGGCCGTTTGTGTACGGGTTGGCGCGGCGGTTTGAGCTGACCGGCTGGGTGCGCAACACGTCGGCCGGGGTGGACATTGAGGTGGACGGCCGCCCCCCCACCCTGCAAGCCTTCATCCACGCCCTGCAAACGGAAACGCCGCCGCTGGCGCGCATTGACCATTTCCAGGCGGCCGAATGCCCGGCCAACGGCTTCACCTCCTTTGAAATCCGCCATTCCCAACCCGTCGCCGACGCCTTCCAGCCCATCTCCCCCGACGTCAGCCTGTGCCCCGACTGCCAGCGGGAACTGTTCGACCCGGCCGACCGCCGTCACCGCTACCCCTTCATCAACTGCACCAACTGCGGCCCCCGCTTCACCATCATTCAAGACATCCCCTACGACCGGCCCAAGACGACGATGGCCCCATTCCCCATGTGCCCCGACTGTGCGCAGGAGTACCGTGACCCGCTGGATCGCCGCTTCCACGCCCAGCCGGTGGCCTGTCCGGTGTGCGGGCCGCAGGTGTGGCTGGAGAGCGGGGAGCGAGAAGCGGGGAGCGAGGGGGAAGCGGCCATTCAGGAAACGCGGCGGCTGCTGGCGGCGGGCAAAATTGTGGCGATCAAGGGGCTGGGCGGCTTCCATCTGGCGTGTGATGCCACAAATCCGGCGGCGGTGGCGGAACTGCGGCAGCGCAAGCTGCGGGTGGACAAGCCGTTTGCGGTGATGATGTGGGACAGCGCGGCCGTCGCCCGCCACTGCCATCTCTCCCCCGCTGAAAAAGAACTACTGGAATCCCGCGCTCGCCCCATCGTCATCTTGCAGCAGCACGGTGGGTCGGGGATAGCGACGGTCGTCACCCCCAACCAGACCAGCCTGGGCGTCATGCTGCCCTACACCCCGCTGCATCTGCTGCTACTGGAACCGGAACCCGGCTTCCCCGACGCCCTGGTGATGACCAGCGGCAACCTCAGCGAAGAACCGATAGCCTACACGAATGAGGACGCCCTGACCCGGCTGGCCAACATCGCCGACGCCTTCCTGCTGCACAATCGCGCCATCCACACCCGCTGCGACGATTCGGTGATGCGAGTTACCCAATCCAAAATCCAAAATCGAAAATCGAAAATCACCCCCCTCCGCCGTTCCCGCGGCTACGCCCCCTTCCCCGTCAAGCTGCCCTGGCGCGTCCCTCCCATCCTGGCTACCGGGGCCGAACTAAAAAACACCTTTTGCCTCACCCGCGACGCCTACGCCTTCCTCAGCCACCACATCGGCGACATGGAAAATTACGAGACGCTGCTTTCTTTTGAGGAAGGGATAGCCCATTTTGAACGGCTGTTCCGCATCCAACCGGAAATTTTGGCCTACGATATGCACCCCAACTACCTGGCCAGCCGGTACGCGCTGGAACGAGCCGAACGAGAGGGGGTGACGGCCGTACACGTGCAGCACCACCACGCCCACATCGCCGCCGGCATGGCCGAGCATGGGCTGACGGGAGACGAGCCGGTCATCGGCGTCGCTTTCGACGGAACCGGCTACGGCGACGACGGCGCCATCTGGGGCGGCGAATTCCTCATCGCCGATTACCGGGGCTACCAACGCGCCGCCCATCTCAAATACATCCCCCTGCCCGGCGGCGACAAGGCGATCAAGGAGCCGTGGCGCATCGCCCTCGCCTATTGGCTCGACTGCGGATTTCCAATCGCCGATTTTGCATTAACGGCCCAATCCAAAATCCAAAATCCAAAATCCAAAATCATCCAGGCGGTGCAGCATCAAATAAAAACCGGCCTCAACGCCCCGCTCACCTCCAGCATGGGGCGACTGTTTGACGCGGTGGCGGCGCTGGCCGGGGTACGGCAGACGGTGAATTACGAGGCGCAGGCGGCGATTGAGTTGGAGGCGTTGGTGGATGAGGCAGAAACGGCCGTCTACCCCTTCGATTATCAGGATGGGGTGATTGATGTGGGGGAGATGGTGACGGCCGTCATCCGCGACCGGCAGCACAAAATCCCCATCAGCCAAATCGCCGCCCGTTTCCACAACAGCATTGCCCAGATGGTGTTGGACGTCTGCCGCCAACTCAGCCAGCAGACCGGCCTCACTCAGGTCGTCCTCAGCGGCGGCGTCTGGCAAAATATGACCCTCTTGACAAAAACCATCCCCCTGCTGCAAAATGCAGGCTTGATCGTATTCATCCACAACCAGGTCCCCGCCAACGACGGCGGGCTGGCATTGGGGCAGGCGGTGATTGCGAGCAGTATTCAGTAAACAGTGAGCTAACTGAATACTGAACACCGAATACTGGATACTGGATACCGAAAAAGGAGACCCCTCATGTGTTTAGGCGTACCCGGAAAAATCATCGAGAAATATAAAGCCAATGGGTTGGCAATGGGCAAAATAGATTTCGGCGGAACTGTCCGCGAAGCGTGTCTGGCCTACGTTCCCGAAACCTCAATCGGCGATTACGTCGTCATTCATGTCGGCTTTGCCATCTCTGTCCTCAGCGAAGAGGAAGCGTTGGAAACCCTGGCGATGCTCAACGAAATCATGGACATTGAGGAAGAGATTGGGCCGGAGCCAAATCTAGTGTGAGGAGTTCCCCATGAAATACGTAACCGAGTACCGCGACGCGGCGCGGGTGCAGGCGACCATCGCCGAAATCAAGAAAGCAGTGACACGGCCGTGGACGCTCATGGAAATCTGCGGCGGGCAAACCCACGCCATCGTCCGCCACGGCATTGACCAGCTTTTGCCCGACGAAGTGGAACTGGTACACGGCCCCGGCTGTCCCGTCTGCGTCACCCCGCTGGAACTGATTGACAAAGCGTTAGCCATCGCCGCCCGGCCCGACGTGATTTTTACCTCCTACGGCGACATGCTGCGCGTGCCCGGCAGCAGCCAGGATTTGTTCACCGTCCGCGCCAACGGCGGCGACGCGCGCGTCGTTTATTCGCCGCTGGACGCCGTCAAAATCGCCCAGGAGAATCCAGACAAAGAAGTCGTTTTCTTCGCCATCGGCTTTGAGACCACCGCCCCACCCAACGCCATGAGCGTGCTGCAAGCCCAGGCTTTGGGGCTGACCAATTACAGCGTCCTGGTATCCCACGTCTGCGTGCCACCCGCCATGCACGCCATCCTCGGTTCGCCCCTCAACCGGGTGCAGGGGTTCCTGGCCGCCGGGCACGTCTGCGCGGTGATGGGCTACTGGGAATACCCGCCCATCGCCGAACGGTATCAAGTCCCCATCGTCATCACCGGCTTTGAGCCGCTGGACATCGCGCGCGGCATTTTGGAGACAGTGAAGCTGCTAGAAGCGGGGGAAGCGAAAACGGCGAATGCGTACAAGCGGGCGGTCACATTGGAGGGCAACCAACCAGCGCAAAAGGTCATCAACCAGGTTTTTGAACTGTGTAACCGGAAGTGGCGCGGCATCGGCACGATTCCGCAGAGCGGCTGGGGGCTGCGGCCGTCATTCGACGCCTTCAATGCCGAGACGAAGTTCGACGTGAGCGGTATCGCCCCGGAGGAATCGCCGTTGTGCATCGCCGGGCAGATTTTGCAGGGGTTGAAGAAGCCGCATGAGTGCAGCGCCTTCGGCAGCGAATGCACGCCGGAGAATCCACTGGGAGCCACGATGGTTTCGGCGGAGGGGGCGTGCGCGGCGTATTACAAGTACGGCCGTCATCTCATCCTGGAGAGCGCCAATGTCTGAAAAAATGGTTTACCTGGACGGCTTGGTCTGCCCTATCCCGCTCAAACATGACGAAAAAGTGATGATGGGGCACGGCAGCGGCGGCAAAATGTCGCGCGATTTGATTCAGCGCGTCTTCATGACCCCGTTTGACAATGAGATTTTGCGGGCTGGGAACGATGCCGGCGTCCACGACGCCGCCACTTGCGCCCGGCTGGCGATGAGTACCGACTCCCACGTGGTTTGGCCGCTCTTCTTCCCTGGCGGCGACATCGGCAAGCTGGCCGTCTGCGGCACGGTGAACGACGTAGCCATGATGGGCGCCGCGCCCCAATACCTGACGGCCGGATTCATCCTGGAAGAAGTGCTAGAAATGGCGACGTTGGCCCGCATCGTCAGCTCCATGCAGGCAGCGGCGCTGGTGGCGGGCGTGCGCATCGTGGCCGGGGACACCAAAGTGGTGCAGCGGGGCAAGGCGGATGGGGTGTACATCAACACCGCCGGGATCGGTCTGGCGCTGGACGGCGTGGAAATCGGCGGCGACCAAGCGCAGCCGGGCGACACACTCATCCTCTCCGGCCCGATTGGGGATCATGGCATCGCTGTTTTAGCGGCGCGGGGGGAATTGGGTTTTGAGGCGGATGTGGAGAGCGACGTAGCTCCGCTCAACCATCTCGTCGCCGCCATGCTGGAAGCCAGCGACAACATCCACGTCTTGCGCGACCCAACGCGGGGCGGGGTAGCCAGCACGCTCAATGAAATCGCCGGGCAGTCGCAGGTGGGAATTGTGTTGTACGAGGAGAAGATTCCGGTACGGACGGCCGTCCAAGCCGCCTGTGAAATGTTGGGGTTCGATCCGCTGTACATCGCCAATGAGGGCAAGCTGCTGGCAATTGTGGGCCGAGAAGACGCCTACGCGGTGCTGGCTACAATGCGGCAAACGCAATACGGCGAGGAGGCGGTCATCATCGGCGAAGTGAAAGAGAATCCCAAAGGTCGGGTGCTGATGAAAACCGCCATCGGCAGCCTGCGCGTGGTAGACATGTTGGCCGGGGAAATGCTGCCCCGGATTTGTTAAACAGGGAAAATAGTACAATCAAACAGATGAAAAGCATCATCATCACCGGCAGCACGCGAGGGATTGGCCTGGGGCTGGCGGATGCGTTTTTGGCCAGGGGACAGGCGGCGACGGTACACGGCCGTACTCCCCAATCCGTCCAACAAGCCACCGAAACCTTGGCAGCGAAGCACGGCCGTGACCGCCTGCACGGGTTCGCCGCCGACGTGGGCGATTTGAGCCAGATGGAGGCATTGTGGACGGCGGCGCAAAACCGGTTTGGCGCGGTGGACATCTGGATCAATAATGCCGGGCTGGGGCACGACATGACGCCTATGTGGCAACTGCCGCCAGAAGCGGTGCAGGCGGTGGTGGAGGCCAACATTTTAGGGACGTTGAACGGGGCGCGGGTCGCTATCCGCCACATGCAAAAGCAGGGGCATGGGCAGCTTTACAACATGCTGGGCCACGGCGCGACTGGCAAGACCCGCCCTGGTATGGCAGTTTATGGGATGAGCAAAGCGGCCGTCAAATACCTGACGGATGCGTTGATTGAAGAGGTGGGGGAGGAGACGGCCGTGCAAATCAGCTCACTCAGTCCTGGCATGGTCATCACCGACTTGATCACCGACCGTTTTGCGGCCGATCCAGAGGTTGCCAAACGAGCCAAACGGATCATGAACATTCTGGCCGACCGGGTAGAAACCGTCGCCCCCTGGCTGGCCGACCGAATTCTGGCGAACCACAGAACCGGCGCGCGCATCCGCTGGCTGACCCCGCCCAAAATCATGTGGCGGTTCCTGACCGCCCCCATCCGCAAACGGAATCTGTTTGACGATTAGTAACCTTTGGCGCTAGTTGAAGGGCTTATTTCGACCATGAAATCGCTAAAATGCTAACTACACGCCCAAACGGCTCATTTTTTCAACTTGGCATTCGGCAAACGAAAAGCCTCGCCGAATATTGTTCGTTGAAATCGCCAAATCTTGCTAATAATCGAAGGAATCTAACTAGCGCCATTGGTTAGAGTAAATTATTGCATCCAGCAAAAATTCGAATATTTTTCTTCTGGCTAAATGGTCAGAAAGAAGGTACTCGGCAACTCTTTTCGCATCTTCGTAACTCGTTCTATCCACTAGTGACATTTTTGGAACTCCCACTTTGTTTCTACCCAACATGTGATTACCTGCGAACCGCATCTCCTTATCCAGTAGATTGATTGGGTTCCAGGAAGATATTTAATTCGGCATCGGAGAGGGGGTCGGCCGATTCGGTGGCGTAGAAACCGGTATCCCATAACTCGGCGCGGACGTTGAACTCTTGCTGGATGGTGCGTTCGGAACCATTTTTGAACAGGTAGGCCGCCCACACGCTGTCCCGTCCCGGCGGGCAGATGACGACTAAGTGTACCAGCTCTGCCTGGACGGCGATGTGGGTAATGACGCAGGCGTTAGCCACAGCCAGCCGTTCGATGGCGCGGCGCAAGGGGATGTGCAAAGCGGCCGGGATTGGTTTGACTGGACGCCAGACAATGGCGTAGGATTTGCGTTGCTCACGGCCGTTCTCCCTCCCGCCCACCATCGCCGCATCAAACACAGTACGGCCGTGCAGCGCTTCCATCAGGCTGGCGGCCAACGGCTCCGCCTGCGCCCGTAGTTCGCCCACCGGCGTCTCCGGCACGGCCGCCAGCGTCAACAAATAATCGGCGTCCACCCGGCGGGTGTAGAGCAGCAAATCCCCGGCGCGCGCCGGCAGATGCATAAATTGCAAACGGGCCGGCGGCGGGTCGGCCGGCATGCCTTCGCCCACGCGCAGCGCCACCGTGGCCGCCTGGGTAGCATTCAACTCCCCCCAATGCGCCAACAGTTGGGAGCGGCGGGCAAAGACCACCGCCTGCAACAACCGGCCCAGCCGGGCTTGCTGCAGGGCGGCGATGAGGACGGCCGTATCCATCGTAGGCAGTTCGGCCACCAGCGCCGTCTCCGCCGCCGGATCGCCCGCGCCGGGAACCAACGGCGTCAGCAACGCCTGCTCCAGCACCGAAAACAAATCCGCATCCAGATGAGATTTGAACAGCACCCCCTGAACCTGCCCGGCAAACGAATCCGGCAGTTGGTAATCGGGATCGGGCGCCACCAGCACCAGCCGCAAATCCGGCTGGACGGCGCGCAGCGAGCGCACGATTTTGTCCCCCTGCTCCACCGGGATAAACGCCAACGCCTGGGACTGCTCCATCAATTTGAGACAGGCGTCCTTCACCGATGGCACCACGACTGTGGCAAATGATTGCAGTTGCGCCAACGCCTTGACCAATGTGTCGGCAAATTTATCGTCAGATTCCAGGATGAGCAGGTTTTCCATTATCGTACCTCTGGTGACATTCTACTTTTGGCGCTGGCAAAGGTCAAGGGAACGAGAGGGTGGCAAGGCGACTGGGTGACTGGGTGACTGGCTACTTTCGGCGGCGGATGAGGGTGAGGAGAATGGCGAGGAGTACGGCCGTGCCGCCGCCAATGAAGGGCCAGGACAAGGATGGGGCGTCTTCTACTGGGTCTGGTGATGGGGTGGGGTCAGAAGTGGGCGGTTCGGACACGGCCGTTACCGTTGGCGCGGGATCGGCGGGCAAAGCAGGCTGTGCCATCACCACCACCGGTAAATCATGATCGGTGGCTCGATACGGCCGTCGTTCCGGCGATAGATCCATCCCCCAGGCGTCGGGGAAATCGGCGTTTACGTGCAAAATCGCGGCCGAAACCAACTCGTCCGCCAACGCCGGAGATAGCAGGATGCCGTCAATCAGTTGGGAAGCGCCGCCAAACACAAAGCTGTACCGCTCGGCGTCGGGGATGGCGAACAGGGCGTTGGCGAAACGGCCGTACAAAACCTGCATCGCCGCCGACTGTTCGTAGTCGTTGAAATCCCCCAGCAAAATCACCCGTTCCATCCCATCTGTCAGCGCCAGCAAATGCTGCGCCTGGGCGATGCGGCGGGGCGTGGTTTCCACTTCGCCGCCCCGCTTGCTCTTAAAATGGTTGACGAGCAAGATGTAAGCCCGGCCGTCCACCAACACATCCACTTGCAGCGGCGGTCGGGAAAACAACGGCTGCTGCCCCGCCGGACAATCCATCGTCTCATCCTCAATACCTGTGTCCAAAACAGTGCAGCCCTGACGCAGGACGGCCGTCTGCACCGCCACCCGCTCCGGATCACTCAGCAGCGCCACGTCAATCCCGCGCCCATCCGCGCTCTCCCGGTGCGTCACCTGGTAGGTGAAGCCGCACATCGCCGCCGTCTCCTCGGCCAAAGCGGTCAACAGCGGCGCATTCTCCACCTCCTGCACCGCCACCAGCGCCGGGCAGCTCAGCGTCACCCCCAGGGCGTAGGCCAGTTTGGATTGCTTCGTCGCCAGTTCGACGGCCGTCGGTTTCGGTTCGGCGTCGGTTCCGGTGTCATCCACCGAGTCAAAATAATTCTCCAGGTTGAAGGTGGCAACGGTAAACTGGCCGGCGGTGGGCGCCGGCGGCGCGGACAAGGGTGGCAATGAGGCGGTCGTCACTGCCAACGACCCATGATTGACAATTTTGTACTGGTCAAAATGGTAGATCAGCGGGCCGGCCAACCCCTCCACCCGGTCGCCCACCTTCACGTCGGGGAAACCGGCGCAATCCACGTCGCTGGTGTGCAAAATTTGCAGAATCTGGTCGATTGGATCATCAAGTTGGCGACGGAACAGCCGCGCCGGGCCATCGGGTGCGGCGACAGCAAAACCGCAGCCGCTAAACGCAGGGCCAACCACCTGCGCCGCCCCATCCAGCCGCACCCGCATCCCCTCGTACCGCTCCAAGTCGCTGCCGGGGGTGATGTGGATGGCGTCGGGCAGGGCATTTTGGTTCGACTCAACTTGAATCTGCAACCCGCCGTCGTCCAATTCGGTGAAGCCGAAAAACTCCGTCACCTGGCCGGTGACGCGCGCCTGATCGCCCGGTTGGGCCGACGGCCGTTCCCGCCCCAAAAACAATCCGATCCCATCTGAAGTCGCCGGGTCGCCATCCTCAAAACCGGGGATGTCCTGCACAAACAGGGTGTAAAAGGTGATCCCGGCGGCGTTGCGGTCTGCATACGCGCCAATGACGACGCCGCGAAAGCTAACAATTTGATTGACGAAGGGGGAGACGTCCCCGGCTCCCTGAATCTGACCGATGGGCAGCAGATCTTCCAGCAAAGCCGGGTTAATGGGCGCGGCGCATTCCCCGGTTAAGGTGATCTGCGCCGGGGTGGGGACGCGCTGAGGCCGCCAGTCGGCGGCGGAATCGGTGTCGCAGTCGGCGGGGATGCGCTCGATGCTCTGGCCGGTGGTCACAGCGCCGATGGCCGGGCTAAAGTAAGCGGCGCTGTCGCCGTAGTTGATGGCATCCACAATGACGCCATCTTCCATCAACAGCAGTTCGTCGCCGCCATTGGCCAGGCCGATGTCGCCATCAGCCCAGAGGCGGTAACGACGCATATCGGGCACGGCCGTATCGCTGTCCTGCATCTCAAAATCGGGGTTAAAGCCGTACAATTGGCGGAAGCGGACGGCCGTTTGCGCCACCACCAACGCCTGGCCCGGCAAAATCTGCGCCCCGTCAGGAAATCGCATCATGCCCTCGCCACCGCCCGCCGTCTCTTCGTCCCCCACCTGCCAGTCGGACAAATCTACCACAACCTCGCCCACGTTGGCGATCTCAACCCACTCCGTCTCCTCATCCGCGCCCGGCGTGTCGTAAAAAACCTCGGTGATGAGCAGACGGCCGTTAGCAGATGTTTGCCATCCAACCAGCAGCCAGGACAGCAGCAGAACCAGCGCTAATTTTGGATTCTTGATTTTGGATTTTGGATTCACGACACACGACACATGATACATGACACAAACACCTGCCCCTCTAGCTCTACCCTCCACCCTTCTTCCAACTGGAAACGGTCTGGGCGTACCGGGGCGACTGGTGGCGGAAGTAGGCGTCGTACAAGTCGGCGTAATGTCCCTTTTGCGCCATGAGTTGGGCGTGATCCCCTTGTTCGATGATACGGCCGTTCTCCAACACGATGATCCGATCCGCCGATCGTACGGTGGAGAGGCGGTGGGCGATGATGATGGCTGTCGTGTCGCGCATGATCAAATCCAGCGCCTCCTGAATCTGCGATTCGGTGAACGGGTCAATGCTGGCGGTGGCTTCATCCAGGATGAAGATGTGCGGCCGCTGCACCAGCACCCGCGTCAACGCTGCCAACTGCCGCTGCCCCATCGAGAGCCGCCCGCCCCGCTCCCCCGCCGGGCTGTTGAGGCCGTCCGGCAGCGTTTCCAACCATTCGCCGCCGCCGATCCGCCGCGCCATCGCCTCAATTTCGGCGTCGCTGGCCTGGGGACGGCCGTACCGGATATTCTCGGCCACCGTCCCGGCAAACAAGAAGGGAACCTGGGACACCACCCCCAACTGGCGGCGGTAACTGGTCAAATCAAAGGCGCGGATATCACGGCCGTCCACCAAAATCCGCCCCTCCTGAAACTCATAAAAGCGGGCGATCAGCTTGATGATGCTCGACTTGCCCGCCCCGGTATGCCCCACCAGCGCCACGCTCTCTCCCGGCGCAATGTGCAGGTCAAAATCGCGCAAAATCCGCTCCTGTTCCGAATAGCGGAAACAGACCCTTTCAAAGCAGATGTCGCCGCGCAAATCAGGCGCCGGCTGGTCGTCCGTCTGCGTCACTGCCGCCTCCACGTCCATCAGGGCAAACACCCGCTCCGCCGCCGACAACCCTTGCTGGAACTGGCTCCAAAAAGCGGACAAATTCGTCACCGGGAACCAAAAGCGATCCAGCGTGGCCACGAACAGATACCAGGAAGCGATGCTGATCGCGCCAAACACGGCGCTGCGGCCGCCGAAATAGAGCATGACGGCCGTGCCAATCCCCGACAGCGTATTCAGCGTGGGGAAAATGCTGGCGATGACGGCCGCCCGGCGCACGTTGATTTGGTACGCCTGCCGGTTGACGGCCGTAAACTGCTCATAAATCGCCTGCTCCTGCCGGAAATTTTTAGCCACCCGGATGCCGGTCACCGCTTCTTGAATCGCCTTGTTCACCTCGCCCACCGCCCGCGTGCTTTGCCGCGTCACCCGCCGCGCCAACGCCCGGTAGCCCAGCGTGGACAAGACCACCAGCGGCGCCGTCGCCAGCAAAACCAGCGTCAACGTCGCCTGGATGTTGAACAGCGCTCCGATGAGGATGAAGGCCACGAACAACTGGTTGATGACGTCGGTGCTGATGATGATCACCTCGCCAAATTCCTGGGTGTCGGTGGTGATGCGGCTGACGATGCGGCCGGTGTTAAATTCGTCGTAGAAGGAGAGGTCTTGCCGGACGGCGGCGGCAAAGGCGTCGTTGCGGATGGCGAGGATGACATCGGCGATGATTTCCACCGTCAACTGGCGGCGCACCCAGTTCAGTCCCCAGATGCCGACGCCGGTGATGAAAACGATAACGACCAACCACACCGCCAGACTATCGTCGCCGCCGGACATGATTTTCACGCCTTCGGCGATAATGAGGGGTAAAGCTGAGGAGGCGATGGCCATGAGCAGCACGGCCGTCACCATCACGATGAGTTTACGGCCGTGCGGCCGGAAATAAGCCCCAATCCGGCGCAACAGCTCCCGGTCATCATATTTTCGGTCGTAGGCCTCCGCTTCGAGGCCGCGCATGACTGCTGCCATAGCAATAAATACACTCTACGTCAGTCGCGCTTTGCATCGGCTGAACGCGATGTTAACTGGGGCTTAATGTTCAATTAACGCAGATGGAAAATACGCGAACCTATCCCAACTTGAATGCTATTTTCGTTTGCATCGTATTCAAGGGAAAGTGGTAACAATTGGGTATGGGCTTCATCAATCTTTGATATAACACTTCGCACATACTTTTCCAGAAAATGAGACATGACCTTACCTGCTTCATCCTCCAAATGCTCCCAGGCAAGATCGCCAATATAGGCTTCACCGCCATACTTGCGAAATTCAAAAGTTAAATCTTCCAATCGGGCAGAGGGAGTAGGATCGAGAACCAATAATACAGGACGATACCCAGAAAGATAGCAATCCTTTGCGAAACTTAGTTCTTCACCAAATCCGCCTTGACCACTTGCGGCTATTGTCACGCGCATCTTGAATTCATATGCGTCTTTGTTAACAATACAATTGACCTGTCTTCCTCTCCCTTTGCCATCACGTCTAATCGGTGATTTAGATGCGCTAAATGACGCGCCGCCAATTGACGACGCCAAAATAGGTTCAAACAAATAACCTGTTGTTTGTGCCGCTCTGTTGTCAATGTCGTACATGAACTTACGCCACACAAGCCATGATGAAAGTTCATCAGGGGGAATTCCACCAATTTCAAGCAGTCCACGAGGTATGATGGTTTCAAGGTCAGGAATACTTTGTCCATCAAGGATTGCCCGATACTTGCGGCGCTGTACATGTAAACTTGTCAGGGCAATGAAATATGTAAAGACGTCTGGCTCTTGCTGAAGAAGCTGTGCTAATGCTTGCTGAAGCCTTTCATTTGGCGACAAGTCTTTCGTGACGTGGTTACATCTTAATTTATGAATGGGAATATCGTAGAATAATTGCTGTGTTAGCCAACTGCATTCTGGACAAATTGTTTCATCAGGAAGTTGCAATTCTAAATCAGCACACACGACACATAAAATGGCTGCTAATTCCCCATCATCAAGGTATACGGTGGGGGTTCCGCCAACAGTACGTGTTCGATTGATTTGCGATATTCGGTCTTGAGATAGTTTCATTGAGTAAAGCCTCCCTTTCACAGTTTACCTATTGCATAATGTGTCCAACAAAACCGAGGTTCGGGCTAATGTGGGACTCATTGAATCAGCCTTTGTGAGAAAATAACCAAGTAAACCATCCTTATGCTTTTGCTTCTCATGTATGGTTTGCAAGCTCATTATATGTTTTGCCAGAACTTGAGCGATCAGGGGTGGGATCGCATTGCCAATCTGAACGATTTTGGAGTTGGTGGTTCCATAAAATTGAAAATCGTCAGGAAATGATTGGATTCTGGCACATTCTCTGATAGTAAGAAATCGATTTTCAAATGGATGAACAAATTCACGAATAGCGGCAGACGTTATCGTTAAACTCGGTTCATGCGCTCTTAGTCTTTTTAATCCTGAAGGAGCGCCTCCCCGTTTTTCCGTTGGCGTTCCATCCATTACTCTGCGAAATGCTCTTCTCTGAAAGGATGGATGTTGAAGTTGCTTTGGGAGATCTTTCATCGTTTGACCGGGGGCTAGATGCTTTATCCTCTCCAGGGTTTCGGAATTAAGCCCTGCAGCCCAATGGTCTAAAACTTTATTTCCCCTCATGAGCCGTTGATATTCATTCTGTGGCAGTTGCGTATACGCCAATACTATTTCTTCTCTTTCGCCAGGGTCAGGTAGGTCGGAGATAGCATCAGAAATGGAAAGGGGAGATTTGAGACCGAATAGGTTTCTTTGGTTTACTTTATCAGTATGTGTTGGGGATGGGAAAGCAAATGGCAGGCCACTCAAATTACCTATTATGAAAACGCGCTTCCTTTTTTGGGGAAGTCCATACCAATGAGCGTATAACTTATGTAATCTTACAATGTATCCTGCTTCGATAAAACCTTTTGTAACTTCATAAATAAAATTCCCTCTATTTGCAGTTAGAAGGCCCTCAACATTTTCCATTAAGAACCATCGTGGCCGAAGTCCGTGTAGTAAACGTACATAATGTTTTAACAACTTGTTGCGTGGATCGTCCCAAAATTGTATTCCGGCAGAACTAAAACCCTGACATGGGGGGCCGCCAATTAAGAAATCTAGCTTGCCTTTTTTGATTCCCGCATGTCTTAAAATGTCTTCCGCATCTAATCGGGTTATATCTTCTTTCAGACAAGGCGTGTCCAGAAAATTCATGTTATAGGTACTGACGGCATCCTCATTGTTATCTATTGCCAGCAGTAGATTAAATCCGGCATTTTTGAATCCAAGGGAACATCCACCTGCTCCGGCAAATAGGCTAATGGCTGTATTGAGCACTATTATTCTCCAAAATCCAAACGTTACTCATTTATCATCACACGGATGATTTTGATGAATCAACTAACCATTGACAATTACAAAATCCTCTGTCCCAATAACGACGCCACCAACTCCACCGCCATCTCCGCCGTCCGGTTCATGTTGTCCAAAATGGGGTTGATTTCCACGATGTCCAGGGAGCGAACACGGCCGTTATCCCCCAAAATCTCCATGAGCAAATGCGCCTCTCGATAGCTAAGGCCGCCGGGGACCGGCGTACCCACGCCGGGGGCGACCGTCGGATCGAGACTGTCCATGTCCAGGCTGACATGAATCCGCTGCAAATGCCGCAGCCGATCCAACGCCTGCCGCGCCACCGCCGCCATCCCCAACTCATCCAAATGGCGCATGGTGAACACGTGGATGCCGCTGTGCGTCAGCCGCTCCCGTTCCGCCGCGTCCAGGTCGCGGATGCCGATCTGGACGATGTGAACCGGCTGTAATTTTGGCCCCGGATAGCCGATATTAACCAATTCCGGCGCGCCGTCGCCAATCAAAGCGGCCACCGGCATCCCGTGAATGTTGCCGCTGGGCGAGGTGTCGGGCGTGTTGAAATCGGCGTGCGCGTCCACCCAAATGACGCCCAACGGCTCGTTTTGTGCGGCGGCGGCGATAGAGCCGATACTGATGCTGTGGTCGCCGCCCAGGTAGAGGGCGAAGTCATCATTTTCCACGCAGCGGCAGCCTATCTCGGAAATCGTCTGACAGACGGCCGTCACCGCGTTCAGCCGCCTCGCTTTGCCTTCCGCCTCATGCTCCTCCGGGTTGGGTACGCGCACGTTACCTTCATCGTGAACGGTGTGCCCCAACTGCTCCAGGCGAGATTGCAACCCGGCATAACGAGCCGCGCTCGGCCCCATATCCACCCCCCGTCGGCTCTGCCCCAAATCCATGGGCGCGCCGATGATGCGGACGGTCTCTGATTGCATGATACTCCTGTGGCTCTTGGCCGACTGGTTGGAAGACGGGAGATTAGTGTTCAGTATTCAGCATTCAGTATTCAGTGGTCAGTATTCAGTGGTCAGTATACTGAACACTGGTTACTGATTACTGGTAATTGACGGCCGCCCGCTCTCCAGCCATCAACAAACCCAGCTTCTCCGGCGTGGCGTCGACCGCATCCACCACGCCCATGATCTCCCCTTGAAAAATGACGGCGATCCGGTCAGACAGCGCCATAATTTCGTCCAGGTCTTCTGAAATCAGCAACGTGGCCGTCCCGTCTGCACGCTGGGCGATAATGCGATCCCGGATGTACTCGGTGGCGCCGATGTCCAGGCCGCGCGTCGGCTGGGCCGCAATCAACACGCGCGGCGCGCGCGACAACTCGCGCGCCAGGATCACCTTTTGCGCGTTGCCGCCGGAGAGGCTCTTGATGGGCGTGTCCAGCGACGGCGTTTTCACGGTGAAGTCCCGCACTAATTCGGCGGAACGGCGGGCGATGGCTTTGAAATCGAGAAAGCCCCGGTTGGCATAGGGCGGCTTGTGGTTTTCGCGCAAAATCAGGTTTTCGGCGATGGTGAACTCTTTGATCATGCCGTCCCGGTTCCGTTCCTCCGGGATGTAGGCCAGGCCATAGGCGATTCTTCGCGCCGGTTGATCGCGGGTCAAATCCACGCCATCAATGAAGATCCGTCCCTTTGTGGCTGGACGCAAACCGGCAATGACCTCGGCCAGTTCTAGCTGACCGTTGCCGGACACACCGGCCAATCCCACAATTTCCCCGGCGCGTATTTCCAGGCTGACGCCGCGTAGAGCCGGGGTTTTCCGGTCGCTTTGGGCGCGGATATTGTCAATTTTTAACCGCGCCTGACCCACCTCAACCGCCGTTCGTTCCCGGTTCAGGTTTAATTCGCGGCCAACCATCATTTCGGCCAGCGCTTGTTTACTCGTTTGCCGGGTGGGGACGGCGCCCACATTGCGGCCGTTGCGCAGCACCGTCACCCGATCCGTGAACGACATCACCTCATGCAGCTTGTGCGAAATAAAAATGAGGGCGTGGCCGTCTTCCGCCATTTGTTTGAGGGTGACAAAAAACTCGTCCACCTCCTGGGGGGTGAGGACGGCCGTCGGCTCATCCAAAATCAACAGCGCCGCCCCCCGGTACAGCGCCTTGACGATCTCCACCCGCTGCTGCTCTCCCACCGACAACTGCCACACATACGCCGCCGGGTCTATCTCCAGACCATACAAAGAAGCCAACTCCTCAATCCGCTCTAAGACCTTGTCCAGATCAGTCAGCAACCCCCGCGACGACGGCAGTCCCAGGGCCACGTTTTCCACCACTGTCAGCGAGTCCACCAACATAAAATGCTGATGAATCATGCCCACCCCCAGCCGGATCGCGTCGGCCGGGGAATGGATCTGCACGGGACGGCCGTCAAACAATATCTCCCCTTCATCCGGACGATACAGGCCGTACAACTGCTTCATGAGCGTGCTCTTCCCGGCCCCGTTTTCGCCAAGCAGCGCATGCACCTCGCCGGAGCGGACATCGAAACTCACGTGGTCATTAGCCAGCACGCCGGGGAACCGCTTGACGATCCCCCGCATCTCCATGTGGTTAATGCACGGCCGTCCCGAAGGCAACAGCTTGTTTTCTGGCATCACATCATCTCTTTCAGCAACCATACCGGCAACATCCCGACCATCGCGGCAAAAATCAGTAATCAGTGGAGCGCTCTAGCAAGTACACACTGATTACTGATTACTGATTACTGATTACTGAATACTGGCCTACCGGCCGCCTTAATTATTGATGGTAATAGAGCCGTCAATAATCCCTTCTACGGCCGCATCAGCCGCCGCCCGGGCCGCATCCGGCAGATCATAAGCGTCATTATATTCCATAATCAATCCGCCGTTCTCCAGAGTAATCGCATAGGCTTCGCCGCCCAGTTTACCCTCTTTAACATTGGCAATGATCTGATCCAGCACCACCGTCCAATCATAAACCTGGTTGGCAACCACGATATCTGGCGCCAATTCCGTCTGGTTGGATTGGGTGCCGAACCAGGGGATTCCCGCGTCTTTGGCCACGCCAATCGCGCCAACCACCATCTGTGCCGTTCCCGTCAGCGCATCCGCGCCGGCGCCCAAATGCGTCTGCGCCGCTTCCGAAGCCAGCGCCACATCGCTGAATGAGCCGATGTAATTGACATTCACCTGGATGGAGGCATTAGTTGCCTTGGCCCCGGCGATAAAGCCATCCACGTACAGCTTGGCGTCGCCCACTTCCAGCGGGCCAACCACGCCAATCGTGCCGCTCTGCGACAGAGATGCCGCCAGCACGCCATTGACATAGCCGCCTTCTTGGGAGTTTGCCTCATAAGCGTAAATATTGGGCATACCAAATGTATCCCCGGCCGTACCCCAGGCAAAGCTGACTTCCGGGAAATCGGGGGCAATTTCCTGCAAAGAAGAGCCGTACTGCGAGCCGTGAGCGATGATGAGATCAAAGCCCTGACCAGCCCAATCGCGGATAGCCGCCGCCGCATCATCTACCACAAACGTGCCATCGGCAAAAACAAACTCAAAATTCTCCGCGCCCATCTTGTTTTGGATGGCGGTCAGGGCATCGAACATGCTCTGGCTGAAGGCCAGGTCATTGGTGGCGCTGGGCATCACCACCGCCACCCGAAACGGGCCGCTGTCGCCGCCAGTATCGGCGTCGCCGCCGCAAGCAGCCAGGGACAGGGTCAAAACGAACAAAGCTAAAATCCAAATTTGACGTTTCATGTAAAAACCTCCTCAATCTGAGTAATCCCGGCAGAGACCGGGAAACGATAATGGGACAATTGTCAGTCGTGAATTATCAATTGTCAATGGGTGTGTTTCAAATGAGTTGAAAGGAAGCGTATGTTGCGGGAATTGGAATTCCCGCAACCAGTTGGTCAGATAAGTATCGGGAATTCCAATTCCCGATACATCAACTGAAATGAAACACACCCATTGCCAAATCAAAGGCGCCGAACATTGTCAGCCGCCACGATCATACGGCTTTGTCAGAGCCGACGGCGGGCGTACCCGCTGGGCGGTGAGCGCCAGGACAATAATCGTCAATAAATAGGGCATCATGACGGCGATATCGGAGGGAATGGGAATGCCCAAAACCTGCACCCACACTTGCAAAGCGTTAACCAGACTGAAAATGAGCGAGCCGGCCAGTACAAAGAGCGGCCGCCAGCCGCCAAAATAAACCAGGGCCACCGCAATAAAGCCGAGGCCGTTCGTCAGGTTTTGTTGAAAAACATTCAAAAGAGCAATGGACATGGAGGCGCCGGCCACGCCGGAAAGAATGCCGCCAATGGTGACAGTCGTGTAACGAACGGCCGCTACATTGACGCCCAGCGAGTCGGCCGACTCCGGATTCTCGCCAACCGCTCGAATTTTAAGGCCCAGGGTGGTTTTATTCAAGACAAACCAGGAGAGCGGAACCAGAAGATACGCTCCATAAACCAGGATATTATGGTTAAAGAGGATATCGCCGACGAATGGAATTTCACTGAGATACGGGATGGGCAGCGCCTGGAAGCCGCTGACCGTTTTAGTCGTGCCGATAAGTCGTTGAAACAGCAAATCGCTCAACCCCAGGCCGAATAAGTAAACGCCAATGCCGCTGATACCCTGTTCCGCCTGGAGGGTGACGCTGATAAAAGCCATGGCCAACCCCATGAGACCGCCGACGATGACGGCCGTCAGCAAACCAAGCCAGAGGTTCTCCGTGATAAAAGTCACATAAAAGCCGGAAAACGCCCCCATCAGCATCATCCCATCCACGCCCAGGTTGAGCACCCCGGAGCGCTGACCAAACGTCTCGCCGACAGCCGCATACAAATAGGGCGTGGCCAAACGCACGCCAGAGGTAAGGACGCCAAGCAGGACTTGCAGAGTGAATAAGTCGCCAATCATCGTCAGTCTGCTCCCACCGAATCGGGCGTGATAGCCGAGATAGGTTCCGGCTCCGCTGCCAGTTCAACCACCGCCCGCTGCTGCGCCCGCCGCCGCCGCCAGATGTCGCTGCTGACGACAAAGATGACAACCAGGCCGTTGAGGGTGGTGATCAACGCCGCCGGCACCTGAGTCACCCGCTGTAATTTATTGGCCCCCACCAGCAGCGCGCCGAAAAGGAAGGATGCAGGAATGGCGCCGATGGGATGGAGCTGACCAAAGAGAGCGGCAACGATGCCATTATAGCCGGCCGCGCCAGTGAAACCGGCCGCGGTGCCGTCCGTCACCATCCGGTGATTGACGCCGTACACCTGGACAGCTCCGGCCAAACCGGCCATAGCGCCGCTGAGGAGCAGAGAAAGCACCATATACCGATTAACGTTGATCCCGGCATAGCGGGAAGCAAACTGGTTGAGTCCAACTGCCCGTATCCGGTAGCCTATAGTCGTCCGCCACAGAAAAAAGTAGACGACAAACGCCAACACCACCGCAATTGCCGCGCCCAAATGAAGCCGGGTAGGAACCAGGCGAGGCAGGTCAAAGGCTGGCGACAGACGAACCGTTTGTGGAATACGGGCGGCGCTGGGTTGGTCTACATCAATCATGGGACCGCGCAGCAACAAGTTCATCAACTGGACGGCGATCACGTTCATCATAATGGTGCTAAGGATTTCGTTAACGTTGAAACGCGCCTTGAGATAGCCGGGGATACCGCCCCACAATGCGCCGCCCAAAAATCCGGCGATCATCGCCAAAGGAACGACAAGCAATCCCGGCGCATCCGGCATCACCAACCCCACGATTGTGGCCGCCAGCGCGCCCAATATCATCTGCCCCTCGCCGCCGATGTTGATGACGCCGCCGCGGAAAGCGATGCAAATCCCCAACCCGACCAGGAGCAGCGGGGTCGCTTTGACCAGGGTGTCAGCCAGGGCGTTGGCGCTGCCGAACGCTCCTTCCAGCAGGGCGGCATAGCCAGTCATAGGGTTAGCTCCCATGAGCAAGAGCATGATCGCCCCTACCGCCAGCGCCGCCAGGGTTGCCAGGACGGGCAGGAAGACATCAAAGAAATGATCCAGGCGAAGACGATTCATACAACTCCCTGACTCCTTTCAGGTTTGAAGCGGTAATCAAATACCCGGAAGCGGCCGGTGCGCTCCAGAAAGGGGGTATTATAGTAGTCGAACCCACTTTGATGCAAAATTAAAACGCTTTCAGCACAAAACGACGGCATGTCAAACCTGGGTTATAATTTGCCACTGCCTGCCATTAACTTTTATTACGCGGCTCTACCCTCCAGTGAACTGATATGAACTTTGTAAAAACATCTCTTGACAATAAAAACAAGATAAAACGGAAATTGAGCTTAACCCTTTTTTGGGGCGGTTTTTTAATTGGTTTGTTATTAGCGGCAACGGCCATTTGGGCCGACCTGGAAGCCGCTTTGTTTGATCCTTCCATTTCGGCGCAAGAACGGTTGGACAGCCTGCGCTGCCCCTTGATCATGACATCCGGCGAGGTGCGGCAGGTCTCTGCCGCATTCACCAATGATCGGGACAAACCGACGAATATTTCGGTACGGGCGCATTTTACGGCCGGGGCCGTCACTTTAATTCAAGCGAATAACTCTGAGGAACTGTTGCAACCGGGCGAAACCCGGCGCTTGTCCTGGCCCGTCAGCATGAAAAATGTGGTGTTCGACCGGCTGATCCTGGTGCGGATTTCCAACCTGCGCTCCCCCAGCGCCCCTTCCCGCCAGGGGGCGTGCGGCATTCTGGTGTTGAATTGGCCGTCTCTACGCGGCTGGTTCATTACGACGGCCGCGTTAACCGCCGCTCTGTTGGGGATGGGCAGCGGCGCGTTTCTCTGGCTGCGGGCGCATCAACCGCTGGACGCCTCGGAACGGAAAACGGCCGTCTTGTTGGCTGCGATGGCTGGGTTCCTCATGTTCGGCTTAGCGGCAGGGGCGCTGGGCTGGTGGCTGCCGGGAACGGGACTGCTTATCCTGCTTTTTATCCTGATGATCGCCAACCTGGAACAGTTAGTTATGTGACGTTGGCGAATATGAACGGAGGTTTATCATGTGGAAGCAACCGGGGTTTTGGAGACGATCTATTCTGGGGTGTGGACTTACTCTCTGGCTCATCGGGTGCAGTTCATCCGGCAATGGCAAAGATACGGCCGTCCAAATCACATTAGAAGCCCCGGCCGTCGCGCCAGACACGCCTTCTCTGCCAACGCCAACGGCAACGGCCGTCCCAACTAACACCCCCACTCGTCCAGCCCCACCCCCGGCCAACCCCGCCCAACTCATCCAGCCGGAAGACGTCGCCTACCTGGGCGCGTTCCGCCTGCCGGCCGGCAGCGGCGGCTCCAGTTGGGAGTATAGCGGCTACGCCATGACCTATTACCCGGACGGCGACCCCGCCGGGCCGGATGACGGCTTTCCCGGCTCCCTGTTCGCCGTCGGGCATGACCATCACCAGTTGGTCTCCGAAATCAGCATCCCGGCTCCCATCATCTCGGAAAGCAAAAACCCGGCGGAACTGAACGCGGCCGTCACCCTGCAACCCTTCGCCGACATCACGGACGGCCGTTTTGGTTATCTGGAAATCCCCCGCGCCGGGCTGGCCTATTTGCCGCCGCAGAGCGGCCAAACCGGCGGCAAGCTGCACTTCACCTGGGGGCAGCATTTCCAATTTGAACGAGAACCCTCGCACGGCTGGAGCGAACTCGACCTGTCCAACCCGCAAACGGCCGGGCTGTGGTTTGTCGGCGATTACACCAACTACGTCCTCAACGATTACCTGTTTGAGATCCCGGCGGAATGGGCAAACGCGCGCGCGCCGGGGCTGCGGCTGGCGACCGGCCGTTTCCGGGACGGGTTGTGGAGCGGATTGGGGCCAGCGTTGTTCGCCTTTAGCCCCTGGACAGAAGGCAACCCGCCCGCACCCGGCAGTCGCCTGGAAAATGTGACGCCGCTGCTGTTGTACGGCCGTCCCCTCCCCGGCAACCCCGAAATTGACGTCTCCGCTGGTCATCAGATGGACGCCTTTGCCGAACCGGATGAGTGGTCGGGCGGCGCCTGGTTGACGGCCGGATCGAAGTCGGCCGTCATCTTTGTGGGAACCAAAGCTGTCGGCGAAAGCTGGTACGGCTTTGCCAACGGCGTCGTTTACCCCACCAGCGGCGATCCCGACGAGGAGTACCCGGAAATCCCCCCCTGGCCCTATGATGATCGGGGCTGGTGGTCGGCGGGCATCGAGGCCCAAATCATCTTCTACAACCCGGACGATCTGGCGGCAGTCGCTCGCAGCGACATGGCAACCTGGGAGCCGCAGCCATATGCCGTCCTCAGCCTGGATCAGTTTTTGTTTGACCCCGGCTTTGATCTGGAGCGAGGTAAACGGTATCTGGTGGGAGCGGCCGCATTTGATCGGGAGAATGGCCTTTTGTACATCATGGAACGCATGGCCGATGAGGATGAAAAGAGCCTGGTGCATCTGTTTCGGATCAACGGGTGAGTCCACTGAACAAAGCCACAGAGGACACCGAGCATCTCAGTAATTCTAGAATCTGCAACGAATTACGCGAATTCCCACTAATTTTCGCGTTAATTTGTGTTAATTCGCTGCCGAAATTGACCTACTGAATCCAGAAAATCGAGCGCGTCGAGTTTCCGGGAAAGTACAAGGCGGTTATAATTTCTGCCATGCCTGATCTGCTGCTTGACGCCGCCCAACTCCCCTGGCCCGCTCCCTGGTCGGAGATTTACGGCCGTACCGCCCCCCTGCTCATCGAAATTGGCTTTGGCGGGGCAGATTTCCTGGTGGAACTGGCAAAAACCCGGCCAGAGGCCAACGTCCTCGGCGTGGAGATTTCCGCCCCCTCCATCCGCAAGGGGGTGAAAAAGCTGAACCATGCCGGGGTGAGCAACGGCCGTATCCTGCAAACCAACGCCCGCCTGCTGCTACAAACCCTCTGCCCGCCCCAATACGTGAGCGAAATCCACATCAACTTCCCCGACCCCTGGCCCAAAGAGCGGCATCACGGCCGTCGCCTCATCAACCATGATTTTTTGCTGCTGGCCGCCGCCCGGCTGCTTCCCGGCGGACAACTCAACATCGCCACCGACCACGCCGATTACGCCGCCTGGATCGCCGAACATCTGGCGGGCGCGCCCCATTTTCACAGCCGGTCAGCCGCCCCCTTTGTCACCGAGGATGACGAGCGGCTGCGCACCAAGTACGAGCAAATCGCTCTGGCAAAAGGGCGCGTTTGCCATTATTTCAAGTGGGCGCGGAACCAGGTTCCCGCCCCGGACGCATTTCCCGTCCCCCAGGAGTTGCCGATGCCCCACGTTGTGTTACAGTCGCCGCTGACGTTGCCTCAGATTGGCGCACAATTTCAGCCGGACACGGCCGTTTCCGGCGACATTCACGTTAAACTATTGGAGATGTTCCAATCCTTGTACGACCAAAAACTGCTGGTCGAAGCGTACATCAACGAACAACCGCTGCGGCAGCGGGTGGGTTTGGCCGTCCGCCGGCGGCCAACGGGCGAATTGGTCATCGGCCTGCACGAAGTGGGTTTTCCTCGCCCCACTCCCGGCGTCCAACTAGCCATCGCCCACCTGTCCCAATGGATCGCCAGCCTGCACCCGGACACAAAAATCATCGCCAGCAATATCCCCCAGAAGCTAGAGGAGAGAGCTAGAGCTAGAGGAGAGAGCTAGAGCTAGAGGAGAGAGCTAGAGCTAAAAACCTCCTCCCCTCTAGCTCTAGCTCTAACTAACCATTATGCGACGCGAAAATGACTTCCTGCTCCGCCTCATTCAAGAATTAGCCAGCGTCATTCATTACGCGCTGGGATTGGCCCGCGACAAAAAGTATGACCTGGCGCGCGAGACGCTGGATCAGGCGGCGGGCGACGTGCTGGGGCTGACGCTGCATTCAGTGACGCAGTTGGGCGCGGAGAGCGTCGTCTCCACTTTGCAGTTGCAGGAACGGGCTGCCTGGCAGGCGAAAACGGCCGTCTTAGCCTGGCTGCTCAAAGAAGATGGCGATATGTTTTTTGCCGAGAAGGATGAGGAATTGGGGTACGGCCGTCTCCTCACCGCCCTGCATCTGCTGCTGGCCCTCTCCGCCGCCGACTGGGAGCCGGGCGACGACATCCCCACCGTTGACGAACTGCGGCACAGCCTGGCCGATTTTGTGCTGCCCGCCGCCACCTACCGTCACCTCATCGGCCATTATGAACGACAAGGCGCATACGCCGCCGCTGAGGACGTGTTGTACAACTGGCTGGAATACCGGGAAACGGCCGCGCTGACCGGCAACAACAGCGATCTATCCGACCCCATCGCCGCCGGCGCCGCCTTTTACCAACGCCTGCTGCAAAAAGAAGACGACGCCCTGCTGTCGGGCAATCTGCCCCGCGCAGAAATCGAAACAGGATTGGCCGAGTTGATAAATCAGTGAGCAGTGTTCAGTATTCAGTGAGATGTCACTGATAACTGAATACTGATAACTGAATACTCCCCCCCTCTCTGGAGGTTTCCATGCAAATTGACCTGGAACTTTACCGCGAACGCATCGCCATCACCGATCAAACCCACATCAGCTTCATAGACGTGGCTCCCGAACGGCCGTTGCAAACCCTCGTTTTGCTGCACGGCTTTGGCGGCCGGGCGCGGCAGTGGCGTTACCAGATCGAGGCCTTTGCCCGCGACAACCGGGTGATCGCCATTGATTTGCGCGGGCACGGCCGTTCCGGCCGCCCCCGCGATGGGTATGAGATGGAGAGGATGGTGGCGGATGTGACTGCCGTACTCGACCATCTGGGCGTCAAACAATGCGTCCTCATCGGCCACAGCTTCGGCGTGGCGTTAGCCACCGAATTCGCCCACGCCTACCCTCAGCGCGTCAGCCACCTCATCCTCATCGCCGGCGCCGGCGAATACAACATCCCCGGCTACTACAAAACGCTGTTCCGCCTGCCGCGCAACCTGCTCCGCTTCTTACAACCCGTCGCCGACCGGGTGGTGGACGCCTCCATCCGCTCCCTCAAACAAATTTACGCCCAAAACCTGAGCCGGTGGCGGGGATGGGACATCTTCCCCCAGCTAAAACCGCCCACCATGATCATCATGGGCAACCGGGACCGGGTATTGCCCCAGGAAGCGTTTGAACGGGTGGCGGAGCTGGTTCCGCCCGATTCCGAGGTCATCAACGTGGGCGTGTCGGCGCACATGGTGATGCTGGAACGGCGGGATGCGGTCAACCGGGCCATCGAGCGGTTCATCGAAGGAGACGTGGGCGGCTATTCCCGTTGGCGCAGCCAGGCGGGAGCGGACGACGGCCGCGGCGCATTGCTGCGGGAACGGCCGTGGCTGTCCGGTTACGAATCAGGCGTGCCGCCCACCATCCACCTGCCCCGCCTCCCCCTCACCCGGCTGTTGGACCGGGCGTGGCGTCGTTTTCCGCGCAAACCGGCCATCATCTACTACGGCCGCCGCCTCTCCTACAAAGCGGTCAGCGGTCAGGCGGGCCGGTTCGCCAACGCCCTGCAATCGTTGGGCGTGGTCAAAGGGGATCGGGTGATGCTGCTCTTGCCCAACCTGCCGCAACTGGTCATCGCCTACTTCGGCGCGCTGCGATTGGGGGCCGTCGTCGTCATGGGCAATCCGCTGGCCCAGCCGGAAGAGTTGGCGCGGCAGGCGGCCATCTCCGGCGCGGAAATTTTGGTGACGCTGACGAAATTCGTGGAAACGGCCGTCACCATCCGCGCCCAGAGCCAGATACGCCACGTCATCTTCGCCAACGTCAAAGATTATTTGCCGCCGCTGAAAAAGCTGGCCTTCACCCTGCGCCGGGAACAAAAAGAGGGACATCGGCTGGCGGAACTGCCCGGCCCCGATTTCTATTGGGCCAAACTGCTGCGCCAGCATCCGCCGCAGCCGCCGGCCGTCGAAGTGTCCGACCAGGACGCGGCCGTCATCCAATTCACCAGCGGCACCACAGGCAAGCCGAAAGGGATCACCCTCTCTCATCGCAACCTGGTGGCCAACACCCTGCAAATCCGCGCCTGGCTGACCCAGGCGCGCGACGGCGAGGAACTGTTCCTCTGCGTCGTTCCCTTTTCCCATGTGTATGGCATGACGACGGCGATGAACACGGCCGTCAGCTTTGGCGGCGGCATGATCCTGCTGCCTGCCTTCAACGCCGAAGAGGTGTTGCAGCACATCAAAAAATATAAGCCAACCCTCTTCCCCGGCGTGCCCACCATGTACGTGGCGCTCAACACCTTCCCCGGCGCGCGCAAATATGACGTGCAATCCATCCGCGCCTGCATCAGCGGCGCGGCCCCGCTGCCCATTGAAGTGAAAGAGGCGTTTGAGAAGCTGACGAAGGGCAAGCTGGTGGAAGGGTACGGCTTGAGCGAGGCCAGCCCGGTGACGCACGCCAATCCGATTTACGGCCGTAACAAAGTCGGCTCCATCGGCCTGCCCCTGCCCGGAACCGAAGCCCGCATCCTGGATTTGCAGTCCGGCGAAACCCTGCCTCCCGGCCAGATTGGGGAACTGATCGTACGCGGGCCGCAGGTGATGCAGGGGTATTGGCAAAACGAGGCAGCCACGCGCCAGGTCATTGATTTGGCGGGCTGGCTGCATACCAACGACATCGCCCGTATGGATGAAGACGGCTACTTCCAAATCATCAGCCGCCGCCAGGACATGTGGCATGCGGATGACGCCACCCCCGCCTTCCCCCGCGACGTGGAAGAGGTGATTTACGAAATCCCGGAAGTGCGTGAAGCGGTGGTGGTGGCTCCAGCCAATCAACCCATCGCCTTTGTCAGTCTCAACCCAGGCGCCCGCATTCCGGCCAAGACCATCATCGCCTTTTGCCAGCGCCGTCTGCCGCCCAACCAGGCGCCAAAGCTAATCATTTTCGTCAAAGAGCTGCCGCGCAATTTTGTGGGCAAAGTGCTGCGCCGGGAGTTGATCAGCCAGTACGCCCACGAATTCACCGCCGAAGCGGGCAGCGTGGGCGATTATCTGGCCGGGCTGGAAGGGAAGGATGAAGGATGAGGGATGAAGGATGAAAAAGAAGCGCCTGATTCTGCCCTGCCTTATAGAATTCCTCTACAACAATTGTATCAACCGCGCAATTTATTTTTTCATTGCTCATTGTTGATTACTCATTGCTCATTGCTCATTTGCGGTTTACCGCGCTATGCTATAATGCGGGAAAGGATTGTGAGGTGGTTTAGCCGATGGAAATGACCCCTGAACTAAAAAGGAAAATTGTCGAATCCTTGCCGGAGTGGGTGGAACGTGAACCCCGGCTGCGGCGGCGGTTGCAAGCCGCTTTGCAACAAGCGGAAGATTCGCCGCCCTATTTCGATACGTTCGAGGAATTTATTGCGTGGGTGGATGAGGATGTGTCGGCCGAATGGACAGGAGGGAGGGTTGTTCTTATGAGTCCCGCTTCAGTACCACACCAACGATTGGTTGCCTTTTTGGATAGAATCATCGGCTTTTTTGTGGAACAAAACAATCTGGGCGAGCTGCTAACCGCCCCTATCAAGATGAAATTGGAGAATTACGGGCCGGAGCCAGACCTGGTTTTTGTGACCAATGAACACAAGGATGCGCTGAAACAGAATTTTGTGGATGGCCCGGCCGATCTGGTGATTGAGATCATCTCGCCGGAGAGCCTGGGGCGGGACCGGGGGGATAAGTTCATCGCTTACGAAACGGCCGCCATCCCTGAATATTGGCTGATTGACCCCATCCGGCAGCAGGCAGAGTTTTACCAACTGGACGAAAACGGCCGTTACCAACCCACCCCGCTGGCTGAAGACGGCCGTTTCCATTCCCAAACCATCCCCGGCCTTTGGGTCAAACCCGCCTGGTTCTGGGCCGACCCCCTCCCCTCCGTTGTGGACATCCTGCGCCAACTGGAAATCATCTAACTTCCCCCCTTCTGCCTTCTAATGTCCTTACCCCTCCTCCACACCGAAATGCGCGCCTGCCGCCGCTGTCTGGACGCCGGACACGCCATCACCCCCGGCGCCGTGTTCACCGGCGCGGCCGCCGCCCAGGTCATGCTCATCGGTCAGGCCCCCGGCGTGACGGAGGTGACAGCCAAACGGCCGTTCAATGCCGGCAGCGGTAGACGGTTGTTCCAATGGCTGGCGGCCGCCGGATGGGATGAGGCAGAATTCCGGGAAAAACAGTACATGACGGCCGTCACCAAATGCTACCCCGGCAAAGGCCAGAACGGGAAGGGCGACCGCGTCCCCAGCAAAGCGGAGCAAGCATTCTGCCGCCCCTTCCTGGAGCGCGAAATCGCCCTCATCAACCCCCGGCTGATGATCCTGGTCGGCGGATTGGCGATCAAGCTGCTGTTTCCGGCTAAAGCCAGATTGAAAGACGTGGTGGGCACGGCCGTCCACTTCCCCCCGGAAAGCCTCACTCCCAACCCCGTCAACTTCGACCTATCACAAGGCCGCTGGCTCAACTCAGTTACCAGTCTCCAATCTCTAGTCTCTGATTCTCTCGCCGGCCGTCTCGTCGTCCCCCTGCCCCACCCCTCCGGCGCCAGCCTATGGCCCAACCGGCCAGAAAACAAAGCGCTCATCAACCAGGCCATCGAAATTCTAAACGTCATCCGCGCCACATGAAATCTCTCTAAACCATTATCCGTTGACTGTTAGCCGCTATACTGATTATGTACCCTGAGAAAATTTTTGGAGCAAGATCATGTTGCAAACATATGAAGCGACAATTGATGAAAAAGGGTGTATCCACCTGAAGGAACCTGTCACCTTACCGGCCGGCCATCGCGTACTGGTCACTATCTTGGAAGAAGCTGCGTTTCATGTTCCGGAAACGGCTCTGCTCAGCGAGCAATCATTGGCTGAAGATTGGAACCGACCGGAAGAGGATGCGGCATGGGCGCACTTACAGCCGGTTCAGTCGTCAAAGCGACCATCACCTGTTAATAGCGGCTTTAATGGCTTGAAAGTCCTTGCCTTTAGGCATGACAAACAGACACGATTCGTTGCTGCGTTTAGCCCACAATTCACCTAACGCTCGTTTTTCCGTTGAATCTTCATTACTCCACAGATGTTCACCTTTGTATTCGACCACCAGATAACGGCCGTCTTCCAGCATACAGACAAAATCAGGATAAAATCTATCGCTGGATGTTTGCAACGAAAACGCCTGTGATCCCCGTTCTGGATTACGTACCCAATACTTGATTTCGGGCATCTGATCAAGGAAGATAGCACATTCGTACTCCTCTCCTTCTGATTTGAGATCGCCGACTTGCCGGTAGTAATGTTTTTGGAATTGATAACGACCACTGTACAACCGATTGTACGGATATCGCTGCGGGTCATAAGTAAACATCAGTTCCGGCGTAACGGTCAGCGGCGACGTTTCCAGCAAGAACGCCTGATACGCGCTCTGGTGTTCCGCCCGTCGATACTCGTCAATTTTTTGGGCAACGGCCGTTTGTAGCCGGTACTTCTCATGCACCAAATCATCCAGCGAAAAGCTCCGCTCCGTTTGTAAATACAAAATCAGCTTCGTCAAAAACGCGCCCGATTCTTCAGCCACAATGTCTGGGTGGGGGATGGCTCGGTCCAGCCAGCAGACCAATTCCGCCGTTGTCCAGCCCCGGTCTGAAGCCAGAAAGCGCATTTGCCGGTGCAGGTCTTTCAGATAACTGATTTCCAACTTCTGCGATTCGGCAATATCAATGACGACCTGCTTTGATACAGTCTGCTGTTTGGGGAACTCGGCTTCTGTGAGAACGGCCGCTTTTTGCGACAGCCGCCAACGCCTTTCCAGAAAATGAGTTTTCTCAAACTCCTCCAACCAATCCCCTTGTTTATAAGCCAAAACGGGAATACTGAACGTCTCGCCCCGTTCAGCAGGGGAACGGGCCTCGCGCTGTGCTTGAGAGCGATGGTAGGCGCGGGCTACGGCCGTCTTCCCCGCAGTCGTCGTCATTTGCGCTTGCAAGGCGGCCTTGTCCGCTTCGCTCATTGGCCCCGTAAAGGCTGCAGCGCCGCTGGCTTCGTCAATTTGGATTTTGGCGGCCGTTTCCGGCGGCAGTTGTTCCAGTTGAATCGGCTCCGGCGTGTCCAGGGGCACGGCCGTCGGGCGGTTAAACAGCGGGCCGTAATCCAGATCGAGTTCCGGTTGATCCATTTGCACCATCTGGTGGGCTTCCAGCCGTTCAAAGCCGTTGTCCACCAGCCCATCTACCAACGACCGCGCCGTCTCACTAAAATTGGTGGAGGCGGCAAAAGCATAGGCTTGATTGAGGTCTTCATGCTGCTTGCGTTCAGCGTAAGGCAGCCGCATGACGCGCCCCAAAATTTGTTCGACGGCCGTACTTGACCGCATCTCCGCTACCGAACAAAGCACGTAAGCAAAAGGACAGTCCCACCCTTCGCGCAACGCCTGCACCGTGATGATGTAACGCAGCGGGCAGTCCAGTGCGGCCACGTCCACCCCGTCCAACTCCTTGTAATCTCCCGTTGCCAGCGCAATCTGGTTGGCCGGGATTTTGTAATCCTCAATCAGCGTTTCCTTCACCTTTTCCACCGTCAGCAGGTTGCCTTTGCGCCGCGATTGGGCTTGCAGAAGCATAATGGGGCGGATGTACTTCCCGCCGTTCCGCTCCTCTGCTTGCGCCTGCTGCGTCAACTTGTCTAGCCGGGCAATGGCGTCGGCCAACAGTTCGCGCCAGTTGGGGCGGGTGTGCAGGACAATGGGCAGCTTGATCATATCTTCCGCTTTTAGTTCGGCGGCGGAGACACTGTAGAGGACATTGCTAGGATGCGCTTTGGTATCCGGCGTGGCTGTAAATTCAATGAGGCAAGAAGGGCTAAAACGGGCCAGCGTAGCAAAAGAAAGGTTGGTGCGGGCGTTGTGGGCTTCGTCTACGATGACGATGGGACGGCGCAGCTTGATAACATTCGCCAGTGAGTAAAGGGGTCGGCCAGTGCCTTCTAATTTCTCCAGGTCGGCCAGCGCCGCCTCGCTGTAACCGGAAAAATGATCCATCAGCGCCCCGTTATCGCTGTAGATTTTACGCTCCTCCGTATCGGCCACGCGGGAGGCTTGAATGGTGGAGACGATGACGACGGTATTGGTGTCCAATGTGGCCCGCGTCATGTAGAGCGCTTCGTTCATCTCAATGACGGTGACGCTGCCCAACGCGCTTTCCAGAGCGCGGCGGTAGGGATGCTGCCGGTCCTTGAGATGGCCCAGCGTCTGGTCGCGGATGGCGCGGGAGGGGGTCAACCAGAGAACGACGCTGTGATCCGTTTGCAACAGTTCTTTGGCGGCGATGGGGACAGCATGGGCAGCAACGTAAGTTTTACCGCCGCCGGTGGGGATGCGCAGGCAAACGTAGGGCAGCCCGGACAGGTCGCGCGCCGGCTGGTAGGGAACGCCAACGCCTTGCCAGCGGCGGGTGGTCACGTAAAAGGCGTCGTCGGCGTTGTTGAGTTGGACGCAGGCGCGGAAATAGTCGCGCAGCGCGTTGAGGCTGCGCTGTTGATATTCTTTGAGCGGAAGGAGTTGGGTCATGGAGTTGTGTCCGGGTTATCCTCAACCTCCCGGAGGTTCAGAACCTCCGGGAGGTTAACTAACTTTCACCTCATACGGAATCTGGCGGAAGGTGATTTGCTGCCGCTGCAAGGCGGCGCGGCTGAGGGTGCAGCCGTGGCCGTAAATCACTTTGGGGCCGTCGTGGGCGGGCAGTTGGGCTAAAATGGCGCGGGTAAGGACGTTGCCGCCGTCTTCGCTTTTGTCGCCCAGAATGCCGTTGTAGAGCAGGTACACGCCCACGCCGTTGACGACGCCCAACAGCGGCCCCGACGAGGCAGCAGGCAGCGGTTCCCCCGTTTCCGTAAAGAAAATGTGCTGCGCTAGTTCGTCAAAGGCCACGTCCGGCCGAATTTGCCCCTGCGCGTCAAAGAGCGTCGGCCCCAACATGCAGAAACGAAAGCCGCCGCCTAAACCGTCAACTTGATTGACCTTGCCCCGCTGACCTTCCCAGCTATACCCTTCAATCGCTTTACGCAACCGATGCGCGGCAATCTTTTGGGCAATATCTGGCTCCATTTCCACCAGAATAAACTGTCGGTTGCTACTGTCTTCTCGGTTCAACTGCATCACAGCGTGGCCGGTTGTGCCGCTGCCGGCAAAACAGTCCAATACTAGATCGCCAGGGTCGGTGGCAATCCGCAGAATTTGCCGTAGTAGGCGGGTTGGTTTTGGTGTCGAAAATACGTCACTGGCGTTAGGTAAAATGCGAACCACCTCTTTTTTAGCTTCTTGCGTATTGCCTACATCCTGGTGAAACCAAATGGTTTGCGGGACAATGCCACCCTGTACATCCGACAAAAATCGCTTAAGACGTGGCATATTGTTCTTGTCTTTGCCCCACCAAATACGACCGTCTCTATCAAGTTCTTCAAAGTTTTGTTTGGATACACGCCAATAAGTTCCTTTTGGCGGCCCTTTAATTACTCGCCCCTT
>JAJRVV010000164.1 GCA_024277135.1 Chloroflexota bacterium | reverse complement strand
GTAGTTGTTTTTTATGGCAAAATTCATAAGAAGGTGTCTCTGGTGAAGTGGGTTATCACCATAAACTTTGCCACGAAGGAGGCATCTTCGCCACCTTTTTTCTCTCTATTCGGTTTTTAATGTGCGAAATATAGGCTAAAGGTCATTATGCCTTTTGCTAATGCGGTGAATTCACAGGCCGCCCCACTGTCCGCCTAATTCCTTTGTTCTCTATTCTGGGAGGTCGATAGGCATCCCAAGTTGTTCCACAAGCCAGGAATAGAGGAGTTCCAGGAAACGGCCGTTAAGCTCTCCTCCTCTTCCCGCTTAACGGCCGTTTTTACCTCTTCCTAAATTCAGTTTCTAGTTAAGTTCCCAGTCAGTTGCTTTTCTTTCGTGTCAGTTTATTTACGCCATCAACTCAATCATAGTCGCTTCCCCCTGGCCCACGCCCACACAAAGCGTCGCCAGGCCATAGAGCATCCGCTCCCCGGCCTGCCGCCGCCGCCGCATCTCATGCAGCAGCGTCGTCAAAATGCGGGCGCCAGACATCCCCAACGGATGCCCCAGGGCGATGGCGCCGCCATTGACGTTGACGATATCTGGATTCATCCCCAACTCATTCATCACCGCCAGCGACTGCACCGCAAACGCCTCATTCAACTCGATCAAATCAATCTGCTCTAGGCTCAACTCCGCCCGCCGCAGCGCCTTGCGCGTGGCGTGTACCGGCCCCAACCCCATCACCCGCGGGTCTACCCCGGCGGCGGCCGACGCCAGCCAACGCGCCATTGGCTTCATTCCCAACTCGTCCGCCTTCTCTTTGGACATGAGCAAGAGGGCGGCGGCGCCATCGTTCAGGCCGCTGGCGTTCCCGGCCGTCACCGTACCCCCTTTGCGGAACGCCGGGCGCAGTTTAGCCAAAATTTCCGGGCTGGTAGCCAACACGTATTGGTCGCCATCCCATTTGATGCGCGGGTGTTCATCCGTATCCACGATTTTGGGTTCTCCCTTACGCTGCGGGATGGAAACGGGGACGATTTCGTTTTTGAAATAGCCATTGTTGATGGCGGTACACGCTTTGCGCTGGCTGTCAAAGGCAAAGGCGTCTTGCTGTTCCCGCGTGATTTGCCCCCCTGCCAGGTCGCCGCCGCAGCTTAGTTCGTAGATGTTTTCGGCCGTTTGCCCCATCGCTTCCAGGGGGAACATCGCCTCCATTTTAGGATTGGGGTAACGCCAGCCCAGCGTCGTGTCATAGCCGGTGATGTTGCCCGGCGGCCCCCAGGCGCGGGAGTTTTTGGGAAAGGAGTAGGGAGCGCGGCTCATGCTTTCCACGCCGCCGGCGATAAACACATCCCCTTCGCCAACGGCAATGGCTCGCGCCGCCTGGTTAACGGCGTTCAGGCTGCTGGCGCACAATCGGTTGAAGGTCACGGCCGCCACCTCATGAGGCAGTCCGGCCAGCAGCGTCGCCATGCGCGCCACATTCCGGTTATCTTCGCCCGCTTGATTAGCGCAGCCAAAATACACTTCTTCGATTTCCTGCGGGTCAATCCCGGTGCGTTCCACAACTTTTTTGATCGCCAGCGCCGCCATATCATCGGGCCGCACTGGAGACAACGCCCCGGCGTAACGGCCGATGGGCGTGCGTAAGGCGTCAATAATCACAACTTCTTTCACGTTTCGTTTCTCCTGGTAAAAAACCTCCCGGAGGTTCGGAACCTCCGGGAGGTTGTATCCAATCTATTCCAAAGCGGCGGCGGCGAACACGGCCGTCACCCCCACCCTAAAACCAACCAGCAGCGCCGACTCCGCCTCCTCCCCCTCGCTAAACTCGCCATGCGCCGCATATTCGTCCCCCGCCAACGTCAATACCGTCACCCGTTTCATCTCCGGGTCCACAATCCAATACTCTGGGATACCCGCCTTAGCATACTCTTCCCGCTTTTCTATCAGGTCACGATACCGGTCTGAAACAGTGCCGCTCACCACTTCCATCACCAGGTCAGCCCCTTCTGGACGCTTGGCAGAAAGGTAGACAATATCCGGTTCCCGGTATTTTTTCTCCCACAATTTAACGGGGAGCGGCGTTGCAAATAGTTCGCCGCCGATACCATTGGCGCTCAAAAATTGCCAGAGCATACGATATAAAAACAAGACAATTCGTTGATGTTCTCGTGTGGGCATAGCGCCAAACTCCAGGTGACCATTATCAAATTCAACTAAAAAACGGCCGTTTTCCAGAGCCAGGTACTCTCGTTCCATCCAGTCGCCCTGCATGGGGTAGAGGAAAGCCATCTCCCACACCGGCTCCCCCTTTTTGAGGGGCGCAATTTGAGGGTTAGACAAAAGCAGCTCGCGCATCACAACCTCCACACGCCAATCAGGCGAAAATCTCCGACACGGCCGTCGCAAAACCAGGTAAAAGCTCGCCCCCATCCAACCTGTCGGCCGCCGTGAGAATATCCACATCCGTCAAAGAGCGATAAACCGTAATCGTCTGCGTGCGCGGATAAATGAGCCAGACCAGCCGCGCGCCCGCTTCCAGGTAATCAATCAACTTCGCTTCCACCTCATCCACCGTCTCCGTGGGCGAGATGACCTCCACCGCCAGGTCGGGCGGGCCGTCAAAGAAGCCGCGTTCCTGCGTTTGCCGAGCGGCGCGTTCGGCAGTGACAAAGGCGGCGTCCGGCGCGCGCACAGTGTCCGGGTTACGCGACAACAAGAAGCCGGTTTCGGCCGCATAAACATGACCCAAACGGTTCCGTTTCACAAAACTCCACAACGAGCCAAAAATATTCCCGGCAATTCTTCCATGGTGATACCCTGCTGGTGACATCTCGATAAACTCTCCTTGGACAAGCTCGCCCCGCCGCGCCTCCGGCATTTTTTGCAATAATTCTTCGGCCGTCATCAATTTTCTTTCTACCGCTTCCGCTAACATCATTCACATCCTCCGGAACATGCAGCGCTGCGCCACACAATCTGCTATGTTCCAGCTTCTAACCTCGTTTCCACCGCTTCTTTTATTGTACCATCTGCCACCAATTGGCGAACGGCCGCCATATGCGGGGCCAAAAAGGTATCCTCTTCCAAAAAGGGAACCCGTTGCCGAATGAGGTCGTAAGCTGCGGCCGTGCCCCATCCCATCCGCTCTCCCTGCTGCCGCCGAAAATCCACCCCCTGCGCCGCGCACAGCAGTTCGATGGCGATGATCTGCTCCACATTGTCCAAAATCTGCCACGCCTGACGCGCGGCCGTGGCTCCCATACTCACGTGATCTTCCACGTTGGCGCTGCTGGGGATGCTGTCGGCGCTGGCCGGATGCGCCAACACCTTGTTCTCCGACGCCAGGGAAGCGGCCGTGTACTGCGCCATCATCAAACCGCTCTCCAACCCGCCATGCCGGGTGAGAAACATGGGCAAAACGCCGCCATTGCTGTCCGCGTCCACCAGCCGCGCCACCCGCCGCTCGCTCATATTGCCCAGTTCCGTCAGCGACAGCGCCGCGTAATCCATGGCCAGCGCAATCGGCTCGCCATGAAAATTCCCCGCCGAAATCACGTCCGCCTCGCCAGTTACTTCATCCACAAAAATAATAGGGTTATCGTTGACGGCGTTCAACTCGATGGTGATCACCCACTGCAAATAGGCGATGGCATCCCGGATAGCGCCGTGAACCTGGGGCACGCAGCGCAAGGTATACGGGTCTTGCACGTTCAACGAACCGTGGCCGCGCAGCAGTTCGCTGCCGCTGATGATGGCCCGCAAAAAGGCGGCGTCATCCATCTGCCGCGGATGGGGGCGGACGGCGTGGACGCGGGCGTCGAAAGCGCGGTCGGTGCCGTTGAGCGCCTCCAAACTGAGGCAGGCAGCAGTATCGGCCGTCAGCAGCAGGTTGATGGCGCGGCGCACCAGCAGCGCCCCCATGCCCACCATCATGGTAGTGCCGTTGAGCAGCGCCAGCCCCTCTTTGGCCTGCAATTCCAAAGGCGTCAGCCCGGCGCGGGAGAGGGCGGCACGGCCGTCCAACCGTTCCCCTGTGTAAATCGCCTCCCCCTCGCCAATCAGCGCCAGCGTCATGTGCGCCAATGGCGCCAAATCGCCGCTGGCGCCCAACGACCCTTGCGAGGGGATGCAGGGATGGACGCCGCGATTAAGCGCCTCGATCAGCAGGTAGATCACCTCTGGGCGAACGCCGGAATGCCCTTTAGCCAAGGTGTTAGCCCGCACCAGCAGCATGGCCCGCACCACCGCTTGCGGCAGTTCCGTCCCCACGCCGACGGCGTGACTGCGCACCAAATTCACTTGCAGCTGTTTCACCTGATCGGGAGTGATGATTTTGTCTTTGAAACGGCCGAATCCGGTGGTGATGCCATACACCACCCGGCCTTCAGCTACGAAACGTTCCACGGCCGCCCGCGCCTGTTCAATTTTGGGCAAGGCAGATGGGGACAGAGCAACGGCGCGGCCGTTCTCCGCCACCGCCACCACATCATCCACCTCAAGCTCATTGCCAGAAATCAGCAAAGGGTTCATGCCGCCAATTATAGGCGAGAGCTAGAGCTAGAGCTAGAGCTAGAGGATAACTCTTCCTCTAGCTCTTCCCTAGCTCTACTCCCTTCCCGTTTCCCGTTTCCCGGTCTATAATTCCCCCATGCCAACCACTTGGAACCAAATCGTCGGTCACGAATGGGCCGTGCAGCTATTGGCGGGCGCGATTCAACACAATCGGGTCGGTCAATCCTACCTCATCACTGGGCCGGAGCAGGTGGGCAAAACCACGCTGGCGCGGCTCTTCGCCCAGGCGTTGACCTGCGCGGAGCAGTATTCAGTGTCCAGTAAGCAGTCTCCAGGCTCCAGGCTCCAGCCCCCCTGCGGCCAATGCCGCGCCTGCGCCCTCATCGCCGCCGACCGCCACCCGGATGTACGATTGGTAAAACCGGAAGTGAGCGGCCGGGGCAAGCTGACGCTAAAAATCGAGCACATCCGGGAACTGCTGCAAGATTTAAACCTGAAAGCGTATGAAGCCCGGTACAAGATCGCCATTTTGACCCGGTTCGACGCGGCCACGACGGGGGCGGCTAACGCTTTTTTGAAAACGCTGGAGGAGCCGCCCGCAAACGTCATCCTGCTGCTGACTGCTTTGGATGCGGATGCGCTGCTACCCACCATTTCTTCCCGCTGCCGCACCATCGCCTTACGGCCGCTCTCCCCCCACCTGATCGAGCAAAGTTTGACCAGCCGCTGGCGCGTGCCAGAGAGTGAAGCCCATTTGCTGGCCCATCTGGCGGACGGCCGTCTCGGTTGGGCGGTGCGGGCGGCGGCGCACACGGCCGTGCTGGAAGCGCGCGAAACCCGTCTCGATTGGCTGCGGCAGGCGGTAGACGGAGATCGCGTCGCCCGCTTCGCCCTGGCCGACAAATTGAGCCGCAAACCGGAAGAGCTGCCCGCCATCCTGCAAACCTGGCTCAGTTGGTGGCGGGATTTGACGCTGTTGACGCAAGGAGCAGCGCGCAATGGCGCGGGGCAAAATGGCACGGCCGTGACCAACATTGACCGGCAGGTGGAACTAACCAACCTGGCCCGCGTCTGGACGGCCGCCCAAACTCTGACCAGCCTCAAACAAACCAATCTGGCGCTGTGGCAGTTGGAACGGAATGCCAACGGCCGTCTGGTGTTGGAAAACTTATTCCTGACTTACCCCAGAACGACGCGGGAACGATGACCACATTGAAATTAGGCGGTTTCGCCAGACTAAAACTAATGGCGCGGCCGTCGCCCAAATCCCCCAAAAGTCGCATTTATCTTGCCATAGAAACCATGTAATCTACTGTAGCCCGATTTTGTAAATCGGGCCGCGATTTGCAAAATCACCCTACATTTTCGGAGGAGCGCCATGTCCCAAAAATCACTCTTCTACCTCTTTGTCATCATGCTGATCGGCTTAATCACGGCCTGCGGCGGCCAACCGGCCCCGGCCGCGCCATCGCTCCAGCCGCCGCCGACGGCAAAACCGCTGCCGCCAACGCCAGCCAACCCGCCGCCGCCAACGGCCGTCCCCCCCACCGAACCCGCGCCCACACCCACCAAATCGGCTTTGTCGTCTGCCGATTTGTATTCCGATCTGGTTTTTGTCCCTGACCCCGGCGTGCGGGTGCGGCTGGCAGTGGAACCAAACGCGGCCATGGCCGAAGACGGCACAGTTTACCTGTTCTACAACGACAAAAGCGAAAGCGATGTGGGGCGGCGCGTCGTCGCTGCCACTGCCGACGGGCTGACGTTCGGCGCGCCAACGCCCATCCCCCCCGGCGGCCCTCACCCCTACGACCCCTGGCGCGTGCAGCTTCCCGACGGAAGCTGGCGCAAATATCTCTTCGACATGCAAAGTCAAGCCGTCATCAGTTTCAGCAGCCAGGATGGCGTCCAGTTCCGGCAAGATGAAGGCATCCGCTACCAGCTCGCCGCCGCCGATAACGGCACATTTGGCGTTCACGACGAATACGTAGACCCGGCTGGCGGCGTGGTCATGCTCTACATCGGCGACATGGGCGGCGTCAACAACATACGCCTGGCCTATTCCCCCGCTGAGGATAATGGCTTTAACTTCATCCTGGAAAACACAAATCCATTGAATGACGCCGATAAAGGAGGCGGCTCCAACAGCTTTGTGGACCCGCGCACCATCGCGCTGCCAGACGGCCGTCGCCGTCTCCTCGTCATGTCACAAGGAGAAGGGGCTGCTCCGCCCGCCCGACCCCAGGGCGCAATTTTCAGCTTCATCACCGAAGACGGCCACACCTTCACCCAGGAACCAGGCGCCAGGCTGACCTTCTCCGACTTCACCGAGTTTGAAGTCGTCTCCCTCAACGATCCCGCCATGGTGCGGCTGGCGGACGGCCGTTACCGCATCTACGTCGCCGCCCTCATCAAACAAGAAAATGGCGATTACGAATGGGGCATCATCAGCGCCGCCACACAAAGCGGGGAGACGGCCGTTTCCCCCGCCCCAGAACCAACCGCCGAACCGGCCGCCCCACTCATCACCGCCGAAACCTTCACCCCCTGCGCCGAACCCGACTTTAACGTCGGTCAGGAGATGCAGGCCGCAAGCAAATACGGCCCCTGGGCCACCCGGCTCATGCTCGCCTTCAGCGACAACGGCCGTACCTTCACCCGCGCCAACCAGATTCTCTTCAACCACGCCGATGTACCCAACGCCATCACCACGCCGGACGGCGAAATCCGCGTCTTTTTCGTCGCCTTCTGCCCGGCGCAGATGTTCAACCAGTTGGCCGTAGCCGTCTCCCGCGACGCCGTTTCCTGGACGTATTACCGGGCGACAGTGAATGGGCTGGAAACGCGCCAACCGGCCCCGGTGGATCCGACAGTGGTGATGACGGAGGACGGCCGTTACCGCCTCTACTTCACTTCCGCCCCGCCAGGCGCAGGCAGCGCGCCGCGCACCTACTCCGCCATTTCGACCGACGGATTGACCTTTGACCTGGAAGGCGAGCGGTTCGCTGTCGAGGGGCAGCCGGTTCTCGACCCCAACCTGCTCAAAATCGGCGACACCTGGCATTACTTCGCCGGCGGCCTCCCCCAAACTAACTATCACGCCATCTCCACAGACGGGTTGACATTCACCCGGATGGACGACATTTGGCTGGAAAACTTCATGTTCGCCAACGGCTACCCCATGCCGGACGGCTACCGCTACTACGGCTTTGTGCAGGAATTGGGCGCGCTAACCATGTACGCCGCCTTCTCCGCCGATGGCGAAAGTTGGACGCTGGACGCGGAGCCATTGCTAGAAGTAGACGAATCATCCGGGCTGGAATCGGTAGCGTTGAAAGACCCGGCCATCACCCAACTGCCGGACGGCCGTTACCTGCTCATCTACGGAACCATCATCCCCGGCTTTCCCGAAGGCGGCCAATAATTGACAATTAACAATTAACCATTGACAATTGTCAATCATGAAAACGCCATCCACTTCCGAGTACCTCCAATTCGCCCTGGACGCCGCCTGGCAGGCGGGCCGCATCACCCTGGGCCATTTCCAGAGCGGCGTCGGCGCCGACCGCATCCACGCCGACCGCAAAGGGGACAACACCCCCGTCACCATCGCCGACCGGCAGGCGGAACAGAAAATCCGCAGCTTGATCGAACAGTATTGGCCCGGCCACGCCATTCACGGCGAGGAGTACGGCCGTACCCGCGCCCACGCCCGTTACACCTGGACGATTGACCCCATTGACGGCACCAAATCCTTCATCAGCGGCGTGCCTCTGTACAGCACCCTAATCGCGCTGATGGATGGCGACGAAGCGGTGTTGGGCGTCATCCACCTGCCGGCGCTGGACGAAATGGTGTACGCCGCCCGCGGGCAAGGTTGTTTTTGGAACGGCCGCAGCGCCCGCGTCTCCGACGTGGCTGATCTGGCCGACGCCACCGCCTTGTGCAGCGAGATGGAAACGTTGGCGGCGCTGGGCCGTCTGGCCGCCTGGGAGCGGATCATGGCCGCCACCTACGCCCAGCGCACCTGGGGCGACGGCTACGGCTACGCCCTGGTAGCCACCGGCCGCGCCGACATCATGACTGACCCGGCGCTCTCCCCCTGGGACGCCGGGCCGCTCAAAATCATCATGGAGGAAGCGGGCGGCACCTTCACCGATTGGCAGGGAAACCCCACCCTGCGCGCCGAGGAGGGCATCGCCACCAACGGCCGTCTGCTGCAACCGCTGCTGGCCGTCATTCGTGGGGACGTTTCGACGAGACATCCGATTTCTTAACGCTCATGATGTCAGCGTACTCGACAATGAGAAATCGGATGTCTGTTTTCCGTTTTCCGCTCACCGACTTCCTCAGCCTGAGCGCGCTGGCGGCGGCCGTCCTCCTCTTCTTCTGTCCCGTCATCACCCGGCAAGCGTGGATTCCGCGCGGCGGCGGCGACATGGCCTCCTTCCTCTACCCCATGTACCGCTTCGCCGCCAGCAGCCTGCGCCATGGGCAGATGCCGCTGTGGAACCCCGCCCTCTACGCCGGCGCCCCCTTTCTGGCCGACAACCAGAGCGGGCTGTTTTACCCGTTCAACCTGCTTTTGTTCCTCATCCAGCCGGATTTCTCCTACCGCGCCCTGCAATGGCTGGCCATCGCCCATTTCTTCTTCGCCGGAGCCGCCATGTACGCCTGTTTGCGCGGGCTGCGGCCCCAATCGCAAATAACTGTGTTTCGGGAATTGGGATTCCCGAAACACGCCAAGAAAGTTAGAAACGAGCGTACCCTTAGCCGTCCGGCGGCCGTTTTGGGCGGATTGGCTTTCATGTTCAACGGCGTCTTCGTCACCCACATCGGCAACTACAACTTGAACGCGGCGCTGGCATGGCTGCCGCTCGCTTTTTTGGGATTGCATCGCGCTGTGTTGGCGGCGGAGCGGCGGGAACGGCTGGCGTGGGGCGTCGGCGGCGGGCTGGCGGTGGGATTGGGCGCGTTGGCCGGGCATGGGCAAAGCACCTTCCTGGTCGCTTTTTTTCTGGGGGTGTATGCGCTGTGGCAAACATTGTTTGGCCGCCGCAAACACGCCATTCCCCTGCTGGCTCTGGTCGGATTGATTGGTATCGGCATCTCCGCGCTCAGCCTCTTTCCCGCCTTGGCCAACGTCCGCCACACCCTGCGCGGCGGCTTCGATTTCGCCCAGGCCGCCAACTACTCGCTGCCCTGGGCCGGGCTGACGGGGCTGGCCGCGCCCGACTTTTTTGGCCGGGGCATCGCCCGCTTTTGGGGAACGTGGGATCGGGTGGAGTTTGGCTACGTCGGTGTTTTACCCTGGCTGTTGGCGATAGCGGCGGTGGCGAGACGGCCGTCCCGCCTGAAAAGTTTCTTGGCGTTCGCTGTCGTCTTCTTTCTGCTGCTGGCGCGGGGGGAGAATACGCCGCTGTTTACGGCGGTGTTCGGCTGGTGGCCGGTCATGCCGTTCCAGGTTCCGGCCCGCTTCCTCTTCTTGACCGACTTTGGCGTGGCGGCGTTGGCGGCGTTTGGCTTAGACGCTTTAGCCACAGAGGACACAGAGAGCGCAGAGGGTAAGTGGTTTTTAGTGAGCAGTGGATTGTTCGTTGGGTTGATAGGCTGGGGGTTATGGCGG
>JAJRVV010000163.1 GCA_024277135.1 Chloroflexota bacterium | reverse complement strand
TTGTCGGAAGAGTCGAAATAGCAACACGGATAGAACGGATTGGACGGATTTTCACGGATAAAATAAGGGAAAATCCGTGTAAATCCGTTAGATCCGTATCATCCGTGTATCCATTAAATCATTCTCCGACAGCCTGCTAGCTACCATCAACGCACCACATGCCAAAAGAAAAAGTCGGGCCAATTGCCCGACTTTTTCTTGCTTCCAATACAACCAATCAACATCAACTATTGGCAAATTGCTCCAGCTTGCTGCTGATGACGGGATCCAGTGTCAGGGTTTGAGAAGAGGCCTTCATCCGGCGCATCACCTCGCGTAACCCGTCAATTTGCCTGACTACCAATACTGTGTTGGGAATATGCTTTCTTTTTTTCATCATGGCGGTTTCTTCCTGTACTTGCTTCATCGAAACGGCTCCAGCGCGGTACGTTCTTGTCGTATGACACCCATGATAAACCAACACAAACAGGCAGGCTGTGGCATCACTTGCTGGCGAGGTGTTAATTAGCTTACAAAGGGGAGAACAAGGGGAATCAGGGATGGGTTTCGCTGCGCCGGGACAGCCAACGCAAGAAAAGGATGACGGCCGTCGCCAACAGCAACAGCAAGCTCACCTTAGCTAACGGCGCAGTCACAAACACTGGAATCAGGCCAAAAACAACGGCGGCAGTGTAATAACCAAGCACAATCCGACGGGTGGGCAATCCGCCGTCCGACAACCGGAAATGCAGATGGCCCCGGTCGCCATGCAAGGGGTTTTGTCCCCGGCGCAGCCGGGCCACAATTTGCCACGCTACATCCAAAATTGGCACAACTAACACGAGCAGCGCCGTAGACAATTTGGCCGGAGAAAGGATGGATAGGGTGGCCAGCGCATAGCCCAAGACATACGCCCCGGCCGTGCCCAAAAATATTTTGGCCGGGGCAAAGTTAAACCATAGAAAACCGAGCAGCGCCCCGGCCAACGCCAGCGGAATCAGCGGCACAGAAACTTGATCCAGCCGGTAGCTGTGCCAGGCAAACAGCAAGGCGGCAATGGCGCCTACGCCGGCCGCCAATCCATCCAGCCCATCCAGCATGTTGACCGCGTTGACCATGCCCACCATCCAGAAAAGGGTGAACAGCCAGGCTAACGGCCGTATCATCCACACTAGCGGCGAATCCAGGCGAAAAAACCAGGAGAGCGGCGGCGATGTCCACACCCAATCCACCGGGAACGGGTTGGTGAACACCTCGATGAAGACGATGTGACTCATGGCCACGGCCGCACCCGAAATTTGAACAAGGAGTTGAGCATAAGGGGGCAAATCATAGCGGTCATCCAGCAAACCGCCGCCAAGCATCACCAGACTGCCCAGCAAAACGCCGCGCAGCCGCCGGGCATCGTTCCCCACCGGAGGCAGCAACCAGTAGGCGAGGCCAATACCCACCAGAAAAGCGCCCATCACCGCCACGCCGCCCAGCTTGGGCATACGGCCGTCATGCCGCCGCCGCCCGCCCGGCTTCGCCAACACCCCAAAATGGAAAGAGAGCCAGCGTGACACCGGCGTCAGCAAAAGCGCCGCCGCCAACGCCCCCATAAACACGATCAAATAAGGCATCAGTTCAATGAAAATGTGAGATAGCGGCGCAAAAGCGTCACGCCGTGCCAAACAATCGGTCGCCGGCATCGCCCAGGCCAGGTACGATAAACCCGATCTCATTCAAGCGAGAATCAATCTGCGCCACATGAATGGGCACATCGGGATGCGCCTGACGCAACGCTGCGATGCCTTCCGGCGCAGCCAACAAGCCCACATATTTGATGCGGGCAGCGCCCCAATTCTTGAGAATGTCTATCGTCGCCTTAGCCGAACCACCGGTAGCCAGCATCGGGTCCAAAACCAGGCACACTTGCACCGTAGGCGATGTGGGTAGTTTGTTGTAGTAGGAAACCGGCTTCAACGTCCGCTCATCCCGGTAAAAACCAATATGCCACACCTCGGCTCCCGGCATCATCTCCCAAATGCCATTGACCATGCCCAGACCAGCCCGCAAAACCGGAACCAGGCCGATTTTCTCGCTTAATTCCTGACCGGCCGCATTGCCCATCGGCGTTTCCACTTCAATTGGCGTCGTTTGCAAATCGGCTGTAGCCTCATAACACAATAGCAACGCCAATTCACGCACCAATTCCCGAAACTTCTTCGGTTTGGTCGAAGCCGAGCGTAGAAGAGTCAATTTATGCTTTACCAGGGGATGTTTTGATTCATAAACCATCAGCTTCCTCCAAATCTGTTCCGGCCGTCATCCACGCCGGACATGGGAAAAAATCTACTTTCCGCTTATAATCCCATTGATTCGAGTTACAGGCAACTAACGATTTATGAGCGAACAACCCACGAATAAACGGTTCATTACCCCGCAAAAAAAGAAAGAAGACAGCAGCCTGGATGGCGTCCTGCGGCCGCAACATCTGGCGGAGTTCATCGGGCAGGAAAAGCTGAAAGCGAATCTAGCCATCCTGCTGGAAGCGGCCCAAGCCCGACAGGAGCCGCTGGATCATGTGCTGTTTCACGGCCCGCCTGGTTTAGGCAAAACGACACTGGCCCATGTGGTGGCTAACGAGATGAAAGTCAATATCCGGGTGACGGCCGGGCCGGCGATTGAACGGGCCGGCGATTTGGCCGCGATTTTGACCAATTTGCGCGCCGGCGACATTTTATTCATTGATGAGATTCACCGGCTGGGGCGCGCGGTGGAAGAAATTCTCTATCCGGCGATGGAAGATTTTGTGCTGGACATCGTGGTGGGCAAAGGGCCGGGGGCCAAAAATGTGCGGCTGAAACTGCCTAAGTTCACGGTGATCGGCGCCACCACCCGGCTGGCCTTGTTGACAGCGCCGCTACGCACCCGATTTGGGGCGCTGTACCGGATGGATTTCTACGAAATGGAAGCGATTGAAACGATTGTGGTTCGGGGAGCCGGGGTGCTGGCGGTACCAATTGAACCGGAAGGCGCGGCCGAAATTGCGCTTCGTTCGCGAGGCACGCCGCGGGTGGCGCTGCGCTTGCTGCGCCGGGTGCGGGATTATGCGCAGGTGCGGGCGGAGGGGCAGATTACGAAGGAAACGGCCGTCGCCGCCCTGGACTTGCTCGAAATTGACCGGTTGGGTTTGGATGACCTGGATCGGCGAGTGCTGCGGGCTATCATCCAAAAATTTAGCGGTGGGCCGGTGGGCCTGGACACCATCGCCGCCTCCATCAGCGAAGAGTCGGATACCATCATGGACGTAGTAGAGCCATACCTGTTGCAATTGGGCTTCCTGGAACGAACGTCCCGCGGCCGAGTGGCGACGCCCCACGCTTACAAACATCTGGACGTCCCCTTCCAGGCGGATGTGGCCCAACCTTCGCTTTTCTAAGAAAAAGACATGGTGGAATTCGGCAGATTACTCGTCATCATCGGGCTGACCATCGCCTTTGCCGGCGCGGCTGTTTTGGTGGCGATCCGTTACTTCCCCTGGCTGGGCAATTTGCCCGGCGATTTTCGCTTTGAGAACGAAAACCTGAAGATTTATTTTCCGTTGGCCACGATGCTGCTGATCAGCGTCCTGGGCAGTATTTTGCTGAATGTGCTCCTGCGCATTTTTAGACGCTAATCCGTCCCCTCAAACAATTTTCGCATCTCGCCAACGGTCAACTTGCCCTTGTTCTGGAAGATCATCGTCAGCGGTTGATCATAGACAGTGAAGCTCTCGTCGGCGCGGCCCCAGGTGACGCCGGGGATGGTGTTGAGATACTCGTTCACGGCCGTTGGCGGCGTTACGTCCGGCCAGGAGAAGGTGTCGGGCTTGAGGCTGAAACCGGCGATGTGGGGGAAACGGCCGTTCACATACACCAACTCATATCCCAGCGCGCCATCAAACAACAACAGATGATATTGGCTGGATAGCGGATACCGCGCCGGCAGGCGGGGAATCACCCCATACGCCCGGTTAGAGACGATGGTGAGATATTCCGCTTCGGCCAACAGCGCCAGATTGGCAGTTAACTTGGCCTCATCATCCGCCGCCCCTGTGCCCGTCAGCCAGGTCAATTCAGCATTCTCATACTCGCCCCGACGCCGCCGTTTCCCATCCACATCCAGGCTGACCGGCAGCGCATCATCCCACTGTTCGCTCAAAGTCAGCGTCTCCGGTTCTACGTTCTCATAAATCCACAAAGAGGCGGCGTTCCAGGGATGAGGGTCGTCATACAGATTGACGAAACTCAGCGCGAAAATGGTCGTTGCCGTCAGGACGACGGCCGTCACGCTCCAGCGACGCCTCTTCTCTCTCACCTGCCACAGCAACGCCGCCGCCAGCAGCATTAAAATGGGCGTGATCGGCTGAAGATAGCGCATAAATTTGACGAAAAAGCTGCCGGTGGTGAGAAAATAGGGCAGGATGAAGGAGAGTAGGATGAAGGATGAAGGATGAGGCGTGAAGGATGAATTTTGGCGGAAGACGGCCGTCTTCCAGGTGAGCCAACCCAATCCGGCAAAGGCCAGCAGCCCCAGCAGCGGCCCCATCCCCCAACGCAACTGCATTTCGATGAAATAGAGAAACGGCCGTGTGCCATCATACTGCCGGGTGAAGGGAAGGTCAGCCTTTCCCCGCACCATGCCCCCCTGGGCGGCGATGTTATCCAGAAAACAGGAACCCCAATCGAATGATGGCAAATGTAATGGCCCTGCATCCAGCGCCGGGGTGACGATTTCACAACTGAAATCGAGCAGAGCAAATGGGTTGGTGACGGCAAAAGCGAAAAAAGCCGCCAGCACGGCCGTCCCCAGCCACAGCCACCATCGTTCCCGCCAAATCCACCACGCCGTCACCAACAGCGGCACAAACAGCAGCGTCCCGGCAAACTTCGACCCCACCGCCAATCCCACCGCCGCTGCCGCCAGCAAAAACCATTTTTTCTGCCCAGACGGAGCGTCATGCTCTGCGCTCACGACCAGCAGATACAGCGCGGCCGTGGTAAAAAAAGTCAGGTACGGGTCAACGGTAAAAAAATGAGCCAGTTGGATGTGCATGACGTTGATCGCCAGAAACGCCGCCGCCAGCAGTCCGACGGCCGTGCCCCACATCCGCCGCCCCAACAAAAACAGGAGGAACACCGTCCCCACATCCACCAGACCCGTCAGCGCCCGGGCTACGGCCGTCAGATGACGATACTCAATCCGTTGCCCGCCGTTCAGAATATCCTGGGCAAACTGCCAGCTATCGGGCAAGATGGGTAGCAGCTTCGGCCCCGCCCACTCCGCCAACCGCGTCGCCGCCACGCCCAAATAAAGCGGCAAATGCCCATAGGCGAACTTGCGCGGCTCATCCTGCGGCGTAACGATGCCGCCGCTCTCGGCATCGGGGGGCCAATAATATGGGTTGATGCTGGATTGTGTAGGGGAAAGGCAGCGCGCCAATCCGACGGTCGTTCAATCGTGGCAGCTACCCAGGTGATAAACCGCTCGTCCGGGTGATGGTGTTCATACCCATCCCAATCCAGCCCCGTCCAGCGTAGCGCCAGCGCCGCCAGCAAAATAAATGTCAGCAAAACGGCCGTTTGCCACCGCTTCATATCACCCCAACCGACAAAAAAGGCCGGAACCAGGTTCCAGCCTCTTCATTTCCATTTTAGAGATGAATTCGATTATTCCTCGAAATCATCCTCATCTTTATCGCGGCCAATCACTTCCACCGCATCCGCCGCCGGAATCATCATTTCTTCTTCCAAGACTTCTTCCTCCTCTTCCTCGCGAGTGAATTCGAAGCGCGCCACTGTCGTTTCCGGATCAGTGAGAATGATGACGCCTTCTGGAGCCGCCAAATCGGAGACGTATAACACGTCGCCGGTGTTCACGATCAGGTTCATTTCCACCGGAATCTCAGAAATCAGCGCATCCGGCAAACATTCGATCTCCACGCTGCGCAAAGCCAACGTAGCCACGCCTACCCCTTCTGCTTCGGGAGCAGCCATGCCCACCGCCACCAGTTCCGCCTCAGACTTGATCGTCTCTTTCATATCTACTTCATAAAAGTCCACATGAATCAAATCGCCGCGCGTCACATGTGTCTGGATTTCGCGGGTTAATACAGTGCGGGCGTCTTTGCCAACCGTGAGTTGGAGCAAATTCGTCGTTCCTACCGTCCGCAGCGCCCGGCGCAAGTTTCCTTCATTAATTTGAATGTGCAAAGGCTCGCGCTGGCCGTAAATAATGGCTGGAATCAGCCCATCACGGCGTAATTGTTTCGCCTTTTTCCCGTCTAGTGAGCGGGCTTCAGCAACCAGAGTGTATTGTTCAGACATTTGGCAATCCTCAACTAATAAATTCCTCAATTGAGGAATTTTCCCTAACAAAAAAATCGCCCGAGTACCCTATGGGCATCGTGGCAATCTCAGGTGATGTGACTGTGAAACTATCGCAGCATATTTCATGCTAGAGCCAAGTACAGGAGTATAACAGGTTCGCCGGAATCGTCAATTTTTATTTTGGCTTGATCTGGGCGATTAAAATCTTGACGCGCCTGCCGGGAAAGGGTAAAACAACGATAGGAGAATTAGAACATCCATGAGTGATTTGAGCCCATATTTTCAACAAGTACAAACCCTGGGGAATTTGCCCACGGCCGCTCACGCGCAGCGTTGGAGCACGGCCGTCCTGCGTGCTCTGAGCCTGAACCTGAGCCGAAAAACGAAAAGACAGTTGGCGAAAGCGTTGCCCGAAGAATTGGCCGCCGATTTGACCCGCGTTTTCTGGCTGGCCCATTTTCGTGACATGGGTATGACACAGGTTGAATTCCAAAAAGAGGTTGGCAAACGCGCCGGCGTCACCGACGCTCAAGTTGCCCGCACCCCGGTGACGGCCGTTTTTCATGGCCTCAAGTTGCTGACCGGTAAAGATATCAGCGACCAGATTGGCGACGCCCTGGCTCCCAAACTGGGTGAACTGTGGCGGAAAGCGTGACGGAAGCGGCAAGTGACTAAAGTGCAAAGTGACTAAAGTGCAAAGTGGTAAAGTTGGTCGGCTGCTCCTTGCCCTTTTCGTCATCTTCTTGTTTTTTCTCATCGGTTGCCGCTCCCAAATACCAGAAGCCACCAATGAAACTGAACCGGTGACACTCAGTTTACAGGTGGATGGAACTAGCTACAATCTGACCACCACTGCCGCCACCGTCCGCGAGTTGCTGGACGAAGCTGGCATCACCCTGAACGATGCCGACGAGGTTGAACCGCCTCTATTTACCCCGCTGGCCGGACAAAACGGCCTGGAAGTCGCCATCACCCGCGTCAGTGAAAGCGTTGAGATCATCCCCGAAAGCATCCCCTTTCAACGCAAAATCGTGCGCAACGAAGCGATGAGCGCCGACGACCCGCCGCGCATCGTCCAGGCGGGCAAAGCGGGGCTGCAAGAAAAAACAGTTCGCATCGTGTATCGGGACGGCATTGAGGCGGAACGATGGATCACCCAAATAACCATCGTCGAAGAAGCCAAAGATGAGATCATCATGATCGGCATTGGCGCGGCGCGGGACAATGTGGCCTTCACCGGCCAACTGGCTTACATCAGCGATGGCGCCGCCGTCATCCTGCGCGGATTGACCGCTTTTCCCGAACAAATCGAAACTGGCGGCGCGTTGGACGGCCGTGTGTTTCGTCTCAATCCCACCGGCAGCCACCTCCTGTTCACCCGCATCAGCTCCGGAACCGTCGGTTTCAGCAACAGCCTGTGGGTCATCAGCGTCCAGCGAGGCAGCCAGCCGCAGCCATTAGGCGTGGAAAACGTGCTCTGGGCCGGCTGGAATCCAACCGCCACCGATGAGATCGCCTACACCACCGCCAACTCCACCAGCCTGCCCCCCGGCTGGGAAGCGAACAACGATTTATGGCTGGGGCAAATCCCGGCGAACAGAAATACGCCGTTCACGCCGGAACGCATCATTGAAGCCTACCCGGCCACTTACGGCTGGTGGGGCGGCAACTACGCCTGGTCGCCCGACGGCCGTACCATCGCTTACAGCTACGCCGACGAAGTGGGCCTCATTGACACTCGCCCCCTCACCGCCGACCGGCAGCGCTCCCTCCTGCAATCGTTCACCGAATTCAATACCCGTTCCGATTGGGTGTGGGTTCCCACGTTAAGCTGGTCGCCTGACGGCCGTTTCCTCGCCTTCCCCCAACATAGCGGCAGCGACCCGGAAGCGGTTGAGTTCGACAGTTGGGTGGCCGACGCCCGCACCGGCGTCACCGCCCGCTACCTGCCCCAATCCGGCATGTGGGCGCGCCTAAACTGGTCGCCCGCCGCTGACAATGCCCAAATCGCCTTCCTCCGCGCCGTTAATCCGCTGCAGAGCCAGCAAAGCAGTTACACCTTATGGCTGATGGATCAGGATGGCAGCAACGCCCGCCAAATCTACCCGCCGCCCGGCGAAAACAGCTTTTTCCCCCGCGAACAACAGTTCATGGCCTGGGGGCCGGACGGCCGTCAAATCGCCTTCATCTTCAACGACGCCCTCCACCTCCTCGACCTGGACAGCGGCGAAACGCGGCGCATCACCCAGGACGATGCCGTCGCCAGCCACCCCGCCTGGGCGCCCTACGGCCGCGGACTCACCGGCGACCCCATCGAATTTCCCGAAGAAGAAGATCTGCCCCTGCCCCGCCGGGATTCGTAAAGTTAACCGTTGACTGTTCTTCGTTGATTGTTGGTTGTTTTCCCGTAGGCCGACGGCCGTTCCCCTTTTTCCCAAATTCCCTTACAATTCCGCCCATGAACCGCCTCCATCCTCAAATCGCCGCCATTTTCTGGCTGATCCTGGCCCTTCTCTCCCTCCTGACGATGGGCGCGCTCAAAACCAGCCAAAACTACATCACCCGCGGCATCCCCAACGGCCTGCCCCAACCCATCACCGGCAGCGGCGTCCAGTTGGGACTCAACGTTTACCTCAACCAGTACGACGACGACGCCCTGACCGATAACTTGCGCCAGATCGCCGACCTGGGCGTGCAGACCATCAAACAAACCTTTTATTTCGATGAGTCATTTGATTGGGTGGAAAGCGACCGGCTGTTTGCCGCCGCCGCCGCGCAGGGCTTGACGCTGGTTCCGTTGCTGGACGGCCGTCCCGCCGACAACTTTGCCCCCATCCCCCCTGCCCAATTCGCCGATTGGGTCGGGGAATTCGCTACCCGCTACAGCGACCAAATCCAACATTACATCATCTGGGACGAACCCAACCTGGAAACCCATTGGGGAGGGCTGCCGCCCAACGCCATCGAATACGCCGCCCTGCTCAACGCCGCCGCCCACGCCATCCGCGCCGCCGACAACGACGCGCTGATCGTCGCCGCGCCGCTGGCCCCCACCATCGAAACCGGCCCGGCCAACATCGCCGACTGGCTCTTTTTGCAGCAAATGTATGAAGCTGGAGCCGCGCCCGCCTTCGACGTCGCCGCCGGCAAACCATACGGCTACGACACCGGCCCCGACGACCGGCGGGTAAACGCCAAAACGCTCAACTTCAGCCACATCATCCTCATGCGCGAGGTGATGGCGCGGAACGGGGATGGCGGCAAAGCGCTTTGGGCGGGCAATTGGGGTTGGAATGCGCTGCCGCCCGATTGGCCCGGCACAGAGTCCATTTGGGGCGAAGCCACACCAGAACAGCAAGTAGAGTGGACGGCCGCCGCCCTCGGCCGCGCCCAAAAAGAGTGGCCCTGGATGGGCGTCATGTTTCTGGAAAATTGGGAGCCGGACGCGCCGCCGAACGACCCCCATTGGGGCTTCAGCCTCAAGTGGAAACTGAACACTGAATACTGGATACCGGAATCCAAAATCGCCCCCCCCGGCTTCCACCCAGCCTCCCCCGACGACCCGGCGCAGGTTTACGTCGGCGCTTGGGAGTTTTCGCCAGAATTTGGGGCTGACATCAGCCAGACGGCCGCAGGGGAACCCCCGGATCGCGTCACCCTCCAATTTTGGGGGACGGACGTGGGCCTGCTGGTGAAACGGGCTGATTTCCGGGCGCGGCTGTACATCACCGTGGACGGCCGTCCCGCCAACGCCCTGCCCCGCGACGAAAACGGAACCACCCTCGTCCTCACCTCCCCCGGCAAAACGGAGGATTACGTGGCTATGGAATGGGTGGCCCGCAACCTGGAACCCGGCCCGCACGCGCTGGAAATCGTGGCCTCGCGGGGTTGGAATCAGTGGGCGCTGCGCGGGTTCAGCGTCGGCTATCGCCCGCCAAACGCCGGTTATCGCTGGGGGATGGCGGGGTTGGCACTGTTGACGGCCGTCTCCATCATCCTGGCTATGCGAACCGGCAAGCAAGCTGATTGGGGCGCGTTAGGCCAAACCATTCGCCGCCGCTACATCGCCTTGTCTGACGCCGCCCAACTGGGGTTGACGGCCCTCTTCGCCGCGCTGGCGGGGCTGATGGGCTGGCTGACCTGGGCCGGGGAAGCGGCCGGCATTTATCGCCGTTTGGGAGACAATAGCCAATTGGCATTGACCGCCGCCGCCGCCGCCATTTTTTACGTCTCGCCCACTTTTCTGGTTTACCTGGCGGCGCTGGCCGTCCTGTTCATCCTCATCCTGCTGCGGCCAGCCTGGGGGCTGGCCCTCATCGCCCTCGTCTTCTCCTTCACCGTCGAATCCCGTGTCAAGCCCATCTTCGACTACAACTTCTCTCCCACCGAAATTTTCACCCTGCTCACCCTGGCGGCAGTATTGGTGTCACGTGTCACGTGTCACGTTTCGCGCGGCGGGTGGCGGGTGGCGGGTGGCGGGTCATTTCGTCCCCGTCTCCATGTTGCGGACACGGCCGTCCTCCTCTTCCTCCTGGTGGCCACCCTCTCCCTCCCCTTCACCGAACGGCTGGACGTAGCCAGCAACGAATGGCGCGTACTCATCATCGAACCGGCCATCTTTTACCTCATCATGCGGCTGGCGCGCCCCACCGACAAGGAGATGTGGCTGATTTTGGACGCCTTCATCCTGGGCGGCTTGATCGTGGCCGGGTATGGTCTGTGGCAGTTCGCCTTTGACCGGGAGAGCTTGATCACGGCCGAAGGCGGCTTACTGCGGCTCAAATCATTCTATGGCTCGCCCAACAATGTGTCGCTTTTCCTGGGGCGGGTATTGCCGCTGGTCGGGGCGGTGGCGCTGCTGGGAGGGCGGGAACACGGCCGTCGCCGCTGGGCGTATGCGCTGGCGTTGATTCCGTTGGGGCTGGCGGTTTTGTTCAGCTTCAGCAAAGGGGGGCTGTTTTTAGGGCTGCCGGCGGCCGGGCTGTTCATCTTCTGGCGCTGGCAGCGGCGGGCGGGGCGGCGCGCCTGGCCCTGGTTGATTGGATTTGGCGCAGCGGGCGCGGCCGTCATCCTGCTGGCGGGACAAATGCCGGCGCTGGCGGGGCGGCTCGACCTGACGGGAACCACCGGCGTCTTCCGCGTCAACTTGTGGCGGGCCAGCCTCAACATGGTGCGCCAACATCCCTGGTTCGGCGTGGGGCTGGACAATTTTCTCTACGCCTACCGGGGACGGTACATTTTTGACGCCGCCTGGCAGGAGCCGAATCTGAACCATCCGCACAACATTCTGTTGGATTTTGCCACCCGGCTGGGGCTGTTGGGGCTGTTGGC
>JAJRVV010000162.1 GCA_024277135.1 Chloroflexota bacterium | reverse complement strand
TCGGGCAGGTACAGCGAGGTAAAGCGCTGGAACAATATCTGTTCATTTGTTGTCGCCGGACGGAACGGGATATTTTGCCTCCAAAAAGATTCATTGCCAGCATTGTCTACAGAAAAAGTTAAGAAGCGGGGAAACTCTTTACTATCATTACATGCTGGGCGCTGCCATTGTGCATCCCGACAAAAAGGGGGTCAAGCCGGGAGACCATAAGTTTCTTTTTGAACAAGTGTCTCAAGCCAAACAGGAAAAGCGCAGCGTGACGTTCGAAATCAGAGAGAATGGCGTTACCCATCGCTTCCATTTTGTTAACCAGGTACCCTTGAACGAGGAAATTTGACAGCCGTATTGAACCTCACCCATTTGAAGAATCGGATTTCATTGCCACAAATCCGTTTACCAATGAAATTTTGAAGAAAGGGATACAAATCGCTTAACTCTACAGCCACCAGAGATGTGTTGCGCGTGTACAGTTACTTGCATTTTTCGTTTTTCGACCTGTGACCAATCTGAACATCCGCCCCGTCCACCCCGACGACCTCTCTGACTTGTATGAGATGATCACCGATCCGCGCGCGATCGGCACGCTGATCCATTTGCCCAGCATGGAATTCAGCGATGAAGAAGCGTGGTTGAAAAACAAGAAGCGCGGCAGCCACCGACTGGTGGCGGAATTGGGCGGCAAGGTGGTGGGATCCGTTGCTGTCCGCCAAAATTTACGGGCGCGCACAACCCACTCCGGCAGCGCTGGACTGCTGGTTCACGTCGATTATTGGGGGTGCGGCATCGGCTCGGCGCTGATGGCAGCGCTGCTGGATTTGGCCGACAATTGGCTCGGTTTGATACGGGTGGATCTGGAAGTGTTCAGCGATAACCCGGCGGCTATCCACATTTATCAAAAGTTCGATTTTGAAATTGAAGGGACGCGGCAGATGGCGATTTTTGGCGGCGACGGCCGTTTTCACGATGAACACGTCATGGCCCGGCTGCGCCGCCCCTTGCCATCTAAAAAACAGACGCCGCCTGCTCCAGCCCCACGCCCCCAGCCCCCGGCTGTCATCAACATCCGCCCCTTACACCCCGATGACGCTGGCGATTTTCACCGGCTCTGGTCGCATCCGCTGGTAGGCCGCACCACGCTGCAAATGCCCCGCCTGGAATTGGCAGAAGCGCAGGCCCGCGCCCAGAATCGGCCGCCTAACATGCACCGACTGGCAGCGGAGGCGGACGGCCGCGTCGTCGGTTCCATCTCATTGCGGCAGCGGCAAAATCCGCGCATGGCCCACGTCGGCGGCATCGGCATGGTGGTCCATCCTGAGTTTTGGGGCAGAGGAATAGGCAGCCAGTTGATGACGGCCGTCCTCGACCTGGCCGACAACTGGCTCAACCTGAAACGGGTGGAACTGGAAGTTCATGCCGACAACCCGGCCGGTATCCATTTATACGAAAAATTCGGCTTTAAGATTGGAGGAACCAAGCGCTATCAATCATTGGGCGACGGCCGCTGGACAGACGCTCATTTCATGGCGCGAATCAGGAGATAATAGGTTGTCGGAGAACGAATGAATGGGTACACGGATGATACGGATTTGACGAATTTACACAGATTTTCTGTTTTATCCGTGAAAATCTGTTTAATCCGTTATATCCGTGTTTCTATTTCGACTTTCCCAACAAGCTCCCACCTCTAGCCGATCACCTGCCCTATCCCAAACAGGACGACAAAAATCAGTGTCATCAACGAAGTTTGTTTGAGCAATGGGTTGAGTTTGAGCGGATCATATGTGGCGGCGACGGCACGGCCGTTGCGCCAGAGCAGCGGCGCTATCAACAAAAAAAGCCAGCCACCCCATCCATTGTTAACAAACAAGACGTAGAGGACGGCCGTGGCCAACGCCCCGCCCAACAACAACCAATGGTAAACCCGCGCCCGTTCCGGCCCCAGCCGCACCGGAATCGAGATTTTGCCCGCCTTTTTGTCCGATTCGATGTCGCGGATATTATTCACATTTAACACCGCCACCGACAACAGGCCGCAGCTTGTCGCCGGCAGCAAAATCAGCCAGTCAAACGACTGCGCCTGCAAAACATAACTCCCCGTCACCCCTACCCAGCCAAAAAAGATGAGGACAAACAAATCGCCCAGCCCAGCGTAGCCATACGGATTGTTCCCGGCGGTGTAGTTGATTGCCGCCCAGACGGCCGCGCCGCCCAACAAGACAAAGCCGGCAAACAACACCACGCCCTGCGCCCCAAATGCCAACCAAAGCAATGTCAGGCCGCTGGCCGCCGACAACAACGCAAATACAATCACGGCCCGCTTCATCGCCGCCGCCGAAATCAGGCCGGTTTGTACCGCCCGTTTTGGCCCGGCCCGCTCCACGTGGTCGGCCCCATGCATAGAGTCGCCGTAGTCGTTGGCCAAGTTAGAAAGGATTTGCAGAAATACGGCCGTCAATCCCGCCAACACCGCCACCCCCAGCCGGAACGACCCCGCCGCCGCCGCCAGAAACGTCCCCAAAATAATGCTGGCCAGCGCCAACGGCAGCGTCCGCGGCCGCATCGCCTCCAGCCATACCCTTCTCATGTTTGCCGGTTGATCTTGAATCGTCATAGGGGCGGATTATAGCCAGCCAGCCCCATTTGTGCTATCCTCGCAAGCGCTTTAGACTGACTGGTCGGTCACAATAATACAAGGTGACAGGCACTTGGCAAGCGCCTGTCACCTAAGAGGCAACAATGGACCAAACCACAACATCACGCGATCCGCAAAACACCAAAGAGCGCATTTTAGATGCGGCGCTCAACATCTTCTCGCGCAAGGGTTATTACGACACTCGTCTAGACGAAATCGTCGAGGAATCGCGCACCTCCAAAGGCTCGATTTACTTCCACTTTCCTAACAAAGAGCGGCTGTTCATCGCCCTGGTAGACCAGTTCGCCGATTTGCTGGAACGGCGGGTGACGGAGGCCATCCAGCAGGAGACGGGCATGAAGCGCGTCCGTCTGGCGCTGGAAACGGTCATCGCCACCTTCGGCAAATACCGCCGCCCGGCCAAAATTTTGCTGGTGCAGGCGGTGGGCCTGGGCGCCATTTTTGAGGAAAAGCGCAACGAGGTGAATGACCGTTTCGCCGACCTGATCGCCGGTTATTTGCAGGAGGCGATTGACCTGGGCGACATCCCGCCGGTGGACGTAGAAGTGGTCTCTTACGCCTGGATGGGCGCGATTTACAACGTCATCATCCGCTGGGTGTACACCGGCGAACCAGAGCCGCAGCGGATTTTGGACGCGCTGCTACCGGCGCTGTTGCAGAGTGTAGGTTATGAAGGGTAAGAAAATAGAGACTAGAGACTGGGAGAGTGGAGATTGGGATGCTGGAATTAGTCTCCAGTCCCCAATCTCCACTCTCCACCGGTTAGTCAGTTGCAGCCAACCCGCTCCCGGCGTGTCGGTGATGGGCTTTTTGGCGCAGGCGCGGGGCAGCGAGCGATTTTTCTGGGAGGATGTGCGAGATGGGATCGTGTTTGCCGGGTTTGGCACGGCCGTCAACCTGTTCGCCTGGGGTGACAATCGCTTTCAATCCATCCAGCAGCAGGCCAAAGCGTTGTTCGCCGACGCCGTCCTGCTCAACCAGACCAATCCGCTGGCCGCGCCGCGCCTGTTCGGCGGCTTCGCCTTCTGCGACGATTTTGCGCCGGAGAACGCCTGGGCCGCCTTCCAACCGGCGCATTTCAGCCTGCCTCACTACCAGCTCGTCCAGGTCGGCCGCGATTCCTGGCTGACGATCAACGCCTTCATCCCCAAAACGGACGATCCGGCAGAAAGCCTGCCCGTCTTGCGGGAAGCGCTGGTAATTCGTCACCAACTTCTCCAGAATGGCGGCATCAATACGCCATCACCCCATCACCCTGTTACCCTGCCACCCGCTCAAGTCAGCTACCCCATGCCCTACGAAACCTGGGTAGAGAAAATCGAGACGGCCGTCCGCCAAATCCGCAGCGCCGCGCTCAAAAAAGTGGTGCTGGCGCGGGTGTGCCAACTGCGCTTCCGGGAACGGGTCAATGTGGACGGCGCGCTGGCCTACCTAAATGAGCATTATCAAGACAGCTACCGCTTTTTATTTGAGCCGCGCCCGCATCACGCCTTTTTTGGGGCCACGCCGGAACTGCTGGCGAAGGTGGAAGGCGGCACGCTGACCAGCATGGCGCTGGCCGGTTCCATTCGCCGCAGCGACGACCCGGCCGAAGACGCCGCTCTGGGCCAGCAGTTGCTCGCCAGCGCCAAAGACCGGCACGAGCATGATCTGGTGGTCATGTCTATTCTGGAACGGCTGGCCTCCCTCACCAGCCAACTGGAAATCGCCCCCCAGCCGGGGGTATACAAGCTGCGCAACATCCAGCATTTGTTCACGCCGGTGCGCGGCCGTTTGCTGCAGCCGGACGGCATTTTGCCCATCGCCGCCCTGCTCCATCCTACGCCGGCGTTAGGCGGCTCGCCGCGCCGCCTGGCGATGCCGGTCATCCGGGAAGCGGAGCCGGTTCCGCGCGGCTGGTACGGCGCGCCGGTGGGCTGGATTGATGTCAATCTGGATGGGGCGTTTGCGGTGGCGATTCGGTCGGCCGTGGCGCAGGAACGCCGCGCCTGGCTGTACGCCGGGGCTGGCATTGTGGCAGACTCGCAGGCGGAGAAAGAGTGGGAGGAAACGGGGTTGAAGTTTAGGCCGATGTTGGAGGCGTTGGGAATTGCCAATTAACATACGATGAACCAAAATCAAACCATGACTCCTTTATTACTTGTTCAGGGTCTCAACTACCGGTACGGATTCGCTCCTGCCTTGCAGGACGTCTCTTTTGCGGTGGCGGCGGGCGAGTTGGCGGCGCTGGTCGGGCGAAACGGCGCGGGCAAATCCACGCTGCTACGCTGCATCGCCGGTTGGACGCGAGCCACCGCAGGTGACATTCTCTTGCAAGAACGCTCGATCTACCAGCATGAACGCTGGGCGCGGCAACATCTTGTTTTGATACCGGATACACCGCCATTTTATGATGAGTTAACCGCCTGGGAACATGTCCAGTTAGTCGCCCAGTTGCACCGGTTGATTGATTGGGAAGATCGGGCGGCCGAATTGCTGGCAACGTTCGGGGTATGGTCGAATCGAGAAGCGACGCCGGCGATGTTTTCGCGCGGGATGCGTTACAAACTGGCGTTGTGTCTGGCGCTGCTGCTACAACCAGCCCTCCTGCTGCTGGATGAGCCGTTGGGGCCGTTAGACCCGTTATCGGCCGATTACTTGTGGAATGCGTTCGGCCGTTATCGGGAACAGGGAATGAGCATTTTGTTCAGCAGCCACCAATTGCCCAGCGACGTACATCCCGACCGCTATTTGGTAATGGAACAGGGGCAGATGCCGCTGCAAGGAACGCCGGAAACGCTAACGGCCGAATTAGCCCTGGATGGCAATCTCTCCCTGAATGTTTTGCTGCAAACGGCCGTCAACCGCATCGCCCGCGCCTCATGAATCCGTTACGCTTATTGATCTGGCTGCGGCTGCGGCAATGGCAATACCGTCTGATCCATTTACTGCGCCTGTTCGGCTACAACCCCGACGACCGCTCATTAAAAGAGTTTTTTTACACCCTATACCTCATCGCCTTTTTCTCGTTATATTTTGTGCCTGGCACATGGGGGGCAATTGTGTACGCGGCTGCCCAATTAGGCGCGGCGCTGTCACTGCCCCTGTGGGAACAGGCGCAGAGCGGTATTCCCTGGCTGTGGCTTTTAGCAGCGACGGGGTTGAGTTTACGTCAGGCGCGACAAACGCCCATTGCCCTCTCTTTTCCCGATATGGCCTACGTGGCCGGGTCGCCCGCGCCGCGGGGAATAGTGACGGCGGTTGAATTTGGACAGGCGGTTTTGCGGGCCGGGTTGGTGGTCATGCCCTTGTCGGCGCTGGCGGCAGTGACGCTGGCACAGCCGGTATCGGCAACGGCCGGCCTGGGCGCAGCGATACGCGCAGTTATGGCGACAGTTCCCTTGTTAACTATAGCAGTGGCAATCGCCTGGATTTGGGGGTTGTTCCGGATCGCGTCATCGGAATGGGGTCATTGGCCCGGTTATGGTTGGTCGCCCTTACTGCTTCTACTGGCGGGGCTGGCTATGCCGCAGGCGGCGTTATGGCCGGGCCGAGTATGGCTGGATGCGTTGCTGGGCGCATGGACAGCAGGACAGATGGCGTTGTTGGGCGCGGCGGTAATCGCGCTGCTGGCGGCGCTGGTCTGGCTGGGCAATCGGGCTAATTTGATTGACGCGGCCGATGAAAGCGCGGCTTATGCACAGGTGCAGGCGTTGGGCGCTTTTGCCCGCCTGTCGCCGGCGCTCCGAGAGACGATCCGCTCAGTGCAACGACAAGAATCGCTAACCGGTAAACGGCCGTCTCTCCATCTACCAGCCAGTTCCGGTATGGCAACGTTGCTGTTCCGGTCAGGGTTAAGCCTGCTGCGCCAGGGGACAGCCCCGTTTTCGCTGGCGTTGTGGGGTGCATTCTTTACCAGTACGGCGCAGATCATTTTGTCCAGCGGCGCGCCGCCCGAATTTTGGGGATATTGGCTGGCGGGCGTCCTCCTCTTGCCGCCGCGCCAACTGACGGCTACGTTCCGGGCCGATTTGCGCGAACCGTTTTTGCGCCAGTTTTTACCGCTGCCGCTGTGGGAGTTGTTGGTGGCGGATACGGCCGTCCCGTTGGCTTGTCTGCTGGCGGGTGGATTGGGCGTCTGGTTGATAAACCCGGTTATCTCGCCGACGCTAATTGTGCTGACCGCCATCCTGGTTCTGTTAAGCCGGGGAATGTCTCTGCTGCACATAACGGCTTGGCGGGTGCGGATACCCTACGTTGCCGCTGCCTTCGTCACAGTCGGCGCGGTGATTACCACGGGGTTATTCTGGAATTCAGGAGTGGCGGCCGCCGCCGCGATGACGGCCGTTGCCTTTTTAAGCGCCATTATCCTCAATTATGAATCCTAATCTTTTTTGGTCGCAATTATTTGTCAATGCGCTGGCCCAATCCGGCCTAACGGCCGTCATCATCGCCCCCGGCTCCCGTTCCACCCCTCTCACCCTCGCCTTTCACGCCCACCCCGGCGTCACCGTTTACCCGCATCTGGATGAACGAAGCGCCGGTTTTTTTGCGTTGGGGATGGCGCTGGCAACGGATAAACCGGCAGCGTTGGTATGTACATCGGGCACGGCCGTCGCCAACTTCCTGCCCGCCCTCATCGAAGCCAAAATGTCCCACGTGCCTCTGCTGGCGCTGACGGCCGACCGCAGCCACGAACTGCGACACAGCGGCGCTAACCAGACGATTGACCAGGTGAAAATTTACGGCGACCAGGTGTTGTGGAGCGTGGATATGCCCGTCCCCCACGCCGACGCGCCAGAACTGGTTCTGCGCCACGTCCAAACCACAGCCGCCCGCGCTTACGCCGCCGCCAACAGGCTGGTCAAAGGGCCGGTGCATGTTAACTTCCCCTTCCGCAAGCCGCTGGAGCCGGTAATCAGTGAGCAGTATTCAGTATTCAGTGAGCAGTTAGCAGACAATCATTCACAATTCACAATTCACAATTCACAATTCACAATTCAACACGGCCGTCTCCTCCCCACCCATACACAAATAAACCAATTAACCGCCATCCTCAACCAACACCCGCGCGGACTCATCGTCTGCGGGCCGCGCTGCCCCGGCGGGGAATTTGTGACGGCCGTCACCGCCCTGGCGCAGCGAGTTGGCTATCCCATCCTGGCCGATCCGTTGTCCGGCGTCAGGTTTGGCGCTAGAGAACTAGAGACTGGAGAGTGGAGACTAGAGGGTGATAGCGAACAATCTCCAATCTCCAATCTCCAGTCTCCTCTACCCATCGTTGGCGGCTACGAAACATTCTTGCAAGCCGAACTGGATTGGCCGGAGCCGGAAGTCATCATTCGTTTTGGGGCTGTGCCGCTCAGCAAATGGCTGAATGTGTACCTGGATCGCATCCGCCCGGCGCACCGCATCCACATTCGCGCCAACGGCGTCTGGGCCGATGACAGCCACCGCGCCACCTGGTTTTTGCAGGCGGAAGAAACGGCCGTCTGCCACGCCCTCATCCAGTCCACCCCGCCCCGCCCTAATTCCGTCTGGGCGCGGCAAGTGATGGGGACGGAAACGGCCGTCTGGCAAGCGATAGACCAGGCGATGGCAGACAGTTATTTCGACGGCGCGATTGTGGCCGACACCCTGGCCCATCTGCCCGATGGCAGCATTCTTTTCATAGGCAACAGCCTGCCCGCGCGCCACCTGGATCAGTTCGGACGGCCGTCCGCCAAACGCATCCAGGTCTTTGCCAACCGGGGCGCATCCGGCATAGACGGAAACCTCTCTACCGCTCTGGGCATTGCGGTCGCAGCCGGCAAACCGATCACGGCCGTCCTCGGCGATATCACCTTTTACCATGACATGAACGGCCTGCTCGCCGCCCGCCACGCGCCGCCCGTCACCATCATCGTCATCAACAACAACGGCGGCGGCATCTTCCGCCGACTACCCATCAGCCAGCACGAGCCGCCCTTCACCGAGCTGTTTCTCACGCCGCACGGGCTGAATTTTGAACACGCCGCCCGATTATATGGCCTCGATTACGTCCGTGTGGATGATTGGGCAGCATTTGGCGCGGCCGTCAGCCAGCCTGCCACCGCCCCGCGATTGATTGAGGCAGTGACGGACGGCCGTGCCGACGATCAGCATCGGCGAGAGATGATCCAAGCTGTGTTGTCAAAGATGCCACCCGGTTTCTCGTGAACCTGTTTCTGGCCATTGGGGACAGCATTGGTTTGCTGACAACAAACAGTTGCATACGATAGTGCATTTTGCTATCGTATGAACATAAATGACAAGCGGCGAAACCCAATGTTATTCGGTGTAATCAAAGTTGTTCGGGAAACTCTTTCTCGCGTAAAAGGAATTGGGGTTCTTTGGGAATACGTCGTTGAAGAAACTGTGGCTCTATTTGAATCAGAAAGCAAACCGCTGCCTGCGCCTACAGCAAACAAACGGTATTCAGGCAAAATCTCTCTCAGCCCAATCCTTAAAATCGACAATCACTGTTGCCCTTCTTGATTCATTTCATAACGGTCAGACTAAAATATGGTACTCATCATATTCAATACACTGGTAGAACCAATAATTATTCCACTGCCAGAGGCAGTGGTTTAATCGCTCAATTAAGTACGGCCGTACCGCTCCACAATCCGCGCCGTGTGCCGAATGCCATTCACCAAATCCTGCAAACGAATGTTTTCGTTAGGAGCGTGTACCTGCCCGCCGGGGTAGCCAATGCCGGCCGACACCAGCGGCAAGCCCAACACATGGATGAAGGGGTAGTTTGGCCCGCTGCCGCCGATGATGGGTTCGATGGTGGGATGCTGGCCATAGACGGAAACGGCCGTCTCCACCGCAATCTGCACAAACGGGTCATCCGGGTCTACCTTAGCCGGACGGCCGCCGCCGTGATAAGTTATTTGCACATCGTTAAAGCCATGTGCATCCAGATGCGCGCGTAACTTCGCCAGAATGTCCGCTGGTTTTTGGTCGGGAACCAGGCGGAAATCCACTTTGGCGCTGGCTTTGGCGGGCAGCACCGTCTTGGAACCCGGCCCCTGATAACCGCTGTCCAAGCCGCAAATAGTACAGGTTGGCTCGAACACGGCCGCCCGCTTCCAATCCAATCCCCCCGTCATCCCCTTGAGGAAACCAACCAACCCATACATCTTCTTGATGTTGTCCGACTCGTCCGGCAACTCGTTGAGCAGTTCCAAATCCCGGTCGCTGGGCGGCAGCACATCATCATAAAAGCCGGGAATAAGAATGCGCTCCTCCTGGTCTTTGAGCGTGTTCAGCGCCCAGACCAGCCGCCACGCCGCGTTGGGAAAGATGGAGCCGGACAGCCCGGAATGGGCGTCCTGGTTGGCCGTCTGCACCGAAAGTTCCACGTAGCAAATGCCGCGCATTCCCAGCGATTGGGTGGGCTGTTCGGCGAAATCCACACCGCCAAATTCCCAAATGCAGGCGTCGGCGGCCAGTCTCTCTTTGTGCTTCTCCACAAAATCAGGCATGTGGACGCTGCCCACTTCCTCCTCCCCTTCAATGACGAATTTGACGTTGACCGGCAGTTCGCCCAGCACGTCGCGCACGGCCGCCAACGCCGCCAGCCGGGCGATGATGTGCCCTTTGTCGTCGCTGACGCCGCGGGCATAAAACTTGTCACCGCGCCGGGTCAATTCAAACGGGGGCGATTCCCATAAATCCAATGGTTCTGGCGGCTGCACGTCGTAATGCAGGTAAAAGAGCAGGGTTTTGTCGCTACGGCCGTCCCCCTCCCCATACACAATTGGCGCGCCGCCAGAAGGCATGACCTCTGCGCCAAAGCCTTGCTCGCGCAGCATCGTCGCCACCAAATCGGCGCATTCGGCGATGCCCAAATTTTGCGCCGACACGCTAGGCTGGGCGCATAATCGGCCTAACTGCTCCAGCCAGTAATCCAGGTTCTCGCTAATTTTTTCGTCAATCTTCGTCCAAATGTCTTGGCTCATTTTTTGCTCCTGATGGGTTGGGGGATGGAAACGGGTACGTGGGAAATGTGGCTGGTGTCGTTGAGAAGGGAGAGGTAGATACCCCGATCATCCTGCACCACGATGCTGAGACCGGTGTTACCGCGCAGGCTGAAACGGCCGTAAGAATGCGCCGGTAATCCCAGCACATGCGTCACCACCGCCGCCAGCGTGCCGCCATGACTGACAACGGCGGCCATCTCCCCTTGATGGCGTTTCAACACCCTGTGATAAGCGGCAATCGCCCGCTCAGCCAGGTTGTCATGAGGCTCGCCGCTGGGCGGGTTGACGGCGCCCCGTTTCATCCCCTGCCACACTTCCGGGTACTGCGCTCGCGTCTCCTCACCGGTCAAGCCGCTAAACTCGCCCACATCCCGTTCCCGCCATTCGGGATTAAATTGAGGTGACAGGCCAACAGTTTCCCCCAAAATGACGGCCGTTTCCGCCGCCCGCTGCAAATCACTGGCATAAATCGCCCGAATGGGCCACGCTGCCAGCCGTCGGGCCAACGCTTGCGCTTGTCCGCGCCCAGTCTGGTTCAGCGGCACATCGGCATGACCTTGCCAGCGTCCCTGCGCGTTCCACTCCGTCTGACCATGCCGGATTAACAAAATCGTCGTCTGATCACTCAAAAGCCGTTCCCTCTTTCAAATCGTCAATTGCTCATTGCTCATTGCTCATTGTTAATTGTTAATTGTTAATTGTTAATTGTTACTCGCCGTCCCAGCAGCAGCCCTTTGCCGATGGGGACGATGAGCGCGTCCAGCCGCGGGTCTTGCAGCGCCCGATCTAACACGTCCCGCATGGCGTCGCCATGACTGATGGCGTTGTCCGCCACCAGCAAGCCGCCCGTCGCCAGATTGGGCACAACCAGATCGTAGCAGTCGCCATACACCTCTTTTTCGGCGTCGAGAAAGCAAAAGGCGACATCGGCTATCCCGGCCAAATGCTGGCGGGCGTCGCCGTACACCAGTGTGATCACGTCGGACACGCCAGCTTGGCTGAAGGTTTCTGTCGCCAGTTTTACTTTTTCGGGCAAAATTTCAAAGGTGGCGAGGGTACGGCCGTTCGCCCGACAAGCCAACGCCAACCAAAGCGTCGAATACCCGGCGCTGGTTCCAATTTCGATGATGTTTCCCGCCGGCGCATTGGCGGCCAAAATCGCTAAAAATTTGCCGGTTTCAGGCGGAATCTGGCGCAGCCGTTGAAGTCTGCCAGTTCCATCCTGGCGATCACGGGCATCTTGCGCTTCCAATTGGCGCATCCGGTTCAAAACCGGGGTGGGAATGGGATTAAACATGATTGTTTACCTCCACCCCTCTCCGAGCATGATGGTTTGCCGCCAACACTGCCGTGATTTGCACCAGGGTACGGCCGTCAATCAGCGTCATCGGTTTGCCTTGCGCCCATTCACGGGAAGAGGCGGAGATGTCGGCCGTCGTCACCAAAAAAGCGTGAGATACCCGCTCGTGAATCATGGTTCCAAATAATTCGCGTACAATTTCCGGGCCGATGGTAGTACGATACCGCTTGCATTGGACGATGGCCCGTTTGCCTGACATTTGCATCAATTCCAGATCAACGCCATGATCGCCGCTGCCTCCTCGATGTTTGACCACATATCCTTTGTGCCGAAAAACACCGGCTACATACTGTTCAAAATAGGTGGGACTAAGGGCGTACAATTCGGCCACTGTGAGCAATGGCACGGCCGTCCGGCGCCGCCGGTGCGCCCACCAACCCAAAGCCAACCACAACACAAACAGGGTAACGGCCGTCGCCATTTCCACCAATCGCAAAAGTTCTAGCAGCGGCTCATTGAGCCAGGAAATCCATTGGGGCGGCGCCAACAAACGGAACAGCACCCACAGGATGAAAAGCAGCGTCAGTCCGCCAGCGACCAGCCACGCCCAACGAGGGGACGGCCGTCGCTGTGGAGACATTTTCTGCGCCATCCCGACGGCGCGCTGATAGAAACGAGATTCCATCTGGTGTACGGCCGTCATAGACTTGCCCCCGCCTGCGAGGGTATCGGACGGCGGCGCAGCAAAAAGCTCAGCCCCACCGCCACTACCAGCATCGGCGCCGCCATCGCATACGGCGCCCGCGGACTCACCGTCTGGAACACAAACCCGGCCCACACTGGCCCCAAAATCAAGGCCAGACTGTTCGCCGACTGGTAGAGGCCCAGCAATCGCCCGCGCGTCTGCCGCGTACCAAAGCGGGTGATGAGCGATTGCAAACTGGGCTGGTTCACGCCATTGCCAAAGGCCACCGGCGCGATGAAAAGCGCCGCGAGCAAAGGAGTGGTCGCCATCGCCAACCCCACAAAGGCGAACACCAGCGACGCCTGTCCGATGATCACCACCTGCCTTTCGCCAAAACGCTGCACCAATGGCTTGATCAAAAATACCTGAGTGATCACCCCTACCACGCCCACGCCCGTGAGAATCAGCCCCACATTGCGGGCTACTTCTTGTTTGTTGGCAACATCGGGGAACAGCGCCCGGTCAGCGTAGAGGGCAAAAGTGCTTTGCAAAGCGGCGAAGGAGAGAGTGACGACGAAAGTAATAGTCAGGATGAGCAGAATGGTGTTATCTTGCAAGAATTGGCTGAGGGGAATTTCCTGGCGGCGGGAAACAACGCCACGCGCTTCCGGCGGCAACGATTCTTCCAGTAGCGCCGTTGTTAAAACTACGCTGACAGTGGTAATAATGGCCGCGCCAATGAAAGGGGCCACCAGACTCACTTCCGCCAGGAAACCACCAAACGCCGGGCCAAAAATAAAGCCCACGCTAAACGCCGCGCTCAAAATACCCAACGCCTGCGCCCGATCCTTTTCCGTGCTTACATCCGTGATATACGCCTGTGCGGTGGTGATATTACCACCGGTCAGCCCGTCCAACAAACGCGCTAGATAAAGGATGAACAGCCCGCCGCCGATTCCCATTTCCACGCCTATACCATCAATCATATTCCCGATGGGGCCTGCCAGCGAAAATAGGATAAAGGACAGCGCCGTACCAATTTGGCTGACGATGAGTACCGGGCGGCGGCCAATCCGGTCGGACAAACGACCCAACCAGGGCGCGGCCAAAAATTGCGCCGCAAAATACACCGCCCCTAACAAGGTCGCCTGGAAAACTGTCGCGCCATACTGGTCTTCGGCCACCAACGGCAAAATGGGCAGGATAACGCCCGCGCCTAAAATATTGGTAAAGACAATGAAAAATATGGGAATGATTCGCTTACGATCCATGTACCACGCTTTGGAGATAAGTTTCAGCATGGGAATTGTAAACCGTGAGTGGTAAAAACCCAAATGTGAGCAGTTTCAATAGTATCCGCCCAGTTTCTGTTGTGAAGTTTCAGTAAGTAACGAAGGATGTGTAAAGTAGTTTGTTGACTTTCAGAAGACACAATCTATACTGAAAGTGTTCATTTACACAGATTTGGTCTTTCCAGAATCCGGTAATTGTCAAGACCCAAAACAAAATGGGTTTTGAAGCAAAAAAAGGCAGCGGGCAATAACCCGCCCTCATCTGAACTTTAACAATTGAGTGCAGGTTAAATGCGGCCAAAGCGATGGCCTGTGATGAACAG
>JAJRVV010000161.1 GCA_024277135.1 Chloroflexota bacterium | reverse complement strand
GCTGTGCCGGGCGCTGTTGTGTTTCAGGCATCGGCGCCGCCCTGGGCGGCGCTGCCCCCCCGCCGCCGCTTTGCCGCCCGTGCCTCCGCTTTTGTGCGGGCGTTGGCCGCCGCTCCGGGGCCGCTGCTGTTGGCTTGGCCGGGGGTGGTTGTTCCCTGGCATTTGTCGTGGTCGCGCTGCTCTTGGCAGTCTTGTGGCAGCGGCAGTTGGTCTGAGGTGGCGCTGGCTGTGGGTTTGGGTGTGCCGGTGGTGGTGTTTGGCGTGGGCCGGCCGGCGCCGGCCGCCCAGCCGGTGGTGGCTGCTGGTTTTTCTGGCTGGCTGCTGGAGCCGGTGGGGGTTGGCCGTCAGGTTGGTTTGTTTTAGTGAGTTTGTTTAGTGCGCAGTGCGCAAAGGAAGTGTGACATGTTTGATAGATTTTCTGCAATCCGGTTATCACCGGCCGGTGACGAGGTGGTGATTATCACGATTTTTGCCGATGATGCCCAGGAGGCACGGCAACGTATTGCTGAGGAGTTGGGCAAGGCGGGGCGTGGGCATTTTTTGCGTGACTGGCGGCGGGATGGTGAGGTTGTCAGGAAGAAGAAGCCGTTTGCGTTTTAATAAAGGCGGCTGGTTTCCCACATGAAACCAGCCGCCCAAACCCATTAGGAGGGTTCGAAGTCATGTTTAGTATAGGCGCAGTTGATGATTATTTGCAAGGGTTGGACGAGGATCTGCTGGCGGAGGAGACGCAAGAGGCGCTAACGCGCATCAATGCCGCCGCCGGCGAGGGCTTATACGCATTGAAGGTGATTGCCAGCCGCAGTAAGCGTGGGCTTTTTTTTGCGGTTCAGTTTGTGTTTTCCCCTCATGAGAGTTATGAGAAGTATTTTTGCACACGCCGTTCGCGTGATTTTTATGCGCTGGTTGCTGAGACAATTAGCGCCCTGGAGGTGTTACCGGTGAATATTTTTAGTACGGCTCTGTTTGAGTTTTTGAGCGGTGAGATGATTGGTGATAAGGATGTGGTGTTGACAATTAAGGATGTGCAGATGCACGAGATGAACAATGGCAAGCACGAGGAGACGAAGCCGGTGGTGACGTTTCTGGAGCGGGATAAGAAGTGGGTGCTAAATAAAACTAGCGCCAGGGCGTTGGCTGAGGCGCTCGGGCCAGAGACGACGGCTTGGCAGGGATGCCGGGTTGTGCTTCATGCGCCGGTTATTTCTGCGTTTGGCCGCTCGATGCGGGCAATCCGGGTTAAGTCGGTCCTTCGACAAGCTCAGGAACCGACCACTGAGCCTGTCAAAGCGCCGCCGGCGGCCCCGATCCACGCGCCCAGCAACGGCAACGGCCGTTCCCCCAACGAAATCGACGAAATCAACGATGCCCTTTTTGCCTGATTAGAACACTCGTTCCAACCAGAAAAAGCCCCAGCTTTCCCGCTGGGGCTTTTTGCTAAAATCCTGCTTCAGCAAGAAAACTTTTTCTTAGAACGGCTCTCAGAGGACGGATTATGAATAATGAATTGTGAATTGTGAATTGTGAATGGTGAAGTTTGCCCGGCCAGCGCTCTGGGTGCCGGCCGGCCCCGCCCGGGCTTCGCCCGACCTATCTGGGAAATTAAGCTCAGGTCTTACGGCAAAAGTCCTCCGCGACGGCCAACCCCGCCCGGCTCCGCCGACCTATCCGCCATTTTAGCTCAGGTGTACACTTCACAATTCATTATTCATTATTCACAATTCATTATTCAAAGTGTCACAATCCCGTGACACTTAACGCCATAACCGTTACAATAAGGTGACACTTAATCTATTGAGAAAAATAACCAGGTGATTCTATGAACTGCCAATGAACTGCCAATATTGCGGCCAACCCTTCCCCTACCCGCCCCGGCGCGGCGCTAAATTTTGCTCCGGCACATGCCGCACGGCCGCCGCCCGTTTTCGCGCCAAATTAAAAAAAGCAGACATCACCCCACCCGATCCGGCCGAGCTTCGCCGCGCCCACGTCGTCGTATCGCCCATCATTTTCCAGCGGGATATGAACGTCATCGACGCCATCCGCGACGGCCTGATAAGAATCGAATACCAGCCGCGACTCATTGACAATTAACCATTAACCATCAACAATTAACCATTATGACAGAGCGTTTCGGCATTCGCCTCAAAGTCCTAGGTAAAACACGCAGCGGCAAATCCACCGCGCTCTATCGCCTTGTCAGCCAGCTTGTGCCGCTGGCATGGTCGCAAATTGTCATTTTCGATGGCAAGCGCGACAGCTTGCGCTTTTCAGACGTAAATCCACATGTGGAATACTTCAACCAGCACAATATGGAAGCATTTGCCGTGACGCTGGACTTGATGGCAACGCAAATGCCGGAGCGGTACGCCGCCCTAGAAGCGGGCCGCCCCACCCTGCCCACCCTCATCATCGCCGACGAAATCCAGGCAGCCACCCGCGACCGCCACCAAAAAAAGACGGTTAAAGAGGCACTGATAATTTTGGCCGAGCAAAGCGCCGCCCTGGGCGATGTCATGATTCTGGGCACACAGCGCCAACAGAATTCCATCCCGCCCGGCGTGACTACCAATTGCAACGCATCACTCACCATGCTTGGTTTAGGCTACTTCCACTACAAAGCCGACGGCAGCCGCGCCGCCGTCGGCCGCGCCGGATTCATCACCCCGCATGAGGCAAAAGCGATTTTGCAAGCGCCGCCGGCGGCCAGCATCGACGCGGCCAGCCTAACGCCCGCCGACATTCTCCATATGCTGGGCATGGAACTGCCGGAGCCGGTCAACGGCCGTCT
>JAJRVV010000160.1 GCA_024277135.1 Chloroflexota bacterium | reverse complement strand
TAGTACGAGAGGACCGGGGTGGACAGACCTCTAGTGTGCCAGTTGTCACGCCAGTGGCATCGCTGGGTAGCTACGTCTGGCAGAGATAACCGCTGAAAGCATCTAAGCGGGAAACTCGCCCTAAGATTAGATCCCTCATCCGTAAGGAGTAAGACCGCTAGGAGACTACTAGCTTGATAGGCGGCGTGTGTAAGTGCAGCAATGTATTCAGCTAAGCCGTACTAATGGTCGAGGGCTTACAATGCATATGGTACGGAGAATTTAGGATTCTGACGATGTAAATTTATCATCTTATTCATGTGCTCGATTTTGACGTTCTTTTAATTGTCTTTAAGAAGGTCTCTTGGTGATTTGAGCGACGAGGGTACACCCGGTCCCATCTCGAACCCGGCAGTTAAGCTCGTCAGCGCCGATGGTACTTGGGGGGCAGCCCCCTGGGAGAGTAGGTCATTGCCAAGAGGCCTTTTTATTTTGGAGACTGGAGATTAGAGACTAAGGTTGTTTTATTTGGCTTGGTCTTTGGTTTCTGGTCTTTTTTTGTTTTATGAGGGGAGGCACGGCCGTATCCCATGAATGAATACATCGTACTGCTGCGCGAAAATCGAAATTATCGTAATCTTTGGCTGGGCAATGTCGTTTCCTTGCTGGGGGATTGGTTCAATTTGCTGGCATCGGCGGAATTGATCACGGATTTGACCAATTCCGGCACGGCCGTCAGCTATCTGTTCTTGGCGCGTTTCTTACCCTTATTTTTCTTTAGTCCGCTGGCCGGCGTATTGGCTGACCGGTACAGTCGTCGCGGCATCATGATCGCGTCGGACGTGCTGCGGGCGTTGACGGTGCTGGGATTTTTGTTGGTGCGCTCATCCTCCCAAATCTGGCTGCTGTATGCGCTGACGATCACCCAATTTGTGTTGAGCGCCATGTTTACCCCGGCCCGGTCAGCCATCTTGGCCAATGTGGTTCCGCAAAAAGATTTGGTGGCGGCCAATGCCCTGGATAGTTTCACCTGGAGTACGATGCTGGCGCTGGGGTCGTTTTTGGGCGGCCTGGTCGCTGCCATTTTTGGGGCGGAGACAGCGTTTGTGGCGGACGCCGCAACTTTTTTGTTGTCAGCTTACTTTATCAGCCAGATCGCCGGCGTGGGACGGACGAAAGAAGCGGGGCGGCAAGGGGGCTGGCTTGATTTTGTGGATGGATTCCGCTATTTGCGCGGCGCCGGTTTTATTTTAGGGATTAGTCTGGCCAAGGCGGGCGGTTCGTTGGTGTGGGGGGCAATTAATGTGTTGGAGATTAAGTTTGCCGAGCAGGTGTTCCCCATCAAGAACACGGCCATCCTTTCCACCTTGCGAATTGAAGATGCAGGGACGGCGACGCTGGGCATCATCTATATGATGAGCGGGCTGGGCACTGGCGTGGGGCCACTGCTGATGCGCCGCTGGTTGGGGGATGCGCCGGTTCGTTTATTGCGGGGGATTACGATTGGGTTTGTTTTGATGGCTGTTGGTATTTTTAGCCTGGGATTGGCGCCGACCCTGCCCCTGTTTTTGCTGGCGACGCTGGTGCGGACGGTGGGGACGGGGACGATTTGGGTGTTTTCGGCGGCGATGCTGCAAACGCTGGTTCCGGATAGGTTCCGGGGGCGCGTCTTCGCTTTTGAGTTTGCCGCGCTGACGCTGACGCAGTCTATCTCGATTTTTTGGGCGGGGTTTGCCCAGGATAATTTGCTGTGGATGGTGAACCGGGTGGCGATGGCGACCGGTTTGTTTGGCCTGGTGATCGGATTGATTTGGGTATTGTTTTCTGTGAGAAATGTGACGGCCGTCAAACAAATGCAGCCGTCTGAGCAGTGATGATGGAAAAATGGATTCGCCGAGAACGACCGTTTACCGGCCAAATTTTCTCGCTGGTGGTGGGAGAAGTGGCGCTGGACGACGGCCGTACCGCTCGCCGGGAGATCATCGAACACAACGGCGGCGTCGCCATCGCGCCGGTTCTGGATGATGCTGTGATCCTTATTCGCCAGTTTCGCATCGCCATCGGCAAAACCATCCTGGAACTGCCGGCCGGGCGGCTGGAAGGGGACGAAGAGCCGGAGAAGCGGGCGCGGTTGGAGTTAGCGGAAGAGACCGGCTATCGAGCGGGGAAAATGAGGCTGGCCCACACCTGTTTTTCGGCCGCCGGATTTACCAATGAGCCGATGCGCATCTTTCTGGCGTTTGACCTGGAATGGGTGGGGCAAAACCTGGAAGAGGAGGAGCGAATTGAATTGGTTCGCTTGCCCCTGGCCGATATTCAAGAGTGGCTTGTGAGTGGGAAAATTGAGGACGCTAAGACCTTGATTGGCTTGAATGCCCTATTGTTGCATCTGGCGCAAACGTCAGATACATCCCTCGGTTGAACGACAGGCTGCATTTGCCAGAAGTTTTCCTACCGCCCAATTTTACCATACAATTAGCAGACATAGCGAAAAGGATATGAACGTGAAATTTTGCCAAATTCAGATGAGCCGTTTTCCCTGGCTGTGGGGATTGATGGCGGCGCTGCTGGGCACGGCCGTGCTGCTCTTCGCGTTGCCCCAGCCAACCCAAGCCGCCGATCATGATGATGGGTATCTCATCAACGGCCGTCTCGTTGACAGCCAGAACCAACCCGTCGTCGCTGCCGAAGTCAGCCTGCATATCGCCGGGGAAGAAACATCGTTGGCGGCAGCCGAAAGCCAGGAAGACGGTACCTGGACGATTGTGTTGGCCGACCTGCCAACGGAGGTTTTGACATTGGTGGTGGAGCGCCCTCATTTTCGCGGCTGGGAAACCACATTGGATGAGGCTGATTTGGGGTTGCTCAGCGCCACCACCACCTTGAGATTGGGCGAACAGCAGCTAGAGCGGCGCATCACGCCCGGCTTTTGGCTGGCGACGCTCATTTTCCTGGGGGTATTGCTCATCATCGCCCTGGAAAAACTGCACAGCACCACCGCCGCGTTGGCCGGCATGTCGGCCGTTTTCGTGGTTTCGTTTATCGGGGTCGCTTTTTATCCCGACCTGTTCATCATGGATTTTGAACGGGCGCTGACTTATATGAACTGGGAAGTGATTTTCCTGGTGATGGCAATGATGATCATCATCGCCATCATCGAAGGCACCGGCATCTTCCAATGGATGGCGTTCCAGGCGTACCGGTTGAGCCGGGGGCGGAGTTGGCTGCTGGTGTTGATTTTGATGCTGTTAACGGCCGTCGCCTCCGCCTTGCTCGATAATTTCACTACCATGCTGTTGATGACGCCCATCAGCCTGCAAATTGGGCTGGCGCTGGGCATCAATCCGCTGGCGCTCATCATCCCCGAAGTGCTGGCCTCCAACGTGGGCGGCATCAGCACCCTCATTGGCACGCCCACCAACATCCTCATCGGCGCTTACGCCGGGATTGGCTTCAACGATTTTTTGGTGAACCAGACAGTCGGGGTGGTGTTGGCTCTGGCAGTGATGGCCGGGTATGTGCTTCACCATTACCGGGATGAATGGAAGAAAGCCAGCGGCGGTATCTCGCCCACGCTGTACCAAAAATTGCAGGACAATGCCCGCATTGACCGGCCAGACCATCTATGGAAATCGGGGCTGGTGTTTGTGCTGACGCTGGCCGGATTTGTGGTCGGCGAACAGTATCATGTGGTGCCGGCCGTCCCCGCGTTGGTGGGGGCCACCGTCTTGCTCATCTGGCTGAAACCGGACGTGCGCGAGATGATTACGGCCGTAGATTGGACCACCCTCGTCTTCTTCATGGCGCTCTTCATCGTGGTGGGCGCGGTGCAAGAAGTCGGCCTCATCAGCTTTGTGGCCACCGGCATCAGCGCGTTGGTGGGGGACAATCTGGTCTTAGCCATCTTTGTCATCGTGTTCGGCGGCGGCTTGCTTTCCACCGCCATCGCCAACATCCCGTTGGCCGCTTCCCTGCTGCCCGTCGTCGAATTTCTGAGCGGTTCCATTCCCGGCGCCAACAGCAAAGCGCTTTATTATGCGCTCTCCATGGGCGCGGCCATGGGCGGCAATGGCTTTTTGGTCGGCGCCGAGGCTAATTTGGTGACGGCCGGTATTACTGAGCAGGCCGGATTGCCCATTTCATTCAAGGAATTTTTTAAGGTGGGGCTGCCCGTCACGTTTTTGACGTTGATTGCCGGGTTTATCTGGCTTTGGCTCCGTTTTATCGTTTTTGCAGGCTGAAAGAGTAACGGTGGAAGGCAGGACGTCACCGTGTCACTCCTTCATCTTGTTATTTAACAGGAGTTCCACATGACCAAAATACTTTGCCCCACACGGGGCGGCGCGCCCAGTTCGCCCAATCAAGACCGAGCGATTGCCCTGGCCCAGGAACGAGAGGCTGAACTCATTTTTCTTTATGTGTCCAATGCCCGCTTTTTGAACCGATTTTCCTCGCCCGTGTTGGTGGACATTGAGACGGAACTGGATGAACTGGGTGATTTTATGCTGGCGATGGCCTGCGAGAAGGCGGCCAAAATGGGCGTCGCCGCCCGTTCGATTGTGCGCCGGGGGGATTTTCGTCAGGCGCTTCGGGACGTGGTTAAAGAGGAGCAGGCAGAGGTGGTGACGTTGGGCATGCCCAGTCAGGGAACAGGCATCACCACGCCGGAATATCTCAAGGAATTGGCGGAGGGTTTGTTGGCGGAAACGGCCGTCTCCGAAATTCTAGTATCGCATCAAGGGGAAATCCTGGAACATTTCTGGCGCAAAAATACATGAACCATCCCGATGCCGACCGCTGGAATCACCGTTACTTGATGGACGGGGACGCCTGGCTGACCAGCCAACCGCGACAGTTGTTGCGTGACCATGCCCACCGATTGCCGTCAGGCGGCTTGGCGTTGGATGCGGCGGCGGGGGTGGCGGTACACGGCCGTTTCCTGGCCCAACGAGGGTTCCAGGTGGTGGCGCTGGACATTTCGGAGGTGGGCTTGCGGTTGGCGCGGCGTCAGGCTTTGGCAGACAAGCTGCGGCTGGAGACGGCCGTCTACGACATGTCCCGCCTCTGGCTGCCGCCGCAAACCTTTGATGTTATCATCAATTTCCGCTTTCTGGAACGAACCACCTTTCCCGTATACCGGCAGGCGCTCAAGCCGGGCGGCCTGCTCTTTTTTGAGACGTTTGTCCGGGTTGAGACCGAAGAGGAACACCCTGATTACTTTTTGTTTCCAGGGGAGCTGCGGGCCGCTTTTGCCGATTGGCGCATCCTCCATTGGCAGGAATTGGATGAGGATAAATGCGGCCGGGGGCGCGGCCGTTCTCGTATAAAACGGCTGGTAACAAGACATCCGATTTCTCGTTGTCGAACGCGCCAGCCTCATAATTGGCAGGAAATCAGATGTCTGCATCATCACCGCAGTTACCGCTTGCGGGCGATGAGTTGCGCG
>JAJRVV010000159.1 GCA_024277135.1 Chloroflexota bacterium | reverse complement strand
GTTCATCACAGGCCATCGCTTTGGCCGCATTTAACCTGCACTCAATTGTTAAAGTTCAGATGAGGGCGGGTTATTGCCCGCTGCCTTTTTTTGCTTCAAAACCCATTTTGTTTTGGGTCTTGACAATTACCGGATTCTGTGAAGGAGACCTGCGAGGTTTCAAAAACCTCGCAGGTCTGGCTGTTATAAGGGCTTGAACTGTTCAAACGCATCCTGGCAGTCGTGGCAGTACCAGATGGCGCGGCAGAGGGTGGGGCCAAAGCTGTTTTTGAGGGTATTGTTGGTCGAATCGCAGCGGGGGCAGACGGCCGTGCTGATGTCAGCCAGCCCGATAAAATCCCCATGGTGACGTGGCGGCGGGGCCAGGCCAAACTGGCGCAGTTTTTCTCGCGCTTCATCGCTGATCCAGTTGCTAGACCAGGGCGGGCTGAGGCGGATTTCGATGGCGACGGATTTGCAGCCTATTTCGGCCAGCCTCTCTTTGATGTCGCGCTGCATCACGTGCAACGCCGGACAACCGGAAAAGGTGGGCGTGATATAGACGATCGCCTCGCCACGTTCTGTCAGCGTCACGTCACGCACGATGCCCATCTCCACCAGAGAAACGACGGGAATCTCCGGGTCTTTCACCGTTTGCAGCGCCTGCCAAATTTTCGACCTGCGAGGTTTTTCAGAAACCTCGCAGGTCTTTTTTGAATCCGTTAAAGGGGCCAATCGCGGAGCATCCTTTCTGTTTCTTCGGAATGGCCGCTTTCGTCGCGCACCATTTTTGACTCCTTTTATCAGGTGCGACGCACTTCAAAAGTGCGTCGCACCTCTTACGTTACCAATTAGCGCCGGGATGTTCGCGGGCAACTTTTTGCAGGTCGGCCAACAGGCCGGCCAGGTGAGGCGAATGGGCGGCCCGGTTTGGGGTGGGTGGCCCAGCGTCGGCCGGGATTTCCAGCCCGGAATCGGCCAGGTGGGGTTGGACGATATTGAGCCATTGATTATACACGGCCGTCCGCTGCGGCACACACCCATCATCTACCAAAACCGCCTCGTCAGCCAAAGGGATGAACAACTGAAGGGCATATGGCCATAACTCGTTTAACGCGCCCTGCATACGGCCGTGACTTTCCACACTGCCCAATCCCAACCGTTTGACCCAGGTGTGGGTGTGCCGGTGGTGGTAAATTTCCTCGCTGCGGATTTTGACGGCCGTGTCCGCTACGGGTTGGTATGCGCTTTCTTGCAAGCCATCCAGCAAAACCACCTCATACACATCAAACAGATATTGGCGCAGGATGGTAAACGCCCAATCCCCTTTGGGCAGTTCCAGCAGTTGGGCGCTGCGGAAATCGGCCGCGTCCCGCCAATAAACCAGCCGGTCCGGGTCGTCGCCGGTTAACTGGCAGAGCAGATTATACCAAAGCGCGGCATGGCCCAACTCATCCTGGGCGATGTTGGCGATGGCGATATCCTCTTCCAGGATGGGGGCGTGACCGATCCACTCCGAATTACGATGCGCCAACGCCAGTTCATCATCGGCCAGCGCCAATAAATAATTTTGCAGCGCATTTTGGGTAGAAATTTCCATCCTCTAGCTCTCGCTCTTTCCTCTGGCTCTCTTCTGGCGCGCCGGGCTGACAAAGCCGTAGTGGGTTTGCTGCCGGTATTTTTTATCCAGGGCCGGATCAAACATGCTGGCGATGTCGTCGGCTTGGCTGCGGGTGATGGCTTCGTCGGGAACCACCCACCACACCCACACATTCTCTCCAAATTCACCGCAATCTATGGCTTGTTTGAGCGCCAGTTCGGGAGTCGCTGTCCTGATTTCCCCGACATGGTTCACAAAGGTCATGGCGCGGCGCTGGGAGGTTTTGGTGAAAATATGGAAGGTGGTTTTTGGCTCGGTGGTTTCGCGGTTGGCTGGCGGCCAGTTGGGATCGGCGGCCAGTTGTTCGGCAGTTTTGCTGTAGACGGCCGTTTGCAGACACACCCACACACTTACTGCGCGGGGACGGCGCACATACACATCCCGCGCATTCAACAACGCCATCTCGGCATCCGGCGCATGCACCGTCCCCACCGATTCATGCGGTTTACCCGGTTTATCTTGTTTGAATACTTCCCAGAGAGGCCACTGTGTATCGGTCATAATGCGTAAGAGGAAAAACGAAAAACGTAATCTAGTCTCTCCGCGTTTTGCGTTTTACTCATGAGGTTTTTTCAGCGTATGCTGCCAACGCTTCGCGCACCCACAAACCATCGTTGTGCGCTTTTGTGCGGGCGGCTAAACGTTCTTTATTCATCGGACCATTGCCTTTTACCACCCGCCAGAACTCGTCCCAATCAATCGGGCCAATCTGCCAATTACCCGTTTCCTCGTTAAATTTCAGGTCAGGATCGGGAAGGGTCAGCCCCAGCGCCAGCAGTTCCGGTACTTCCTCGTTGATGAATTCCTGGCGCAAGGTGTCGTTGGACTTGGTTTTGATGCCCCAGCGCATGAGGACGGCCGTATTCTTCGACTCAGCATCATGCGGGCCAAACATCATCAGCATCGGCTGCCACCACCGGTTCAGGCCATCCTGCGTCATCGCCTTTTGTTCCGGCGTGCCGCTGGTCATGTATTGCACGATCATCTCTTTGCCCTGCTTGTAGTGGAACGTTTCCTCGGCGCAGATGCGCACCATCGCCCGCGAGTAAGGGCCGTATGAGCAGTGGGCCAGCATCATCTGGTTTTTGATGGCAGCCCCATCCACCAACCAGCCCACCCAGGCTACATCCACCCAGGTGAGGGTGGGGTAGTTGAAGATACTGGCGTATTTGGCCCGGCCGCTCAGCAGGGCGTCCAGCATCTCCTCTCGTGTCGCCCCCAGCGACTCGGCGGCGTGGTAGAGGTATTGGCCGTGTCCCGCTTCATCCTGCACCTTGGCCATCAACACCAATTTGCGCCGCAGGTTGGGGGCGTGGGTGATCCAGGCGCCTTCGGGCAGCATGCCCACCACTTCACTGTGGGCGTGCTGGGAAATCATGCGGATGAGTTGGCGGCGGTACTCGTCCGGCATCCAGTCACCCGGCTCGATTTTTTCGCCGCGGGCGATGCGGGCTTCAAATTCGGCCAATTTTTGTTTGTGGGACGTCTCTTCTTGCATGGTTATCACCTGACAATTTGATGTGTTCCCCTTTGGCAATATTACCCGGTTCTATGATTTTTTTGAAGCGTATCAGCGGATAGGAATCATCTTCTAAGGTTTTGAACGAACAACAAAGCTGTTTGCCAGCCAATCATACGGAGTGCGGTGGGTTTTTGTGAATAGAAGCGTTCCCATATACGCGCCAACTAACAGCCAGACTACAATAAAGGCAGCGATAACAAGGGCGATGGAGATTCTGGGGCCAGGGGCCAACCGGGGATATGATAAAGCCCCGTATGAGCTAACTGCCAGGGCAATAATTTTGCCAGAGAACGAATGAATGCTTGTGATCGCGTTACCTTACTTCCGTTTTGATTCACGACCCGCAACCCTGCTTTTCGTTTACCCCAAGTTGCCATCTGTGGCGAACTTTCGCCAACGGTGAAGTACAACATGACCGGCAAGACAAGAATGATAAAGGTGATGAAGTCGCTTTGTAGCGGGCTGGTAAACAGGCCGGAGATCGTCTGGGGCATCAGGATGATGAAGGTGATGGAAATGACCGTCAACAGTGCCAGATAAGCAAGAATAACCAAATAATCATAGGCAAAGGCGATCAATCGCGCCTTGAATCCGGCATAAACCATTGTCCTACTCACTTGAGGGGAAGCGGGGGTTTTGCTTTTGCCGCAGCCCTTCCACGCCGGCCATCAAATCCTGCGAGAAAAAGCTCATCATTTCCAGCGCCAACGAATGGTCAAAGATTGGCCCGGCTTGCAGCAGCCATTGGTTGAGAGCGCGTTTGGTGAAGCGGATGGCGTGGCGGGGGCCGGTAGCCAGTTGGTGAGCGACGGCCGCCGCCCGCTCCAGCAGTTCTTTATCCGGCACACACAAACTCACCAGCCCGATCCGTTCTGCCTCTTTACCGCTGATGAAATCGGCCGTCATCAGGTAATACTTGGCCTTGGCCATGCCGCACAACAGCGGCCAGATGATGGCAGAATGGTCGCCGGCGGCCACGCCCATGCGCACGTGTCCATCCGCCAGCCGAGCGCTCTCGGCAGCGATGCTGACATCCGCCAACAGCGCCACCACCAGCCCCGCGCCCACCGCCGCGCCGTTGATGGCGCTGACCACCGGCTTGCTAAAATTGACCATGTGGTAAACCAGGTCGCGGGCTTCGTCCAAAATACGCACGATCTCGTCGAAATCCTGGTAGGCATCTTCCACCATCTGCAAATCGCCGCCGGCGGAAAAAGCGCGTCCTGCCCCGGTGACGACGACCACATGCACGTCGGGGTCGCGCTCAATTGTCGGCCATACTGCCACCATTTCACTGTGCAGCCGGACATTGGCGGCGTTGAGGACATCGGGCCGGTTGAAGGTGAGCCAGAGGGTGTGCGGATCGCGTTTTTCAAAGAGGATGTGTTGGAAATCATCGTAGTTCATGGCAACTCCTTGTTAATTGCTAATTGCTAATTGCTAATTGTCAATTGTTAATTGTCAATTGTCAATGGGTGTTCCATAATCAAGCTGAAGCGGATAATCCAAAATCCGCAATCCAAAATCCAAAATCAGGAGACGGCCGTATGCCAGCAGCAGAGTTGGGCTTACTCATCATCCGGGGCGGGGCGTTCTTTCTCGGCGTCGGGATCGTCGGTTGGACATTGGTCTCAGCCATCAAGACCTTCGTGCTGCCGCGCGGGGTGAATGTGTGGCTGACCCGCGTCGTCTTTGGCGGCATAGGCCGCCTGTTCCGCTTCCGCGCCGCCCGCACCCAGAGTTATGAGGCGCAAGATCGGGTGATGGCTTTGTTTGCGCCGCTGACATGGGTGATGATGCCGTTGGTCATCCTCACTCTGGTGTTGGCGGGGTATGCGCTGGTGTATTGGGCGATGGATATGCGGCCGCTGTATGAAGCGTTTAAGCTGAGCGGCTCCTCTTTGCTGACGTTGGGGTACGCCTCGGAGGATACGGTTTGGTTCAAACTGGCGGAGTTTTCGGAGGCGATGCTGGGGCTGATTTTGGCGGCGCTGCTGATCGCGTACCTGCCGTCGATGTACGCCGCTTTTTCCAAACGGGAAACGGCCGTCGCTCTGCTGGCATCCTACGCCGGGTCGCCGCCCACCGCGCAAGAAATGATCGCCCGCTCTCACCGCATCGGCCGTTTGGACAGCCTGGATGAGTTGTGGTCGTTGTGGTCGGTCTGGTTTGCCGAAGTGGAAGAAAGCCATACGTCATTGGCGCCGCTGGCGTTTTTTCGGTCGCCGCAGCCGCAGCGCTCCTGGGTGACGGCCGCCGGCGCGGTGCTGGATGGGGCGTCGTTGTATTTGGCGGTGATGGAACGGCCGTTTAACGCCCGCGCCGCCCTCTGCATCCGCACCGGCTACCTGGCGCCGCGGCACGTGGCTCAGTTTTTCAACATTGATTTTGATGCGAATCCCAACCCGGATGACCCGATTTCGGTGAGTCAGACGGAGTTTGAAGCAGTGTGTGAGGCGTTGACGGCGCAGGGCGTGCCTCTGAAGGCAGATCGAGAGCAGGCGTGGCGGGATTTTGCTGGGTGGCGGGTCAATTATGACACGGCGCTGGTGCGGTTGGCGGCGATGACGATGGCTCCGTACGCTCCCTGGTCATCGGACCGGTCAGTGCTGGCCAATGAATAATGAGCAATCCTTTGCTCATTGCTCATTGCTCATTGCTCATTGATAATTGCAAAAGCCAGCAAACACGGCCGTCATCTGCCCAATCAATCTGCCAATTTCCCTTGCCGAATGTGCGGCGCGTGCCACGTAGAAGCATCTGTGCCCGGCGGAGATGGTCGGGCAGATCGGGTGACGGCCGTCCCCACCCCTTCAACTTGGGCAAAACTAACCGTTCACCGTTTACTGAAAACTGATCACTGGACTCCGACTGCCGGGAAACGGCCGTGCCCGCCGTTTTCACGTCCACCATCTCCATCACCAGCACATCCCGGCGAACCGATTCCGGTTGGGGCAGGACGGCCGTCCACCAGGCGCATAACGATTCGGCCAGAGCAGATGGCTCCTGAAAATCAACGGCCAACAGGGGCGTCCATGCCGTTGCCGGGTGCGTTCCCCGAACTGCCACCCGATTTGCCAGCCGGGGAAAGCGGACGCTGTGATATACTGTCTCCCATAACCAGACCGGGTCGGCGGCTTCCACCCGGTTATCTGTTTGCCGCAGCACTCCCTCATCCAGCAGTAAACGGTACAGTTCGTCGAGAATGACGCCGCCATTAGGAACCGGCAGCCGCGCGCGGGCCGCCAGATCGAGGTAAAGGGCTTTGGGGCTGACATCAAATTTTCGGGTACGGCCAGAGCCAAGCCAGACGAAATAATGTTTCATAACGAGCAAGTCTAGCATCAATAGGGAAGACCTGCGAGGTTTGTCAAACCTCGCAGGTCGTATGGAGGCACGGCATGAAATTTTGGCGATTTTTGGCGTTCTTTTTCTTGTTGGCAATCTCTTTGTCTTGTAATTTGGCGTCACCACCCACTTCGGATAGCGAGGAGCCGTCCCCAATCCCGCCTGCCGGTGAAGATGTGACAGGCACGGCCGTTCCCCATCCCCCAGTCGCGCTAGCTGCCGATAAATGGGCATTGTGGACAGGTGGAACCCGCCTGCGCGGCATGGATATGCACCCCTGTTTGCTTTATACCGAGACTGGCTGTACCCAGGCCATAAGCCGCCAGGACGTGCAAGAGCTGCGCGATCTGGGAGCCAACCTGATCAACGCCTCCTATCCCGGCATCTTCACCGAGACGCCGCCCTACGAACTCAACCAGACCGCGCTGGCCTACCTGGACGATCTGGTTGGATGGGCCGAAGAAGTCGGCTTTTACGTCGTCATCCACTTCCGCACTGGGCCGGGGCGCAATGAAGGCGCCATCACCGGGGAAGGCAGCCCGCTTTTTGCGGTGTGGACGGAGCAGGCAGCGCATGACGCCTGGGTGGAAATGTGGCGTTTCACGGCTGAACGTTACCGCCGCTCCCCTGCCGTCATCGGCTACGACTTAATGGTGGAGCCGCACCCCAACACCTTGATGGACCCCGACTACGAACTGGAACCGGCCGCGGCCCAGGCGCAGATGGCCGGCACGCTGCTGGATTGGAACGCTTTTGCTGCCGAGATAACGGCCGCCATCCGCCAGGTAGATCCCGACACGCCCATCATCGTCAACAGCCTCAGTTGGGGATCGGCCGAGTGGTTTGCCGCCCTGCAACCCACCGGTGACCCGCACACCGTTTACAGCCTGCACGCCTACGACCCGGACGTGTACATTATCCAGGAGGGAGAAACCAACATTCGTTACCCAGACGTCGTAGACGACTACGGCGAAACCATTACCTTCGATCGCGCCTGGCTGGAGGAAAACTATCGCCCCGTACGCCAGTTCGCCCAGCAGCACAACGTCCCCATTTACGTGGGCGAATTCGGCGCGCTGCGTTGGGTTCCCGACGTGACCACTTTCCTCTACGACCAGATGGATTTGTTCGAGCAGTACGGCTGGAACTACGCCGTTTACGTCTGGCGCGGCGACGAGCCTTATTTTGACGGTTTCAACCTGGAATATGGCCCCGACCCGGCTAACCATACCGCCATTCCCGACAATCCGTTGTTGCGCATTTTCCGCGACCGTTGGACACTGAACGTGGATTTTCCTGGCACGGCCGTTCCCAACCCAGACAGCGCCGAACTGCCCCAAACCGGACTCCCTGCTCTGACCGATGTAGACCAATGGCTGTACCTGATTGACGTCAACCTGGAGCCGGACACCACCACCCAAATCGCCGCTTCTGCCTATGACATGGTTGTGTTGGATTTCATCCCCTCCGAAGAAAACAACACCGATTACCCCATGGCCGAACTCATCGCCAGCCTGCACAACGCGCCGCGCCCCAAACTGGTCATCGCCTACATAGACATCGGCCAGGCTGAGGATTTCCGTACCTACTGGCAGCCCGGTTGGGGCATCGGCAACCCGGAATGGATCATCACTGGCGATCCCGATGGCTGGGAGGGTAATTTTCCGGTGGCGTACTGGTACCAGGAATATCAAGACATCTGGCTGGGAGAGAATGGATATTTGCAAGCCATCCTGGACGCTGGTTTTGACGGTGTCTACCTGGATTGGGTGGAAGCGTACTCGGATGAGGACGTGGCTGCCTTTGCCAGCGCCGAAGGCGCCGATGCCCGCCAGGAGATGGTCTGGTGGGTGGGGGATTTGGCTGAATTTACGCGTAGTCAAAATGAGAACTTCATCGTCATCGGCCAAAACGCGGCCGAACTGGCCCAGGACGATGATTACGTGGACACGATAGACGCCATCGCCCAGGAGCAGGTCTGGTTTGACGGCGGGGCCGACAATGATCCGCCGGGGGACTGCCCATTGCCGCGCACCGACGCCGAGGTAGATACCGCAGCTTACTACGACTCCCTCGCCCCCCCATGCCAACGCCAATACGATGACTTCCCGGAAAGCACGCTGCACGTCAGCAGCCAGGAATATCTGCGCGACCTGATGCTGGCGCAAAGCAAAGGGTTGGTCATTTTCACGATAGATTATGCCCTGGAGCCGGAGAATGCGGCCTGGGTCTATGCCGCGTCGCGCGAATTGGGTTTTGTGCCCTTCGTCGGCGGCCGGGCGCTGGATCGTTTTGTAGAACCGATGCCATAGCGATGGCGGGCAATTTTGCAAAATTGCCCGCCGTGATGGAGAAAATGATGCTTAACAAACGACATGCTTGGGTGATACTTTTAGCGGCGATGCTGATGATCGGCTGCGGGTTGGTTTCATCGTTCGTAGTAGATGAAGATGGCGTTGCAGCCGCTACGCCAACTCCTATCTACCTGCCCACAGTCCTCAAGTCGGGAACCGGACTGCGGCGGGATTTCGCTCTGCCTGTCCCCCTGTTTTCCGCCAACAGCGCCTGGCGGCAGACGGCCGCCGCCGCCAACGTCCTGCCTGCCAGCGACCAGCAAATGCTCGTCTTTTACCGCGTCATGCGCGGCGACACCACCGACCAGCGTCCCGTTGATTACCCCCAGACCACCACCTGGCCCTTCATGGATGTGGGGTACGACGATTTCACCATCCCTATTTTCCGCGCCGGGACGGGAACGCAAAATGTGCTGATTTGCGACTATGACGGCAACCTGGCCTGGCCCAGCCCCACTTTTGGCATTGATCAGGAAGGCGGCCCCGTGCCTGTACCGGCTGCGGCGGGGACGGTGCGCCCCAACGGCCCGCAGGACACTGGCGCGGACGGCCATCTGGTTCTTTTCAAGTCGGACACGTTTGAGGAATTCGACTTCTGGCAGGCGACGACCGTCCGCAGCGGGCAGTGTACCAGCCTGGGCGGCGGGTTGGAAGGGGCGACGATTTTGGAGGCGGGAGCGATTGAATTTTTCGACGCGCGCGGCGATGGCAGCAATCCCGATACCCTGTCCAGCGCCCACGCCGTGGGCACGCCGCTGCTGGCCGGGCTGATCTTGCCGGAGGATGTGGAAAGCGGCCAGATTGCCCACGCGCTGGCCTTTGCCGTGCCGGGGCTGCGTAACCTGAGCAGCGACCCATTTACCCCGCTGGCTTCCGATTATTTTTACCCGGCTTCGACCACGGAGACGGATTTTTACAGCGTCAACCCGTACCATCTGGCCGCCGGGCAGCGCCTCCGTTTGAAGTCAACGATTGTGGATGAGAGCGGGGCGACGATTGATGAGGCCAACGATCTGTCCCCCATCACCCAAATGTATCTGGCCGCGCTGCGCGCGTATGGCGCGTATGCGGTGGATGGCGCTGACGGCTTCACTTTTTACGCGGAGGATATGCACACTGCCAATCTAAACCTGACGGATGACGAGGTGAACGCCCTTATCGGCCAACCGGCGGGCACGCCGCTGCCGGCCGGACAGACGAAGTGGCAGGTGGTGATGGAGCAGCTAAATCTTGACCTGGAGATGATCCCTATCGCCTATGATGATTCGTGGGTAGATGGGGATGATCCGGCGACGGCCGTCTACGACATCGCTAATTTTGAAGTGGTGGAACCGGCTGCTCAACCTTAAGGAGTGGACACAATGAACCGATGGCGAACTTTTTTGTTCATGGGCCTCTTCTTGGGTAGTTTGACGGCCTGCACTCTGGGAGAAGATGAGACGTCGACGGCCGTACCCATCTCCCCGCCCACACAATCGCCAAGTACGCCTCCTGATACGGCCGTATCCCAATCAGAACCGTCCTCCTTTGCCTACGAAACCCGCTTCGACGGCGCCATCCGTCTTACTGACCCGCCCCCGGACGCCAGCGACCAAAACGCCGCTTTTTCGCCCGATGGGACGCAGATCATCTTCACCCGCTTTGAGAACGGCTACAACATCGGCCCGGCCGGCGTCTTCCTGCTGGGTTTGACCAATGGCGCCATCACCCGTCTGACGCCCTGGGAAGACCAGGATAACGTCAACCTGCCCGGCTCCGCCTGGAATGCTGTCAACGGCCGTATCGTGTTCGCTTCCGACCGGGCCGAATCGGACGACATATGGCGCATCGCGCCCGACGGCGCCGATTTCAGCCGCATCACAACGCATGACGGTCCGCCCTGGTACATCGAACCCTCCTGGTCGCCGGATGGGGCGTGGATTGTGTTTGAAGCGGACGGTGACGCGCCTGATGACCGGCAGCAGGGGAGCATTTGGAAGGTGCGGGTGGATGGGACGGGGTTAACCGTTCTCACCGACGGCCCGGCGGCGGGGGTGGATGACCGCCAGCCGAACTGGTCGCCGGCCGGGGATCGCATCTTGTTTCAACGGCATGATCCCGGCAGCGAGGATTGGGACATTTACACGATGGCTCCAGACGGAACAGACTTGCGTCTCGTCACTGATCAATCGTCAAGCGATACGGACGCCAGTTGGTCGCCGGACGGCCGTTTCATCGTCTACTCCTCTGATTACGGCGGCTTGCCCACGCCCAACATCTTCATCATCCCGGCGGATGGCGGCGAGCCGATTCGCGTCACCTTTAGCGGTACAAATGAGGATGGCGCGCCTTCCTGGTCGGGGGACGGCCGTTGGATCGCTTTTGAGTCCCACCCCGGACAAGATGAAGACACGCCCTCTGCCTTGTGGCGCGCGGCCGCGCCTGGGGCAAGATGATTGGGACGTAGACAATCCTGTTTCTCGATGGCAAATCAGCCGTCATCATTCGCGCCTGCGGACGTTGAGAGGACGTTTGTGTGGTACTGTTTTCCGTAACTGCTAACCACAAAGGCGCAAAGACACAAAGTTTCTCTGGTTTTTCTTTGCGCCTTCGTGTCTTCGTGGTGAAATTCCAGAGGGGCTTAGTAGTTACTGTTTTCCTTATTGGTTGTTCGAGGATGTCTTGCTCAAATGTGGCAGGGGATTACATGAGAAAAACAAGCAGCGTCCTCTTTGCGATTGGCGTCGGTCTGGCAACGGCCGCCGCCCTTTTTGTATTGTTATGAACGGCCGTCCCCATCTCCCAAGCCGCGCCCGCGGCCGCCGCTGATTTCTCGCGCGCCATATTGGCATGAAACCTCTGGAGAAACCTGTTATGAAGTCAAGACGTTTTGCAATCGCTTTTTCCGTTACTTTTGTCATTTTGATCATCATTTTAGGCGCAACGGCCGTCTCCCCTCCCGCCAACCATACCCTCTTCGCCCAACCCTTGAACAAGCCCAACGCCATCACGCTGGATACCCCGGAAATTTTCTTCACGGAACCATATTCAGGCAGCGTCAACGGCCTGACCGGTTATGAGAATACGGTGTTCTGGAGCGCGACCGAAGCCGCCTGCCCCGGCGG
>JAJRVV010000158.1 GCA_024277135.1 Chloroflexota bacterium | reverse complement strand
TGGCTCCGCGCTGGGCTTTTTCACCGCCCCCCGCGCCTTTGACCTGATACGCAGCCACAAAGCGCCCTTGCAAACGGCCGATTTCGCCGCGATCGAGCAGTTGTTCCGCGACATGGAGGCGGAGGGGGAACGCACCTTACAGACGGCCGGAACCACGGATGACATTTTGTTTGAGCGATCGGTGGACGCCCGCTTCGTCGGCCAGGGGTCGGAGACGAACCTACCGCTGCCGGCCGGCGCCTTCACCGAGCTGGATCGGGCCGATTTGCGGCGGCGGTTTGACGGGGTGTATGAGCGGCTGTACGGCCGTACCTACCCTGAATCGCCCGTCGAGTTTGTCAATTTCCGCGTCCGCGCCAGCCTGCCGGTGAAGCTGTTGGAACTGCCCAGGTTAGAGAGGGGGAACGGCCGTTTAGCCGACGCCATCAAAGGGGAACGGCCGGCCTACTCCGGCATCGCCCACAATTTCATCCCTTTCACCGTCTACGACCGGTACAAGCTGTTCCCCGGCGCAAAATTCCCTGGCCCGGCGATTATTGAGGAGCGGGAGTCAACGGTGGTGGTGGGGGAGGATACGGCCGTCTCGGTGGATGCGTATGGTTTCCTCTGGATTGAGTTGCAGATCAGCGCGGCATAAACTAGCGTATGCTATAATTTTCTCAACATAATAGGAAATCATATGGTTGAACTCAACCAGAGGTAGAAAAAATGACACAAGTCGAACTGAAACAGGCTAAAGCGCGTTTCCACGAACTGATCGAACTCGCTGCCAGCCGAGAAGAAATGATCATTGCCAGGGATAAACAGCCGTTTGTCAAACTTTCCCCCATTCTCAAGCAAAAACGGCCGCGCCAATTCGGCTCCGCCAAAGGGCTAATCACCATTGCCGATGATTTTGACGAGCCACTGGAAGACTTCGCGGAGTACATGTAGTGCGCCTGCTGACAGGTTGATTATTGCTCAGGCCGTAACGAAAGAACTCTCGATCGTTGGCAAGGATACTCAATTCTCCCGCTACCCTGTTGAATTGATTTGGAAAGATGTTGATGAGCATAAATAACCCTTCACCTACTTCAAACAAATCGCCGACTGACTGGGAACGGCTGGATGCAATGGCGGATGAAGACTGACCTGTCTGACGCCCCGGAAATGCTTGCTAAAGCGGTTGTGCGGCGCGGTCTGAAACCAACACAGCGAAAACAGCAAATCACTCAAGATTATTATCCTGATCTCACCGTCAAGGACATCCAGGCGGCTATTCAATACGCTATCGCGCTGGTAGCGGCCGAAGATATTTACCTGAGTGCAGCCCCGACATGAATTTCCTGCTTGATCAGGACGTATATGCCTTTACCGCCCCATTCTCAAATCCAACAAACTCTGCAATTGACGACCTAAAACCGCCACCTGCGGCTCTTGCACCATTTCCACATGATTGCCGGGAATTTGAACTACCTCTACCTGCCGCGCCACCTTCCCCCACCCCAGATCGGCGTGTGGCGAACGAACCTCGGCACGACCGTACCCCCCCTCCGAACGCAATAAAGTCACCCGCCCCGCATAGGGTTGCGGGATGTAGCAGCGCACCGCCCGGTCGCTGGCGGCAAATACGGCCCGCATCCGCTCATCCTCCAACCGTTCGCCCAACTCATCCGCCGCCGGACGGAGACGGCCGTTTCCCGCCAACCGCTCCCCCTGCGCCAAACGAACCAACCGTCTGGCCTGAAAAGCCGCCGCTTCACCCAACCCACGCCGCAGCCAATAATCGGCGCGGAACAGCGCATCCCGCCAGCGCAAAAACAACGCCTGCTCCCGCTCATCGCTGTAGCCAAACCATCGCCCCCACCGGCGCGTCATCCGCCGCAGATACGCATACCCCGCCCCCTGCGCCGGGGCATCAATCACCGCCAAAAAACCGACCTGACGGCCGTCCGCCGCCAACTGCTGCGCCAATTCAAACGCCACCACCCCGCCCGCCGAATAACCGCCCAGCAAATACGGGCCGTCCGGTTGGGCTGTCAGTAGCGCCTCCCGGTAAAAGGCAGCGATTTCCGGAACCGAGACCCAGGTGACTTGCACATCCACCAGCCCCGGCAGCAAAAAGGTCTTCACCGGCTGGTTGGGATGGAGATGGCGGGCGATGCGGGCGATGGCTAACCCATTGCCGCCCGCCCCCGGAATGAGGAACAACGGCCGTCGTCCCCCATTTCCCGCCTGGATGGTCACAATTTTTTGCCAGGAAGCGGCCGTCCGTTCCCGCAGCAGCGCCGCTAATTGGGCAATCGTGGGCGCTTCCAGCAGGAGAGACATGGGCACATAGCGCCCGGTCAGCGCCTCTACCTGGCTCACCAGCCGCATCGCTTGCAGCGAACTGCCGCCCAGGTCAAAAAAGTCATCCCGCACGCCGATCTCCGGCACGCCCAACAACGCCTGCCACATCTGCCGCAGTTGGAATTCCAACATGTCACGCGGTTCGACCTGGGGCGGGCGATCAGGCAACGGGACGACGGCCGTCTCCGGCAAATCCAATTCCACATCCGCCACCACTTGTTCCGGATCATGCAAAAACGCATCCAGCAACGCCGCCAACGCCGCGATTACCGGCTGCCGCTGTTCCGGCAAAAAGGCGTCGTCGTGCAAATCCACCATCAGCCGCAAAACGCCGGTTTCATCAAAATCGTGGACATGCACCGCCAGTACATCGCCGCCATGTCCGGCGTGGATGAGCTGCTGGGCGACGGGACGGCCGTGCCAGGTCAAAGCCGGGCGGCGATGATAGTTGAACATCACCGGATGCACCTTGTTTTGCACCGCCAGCCCCGTGCCATACTGGTAATGGCGCATCGTCGCCTTCGTTTCGCGCTGCATTTTCTGCGCCAGCGACAGGAACGTATCCGCCTCCTCTATCTCAATGAAAAAGGGGCACAACTGCATCAGCAGGCCGATGGTTTCGCGGAAGGGGAGCGTCACCCGGTTTTGTACCGGGGAGAGAAAAGAGAGGCGGCGGCCGGACGGACGGTCCCCGTCCCTTGGCCGTTGCGCCGTCAGACGGTGAATGAGGACAAAGGTTAACGCCGCCAGCACGTTGTACAGCGACAGATATGGCGTGATGCTGAACAACTCCCGCCGCTGCCGGATCATCTCCTTTAATTGATGGGCGCGGGCGGGATCAATGTCGTGCGTCAGCCGGTGGGTGTACGTGTTTTGACGGCGGGGCAGACGGCCGCCAAAACGCAGCGGTTCGATGTCGGCGGCCAATTTATCCTGCCAATACGCCGCCGCTGTCTGGTATTGTTCCGATTGGCGATAGGATTTTTCGTATTTTTGATAGGCGGCAAAGGGATGGATGACGGCCGTTTCCGGGGAAACGGCCGTCTCTCCCGCGTACATTTTTTGCACCAGATCGAAAATGAGAAAGTTAGAGGCAGCGTCGGTGATGAGATGGTGCTGATGCAAGAACCAGACCGCCTCATCCGGCCCAATTTCGATGAGGGCGGTGCGGAACAACTGCTCGTCCAGCACAAACGGCCGCGCCGCTTCCGCCTGCATCCACTTCTGGGCGGCGGTCTCCGGATCGGGCAAATGGGCAAAATCGAGATGAATGAAGCCATTAGGTAGAGACGGCCGTACCCGCCATTGGGGGACGCCATCTTCCTCAACGATAACGCCGCGCAAAGCATCACTCTCGGCTGCCAACCGGGCCACGGCCCTCTGGAACCGGGCCACATCCACCCCGCCAGGCAAGGCCAGCGCCAACGCTGCTGAAAACAGCGGCGTCGCCGGCCGCAGCTTTTGCGACACCCAATACAGGAGCTGCAGCCGGGTCAGGTTGGAACGTTGGCTAATGTCTGTGACGGCCGTCATCCCCCATCATCCTTAATCCTCAAATCTCCAACTCGTCCAGCGCCAGCAGCCGATCTCCGGCAAACTCCCTATCCACTTTCTCCGCCATGCCCGCATCCGTCGCTATCCGGTGCAAATATTGCGACCGATCCGTCGTCATCGCCGCCACCAACGCCAGGTCAAGCTCATTGGCCGGGAACCCGGCCATCAGCGCCTTCACCTTGTCCGCATCAATACCCGCTTGCCCAAAATGCCCCAACGCCATCAGCCGGGCAAAGCTGTAGAACTGACTGATCTGATTGGCCGCCATGCGGAAATAACGCGCCCGTTGACTTTCCCGCGCCAACGACGATTTGACCGCCCACGCCGCCATGGTGGCATTGTATAACGCCGCCTGCACTCCTTGAGAGAAAATCGGGTCTACGAACCCGGCGGCGTCGCCAATGGAGATGAAATTTTCACCGGCCACTTTGTCATTGTAATACGAGTAATCGGGGCGGAATCCCATCGAACCTTCGATGAAGACGGCCGGTTCCAGCAGTTTTTGCAGGATGGGCGTTTGGGCGCAGGTGGCGCGGAAATACGCTTCCTGGTCCGCTTTGCCCATGCCTTTGATGCGGTCGGTGTTGATGATGAGTCCTACGCTGGCCCGGTGGCGCAGGATGATGTGCCATATCCAGCCATCTTCGAAGGAGGAGATGAAAGTGACCGGCGGCGTGTCGTGAACGGCCGTGATAGGGTGGCTCTGCCGGTCCCCGCCCAGGTAAAGGGAATCTTTGTAATATCCCCAGAGTCCCAGGTATTTAGTGTCGCTAGTGACAACACGGCGACTGTTGAACTGGCGGGCCAGCACGGCCGTGTAGCCGCTGGCGTCAATCACATACCGGCAACTGATCTCACCCCGGCTAAACCCATCTCGTCGTCTATCAGCATAAGCGATGACCGGGCGACGGCCGTCTCGAAAAATCACCTTGCGCACCACCACCTCCTCATACACCCGCGCCCCAGAAGCAACGGCATGGCGTAGCAGGATGTCGTCAAAGGTGTCTCGTTCCACATGCAGACCGGGCCGGTCGCCATAGCCAAAGCTGGCAAAAGATAGCTGGTAGACTTTCTCCTTCCAGGCGATGATGCCCCCCGACTTCACCACGAAATTTTCCCGCTTGATTTGGTCGGATACCCCTAACCTGTCAGCGAATTTCCAGAAATGTGGGATCAGGCTTTCGCCCACCTGCGGCCGGGGAAATTGTTCCTTCTCCAACAAAACAACATCAATCCCTTCTTGGGCCAGATAGGTGGCGGCGGCGCTGCCCGCCGGGCCGCCGCCGATAACGACGACATCGCATTGGGCAGGAATGGCTCTCGGTTGGGTCGTTTTTGCATCTGCATGTTTTTCTAACACTGGGCAAGCTCCTGAACTAATTTCTAGGTCAGACAGTATCGTTTTCGTTCGAGCCTCACCTTAACACGCATTCATTGCTTCTTTTCTTACAGGGGTGATTTATGAGCGGTAGGGACGGGACAGTCTCGCCCGAAAACGCCACAAATAGGCGAGACGGCGCGGAGAAAACGTTATTGACTTCGGTTAAGATTATACCGCGCCATCCCGCCCCTACGACAATCAAGGCGACAACGCATCCATGTTAACCTGAAAAACTTCGATTCCAGTCAAATCGTCCCGATAAACCGGTGTAAAAACCTGGGGGTTGGCGGAGTGAACCGGCTCAAAGCGCAGCCGGCTCAAATCCCCTTCAACCAAAACGCCGCCATAGGGGATCAATACCACGTACCCCACCCCATTTTCTCGCAAAAAATCGGCGTCAAATTGGCGCACGGCCGTTCGTCCCGTGTACAGGTAAAGCTGAAAATCATCCAGCGTCGCCAGCACATCATCTGGCTCCGTGTTTTGCTCGATCCAGGCAAATAGATGGAGCCTAGCTTGCCATGGGGGAGCGTTGACGGCCGTTTGCCGAATTTCCCAGGCATACCGGGCCAGCAACAACACATTCACGGCCAGGAAGAGCGACCAACCGGCCAGAATCACCTTCTGCCAAAACGAAAAACGAAAAACGAAAAAACGTGAAGGGGTCGGTTTCCGTTGCAAATCCTGGGCGATCATGCCGCCCATGAAAAACAAAGCCTCCCACAGCAAGGGGATCAAGGGCACGGTGAACCGCACCGGCTCCCAGGGCCAAAGCAGGGCGATGCCCAAATACGACGCCACATACCAATCACCTACCGTCCGCCGCAGCAAAATCTGGCCGAACAGGCTACCGCCCACCAGCAGCGCCAGCAGCGTTTCCACCGCCAAAATAGGCGAGCCAAAGCGCAGGGCGGCGGGCATGTTGATCGCCGTAGTCTGGATGAGGGATGGGAACAGAGCGCCGGGCAAAGCGGCCAACAGGTACGCGCGCAAGTTCAAAACCACCCGCCCCAGCATGTCCACGGCCGTCACCCGCCCCAATTCCGGCTGTTCCAACGACTTCAACCAAAACTCCTGCGCATACCCTGGCGTCTCCCCGGCGATGGCGATTTGCCGCGCCGCCCAGGGCACAACCAGCAACAGTAGCAGCGGAACCAACCAAGCCAGATGCCGCCACTTCCGCTTCGCCAGCAGCCACAGCATCAGCGCCGCCGCCAATGCCACCCCAAACAGACGCAGGTAAATGAGAAAAGCGGATAACAACGCCGCCGGCACGGCCGCGCGCCACCCCACATTTTGCTGACGGCCGTACCACTCCCCTGCCCACACTGCCGCCATCCCAAAAAAAGCGTATGCCATCTCCGAAAAAGCGGAAGTGGCATACCCATAAATGTGTGGGTTGAAGAGGGTGAGCAGAGAAATAAGGACGGCCGCGCGCCGCGAATGGCCGCGCCACACCAGCCAGCCATACACCACCGCCCCCAACCCCACCGCCAGCAGCGCCGACGCCGCCTTAAACCAGACCGCCAAATCGGCCAACTCGCCGCCCAGCCACCAGACCGGCGTCAGTAGCAGCGGCCAACCCGGCGGATACTTCACGCCCGGCGGGTGATGGGGTTGAGACAGCAGCCGGTACCCCTCCCCTTGCGCCAATGACTGCGCCAGGGTGATGTAATGGGCGTCATCATAATTCTGGCCGATGATGGGCGTGATGCCCACCAGGTAAATGACGGCCGCCGTCACCAACCCGGCCGCCAACACCCACTTATGCCACGCTTGATTATGCTTGTCGCTGTTGGTTAATGGCATCTTGCAAATCCTGGGCCGCTCGCCGCGCCGCCTGAGCAAAATCGGCCGTCATGGCGGCATAGATGATACTGCGGCTGGCGCTGATCACCGGCCCGGCCGTCTGGTCAGGCCCATAGCGGACGGCCGCCGCCAAACTGCCACCCTGCGCGCCAACGCCAGGGATCAAAAAGTTGGCTTTCGGCGCCAACTGCCGCGCCGCCGCCAACTCTTCAGGATACGTAGCGCCGACGACATACCCCTTGTGCCCGGCCGTCGGCCACTGCTGGCTTTGCCGGATCACGTCCGCCGACAACCCCATCCCAGCCGCCAAATCCCCTTGAAACTGGATGGCGCTGGGATTGGAAGTGCGTGCCAGGATGTAGATGGCTTTATCGGCACGGCCGTCAATCATGGGCAGCGCCGCCTCCGCCCCCACAAACGGATTAACGGTGACGGCATCCACCCCCCACTCGTCAAATAGGCCGTTAGCCCAAGCCGCCTGGGTATGGCCGATGTCCCCCGTCTTGCAATCAAGGATGACCGGGATGTGTCGCGGAATGTAGGCAATGGTACGCTCTAAAGCGATCATCCCGGCCGCGCCCCATTGCAGGTAAAAGCCGAGATTAGGTTTGTAGGCGCACACCAGGTCAACAGTGGCGTCAATGATCGCCTTATTGAAAGGCAAAATCGGTTCGTCCCATTTGAGTACATCCACCCGCAACCGGCTTGGGTCAGGATCAAGACCGATACACAGCCAAGAATTGTTTTGATCTTGTGCGTGTTTTAGTTTTTTCAGGTAACGCATACCCTTGATTGTACCTTAGAGCCAGAGGAATGAGCTAGAGGATTGAGCTAGAACTAGAAGCAAAAAGAGCCTCTCGCTCTAGCTCTAGCTCTAGCTCTAGCTTTTTACCAATGACTTTCATCATGCGCAAACGTGCAATCTGTCACTGTCACCTACTGATCCCTTCCCCTAAAATGTGCTCAGGAGACTGCCCCAAAATGGGCAGTCTTTTGGCGCACACATTGCGGCGCATCTGACCTCACAGCCGACCACATTTTGACAAACCCGAGCGCACAAGTCACCCACGATTTTGCTCGGATGCGTAAACACCCAATCTGGATACGGATACCTCGTATTCCGCTAATTAAAATCTACCCCGGCCATACGTCATCAGCTTTGGCGTTCTTTTGGGTAGAAGCTGAGTGAAAGGAGATTCTCATGGGAAAAAACATGACCACCATTGACGGCAACGAAGCCGCCGCGCGCGTGGCTCACAAAATCAACGAAGTGATCGCCATTTACCCCATCACCCCCTCTTCGCCGATGGGCGAGTGGGCCGACCAATGGTCGGCCGAAGGCAAGACCAACATCTGGGGATCTGTCCCCCACGTCGTCGAAATGCAGGCGGAAGGGGGCGCCGCCGGCGCAGTGCATGGCGCGTTGCAAGCGGGCGCTCTCACCACCACCTTCACCGCCTCCCAGGGTTTGCTGTTGATGATTCCCAATATGTATAAAATCGCTGGGGAATTGACCACGACGGTTTTTCACATCGCCGCCCGTTCTGTGGCCGCCCAGGCGCTCTCCATTTTCGGCGACCATTCCGACGTGATGGCTACCCGAAACGCCGGCTTTGCCATGTTGGCCTCCAACTCGGTGCAGGAAGTGACCGACTTCGCCCTGATCGCCTCCGCCGCTGCGCTGGAAGCCCGCGTCCCCTTCCTTCACTTTTTCGATGGTTTCCGCACCTCGCATGAAATCAACAAAATCGAATTACTGCCAGATGCTGTACTGCGGGCCATGATCAACGATGAATTGGTGCGGGCGCACCGGGCGCGCGGCTTGACGCCGGATGCCCCGGTTCTGCGCGGCACGGCGCAAAACCCGGATGTCTTCTTCCAAGCGCGGGAAAGCGTCAACCCATTTTACGCCGCCTGCCCCGGCATCGTGCAGCAGGCGATGGACAAATTCGCCGAACTCACCGGCCGCCAATACCGCTTGTTTGATTATGTGGGCGCGCCCGACGCCGAGCGAGTGATTGTGTTGATGGGTTCCGGCGCGGAAACGGTGGCAGAGACGGTGAACTACTTGGTCAGCCAGGGTGAAAAGGTGGGGGCGATCAAGGTGCGCCTGTACCGGCCGTTTGATGTGACGGCCTTTGTGCAGGCGCTGCCGCCGACCACCAAAGCCATCGCCGCGCTGGATCGGACGAAGGAGCCAGGCGCAACGGGCGAGCCGCTTTATCTGGATGTGGTCACGGCCGTTATTGAAACCGTTGCCGACGACATAGCGCCTTTTGCCGCCATGCCCCGCATCATCGGCGGCCGTTACGGCCTCTCCTCCAAAGAATTTACCCCCGGCATGATCAAGGCCATCTACGATGAACTGGGCCAATCAAAACCGAAAAACCATTTCACCATCGGCATCAACGATGATGTCAGCCACACCAGTCTGACCTGGGACAAAAACTTCAACATCGAGCCAGATGATGTAGTACGCGCCATGTTCTACGGCCTCGGCTCCGATGGCACGGTGGGCGCTAACAAAAACTCCATCAAAATCATCGGCGAGGGAACCGACAACTACACCCAGGGCTATTTCGTTTACGATTCCAAAAAAGCGGGTTCCGTCACCGTCTCCCACCTGCGCTTTGGCCCCCGGCCCATCCACGCCACCTACCTGGTCAACTCGGCCAACTTTGTCGCCTGCCACCAATTCAGCTTCCTGGAACGGTACGATGTGCTGCGCTCAGCGTGCCAGGAAGCCGCTTTCCTGCTCAACAGCCCGTATGGGCCGGATGAAGTGTGGCACAAACTGCCCCGCAGCGTCCAGGAAACGATCATCGAGAAACGAATGAAGTTTTATGTGGTGGACGGGTACGAAGTGGCTAAGAAAACCGGTATGGGCCGCCGCATCAACACCATCATGCAGACCTGCTTCTTCTATTTAAGCGGGGTACTGCCCACCGACGAAGCCATCACCGCCATCAAACAAGCCATCAAAAAAACGTATAGCAAACGGGGCCAGGAAGTGGTGCAGAAGAATTATGACGCGGTAGATGCGGCGTTGGCGCACCTGCACCAGGTGGCGGTGCCGGAGACAGCGACCAGTGACTTTGAACGGCCGTCCATCGTCTCCTCCCGCGCGCCCCAATTTGTCCAATCCGTCACCGCCCGCATCATCGAAGGCGTGGGCGACGATCTGCCGGTCAGCGCCCTGCCCATTGACGGCGCTTACCCCACCGGCACCACCCAATGGGAAAAACGAAACATCGCCACCGAAATTCCGGTGTGGGACCCGGACATCTGCATCCAATGCGGCAAATGCGTATTCGTCTGCCCCCACGCCGTCATCCGCCAGAAAATTGTGGAACCGGCGCTACTGGAAAACGCGCCAGCCACCTTCAAATCAGCCCCGGCCCGCTTCAAAGAGTTCAAGGGCATGTCCTTTGCCTTGCAGGTGGCTCCCGAAGATTGCACCGGCTGTACCCTTTGCGTAGACGTCTGCCCGGTGAAGAACAAAAAGCAGCCGAAATTCAAAGCGATCAACATGGCGGCGCAAGCCCCCCTGCGCCAGCCAGAACGGGAAAATTGGGAGTTCTTCCTCACCTTGCCGGAAGTGGATCGAACCGCTATCCCGCTGCATCAGGTCAAATACTCCCAATTGCTGCAACCTTTGTTTGAGTTCTCCGGGGCTTGCGCCGGTTGCGGCGAGACGCCTTACCTGAAACTGCTCAGCCAGCTTTTCGGTGACCGGGCCATCATTGCCAATGCCACCGGCTGCTCCTCCATCTACGGCGGCAACCTGCCCACCACGCCCTGGGCGCAAAACGGGGACGGCCGTGGCCCCGCCTGGTCGAATTCACTCTTTGAGGACAACGCCGAATTCGGCTTTGGCATGAGGACGGCGCTGGATCAACGTTTGGCTGCCGCCACCGGCATCCTGCGCCAACAGCGGAATGTCATCGGCGCCGAACTGGCTGACGTCATCCTCTTTGCCGAGCAGGTGGATGAAACCGGCATCCGCCACCAGCGGGGCCGGGTGGCCGAACTCAAGAACCGGCTGCAAGAACTCATCCCGGAAACGGCCGATCCCGGCGAAAAAGCGGCGCTGGAAAACTTGCTGAGCATGGCCGACATATTCGTAGAAAAAAGCGTCTGGATCGTCGGCGGCGATGGCTGGGCTTACGACATCGGTTACGGCGGCCTGGATCATGTGCTGGCTTCCGGCCGGAACGTAAATGTGCTGGTGATGGACACCGAAGTATACTCCAACACCGGCGGCCAAATGTCCAAAGCCACCCCGCGGGCGGCGGTGGCTAAATTCGCCGCCGCCGGCAAACCGATGCCCAAGAAAGACCTGGGGCTGCTGGCGATGAGCTATGGCAACATCTACGTGGCCCGGATCGCTTTTGGCGCCAACGATGGTCAAACCATCCGCGCCTTCATGGAAGCAGCCGCCTACGACGGCCCCTCGCTCATCCTGGCCTACAGCCATTGCATCGCGCATGGGTATGATTTGAAGTTTGGCCTGGATCAGCAGAAAGCGGCCGTGCAATCCGGTTACTGGCCGCTGTACCGATACCATCCGGATCGCGTCGCGCAAGGCTTGAACCCATTCCAGCTTGATTCCAAAGCGCCCAAAATGCCATTGGATGAATACATTTACCGGGAAGGCCGCTATTTGATGTTGACAAAAACGCAGCCGGAACGGGCCGCCCAACTCCTGGAACTGGCGAAGGCGGATGTGCAAAAACAGTGGGAAACATATGCCCAGTTGGCTGGTTTATCCAGCAATGGGAAGGGTAAATAAGGAGACTCAGGATGGATTTAACAACAACCTACATGGGATTGAAGCTCAAAAACCCAATCGTGCCTTCATCATCTCCCTTGACCCGTCATCGAGACACGATGCGCCAAATGGAAGATGCGGGAGCGGCGGCCGTTGTGCTCTATTCCTTGTTTGAAGAACAGATCACGCAGGAAAGCCAGACGCTTGACCGGTACCTGACGCATGGCGCTGACAGCTATGCCGAAGCGATCAGTTATTTCCCCCAGATGTCGGAGTATCACGCGACTCCCAATGCGTATCTGGCACATATCCAATGGGCCAAGCAGGTGATGGACATTCCCATCATCGCCAGTTTGAACGGCGTTTCTACCGGCGGCTGGATTCGGTACGCTAAAGAGATTGAAGAAGCGGGCGCCGATGGGCTGGAACTAAACGTGTATTACCTGCCAACGGATTTAACCCTCTCTGGGGGCGAAGTGGAGCAAATTTACCTGGGTATTTTGCAAGATGTCAAAGCATCCGTCACCATCCCGGTGGCGATGAAGATGAACCCGTATTTCAGCGCGTTGGCGCACATGGCGCAGGCGCTGGCAGATGGCGGAGCGGACGGGTTGGCGCTGTTCAATCGGTTTTACCAGCCAGACCTGGACCCGGAGAATCTGGCGGTGGTTCCGCATCTGGTGTTAAGCCATTCACATGAGCTGCGGCTGCCGCTGCGCTGGATTGCTATTTTGTACGGCCGTGTCGCTGCCGACCTGGGCCTCACCACCGGCGTTCATACAGTTGAAGATGTGATCAAAGGGGTGATGGCGGGCGCATCCGTCACCATGATGGCTTCTGAACTGCTGCAAAACGGCATCGGCCGGATCGCCGAAATTCTGGCTGAATTGGAACGGTGGCTGATTGACCGCGAGTATGACTCGTTGCAGCAAATGAAAGGCAGCCTGAGCCAGATCAACTGCGCCGAACCGGCCGCTTTTGAGCGGGCCAATTACATGCGGACGTTGAATTCTTTCCGCAGCCTCGACGATCTGTAAAGTTTCCTGACCCACAAAAGAGCCTGGCGTTTGTCAGGCTCTTTCTTCTCTCGAAAAACGGAGACGCGGAGAAATGAAACGCGCGCGTCGCGGCCGCTTTTCGGGTGAACTCAATTAGCTTGGCTGATGTCGCTTAACAAAATGTGATCGGTGGCAGGCAATTTATGCAACTGACGCCACCGCGTTAACGCGCCGGTGCGGAACAACGCCGGGTCAAAGTCTACCAACGCTTCCCACCCTTCAATACCGGCCAATTCTTGTTCATCTTCTGTAAGTTCTATTTCCAGGATACGGCCGTCCGTCTTCATCTCCAACGTCAGCGTCTCTTTGCCATCCTCAATCACATCCAGGATACAGAGCCGATCATACCCTTCCGGATGGCGGAACAGCGCCGCCGAACATCGTTGACAAAACGCCAGTTCCGAATTACACAAACCACGATCAATAACAACTTTCATCGCTTGAGCCTCCTGCCTTTTCCGGGCGGTCCCAGAAGAAGGTATCATGGCTGCGAACAAATTAGCCGCAACCGCGCCCCAGTTGGGGCGCATTTCAATCCAAGTTCCACTGTGGGTGTGCAGACCAACCCGAAATCATGTAGGGGCAGGCTCCGCCCGCAGGTAGCGGGATCCCATCGCGGTAACAAGATTATACCGTAATTCATCCTCTTTGTGGATAAACAATCTGATTCGGGTACACGAACAAGTTGTCAGTCATAACTTTCTAAAAATGTGGGGTGAGTGTGTATGATTGATGCCCGGATTCTACCCGCCGTCGCTTGTCTTCATGCCGGGCGTCCACGGCCTATTTGTCAGCCCGTTGGACTTTATCCTATAATGCCCATCATAGCATTTAAGATGAAGCGCTAAAAAACCGAATCCGATGCAACCCCACTACCTGGATGTTCAATTTGGCGAGCGCCATGCCGCCATTCCCTACTACGAGATCAACGGCCGTCACCCCGGCCCGCACATCTTCCTTTCCGGCGGGATGCGCGGCGGCGAAATCAACGGCATCGCCGTGAATGTGAATTTGGCATAGACTTTCACGATGCCAACGGCGCGGCCGCCCTCCTCCCCCACGCCCGCATCCACAAAAATGAGATGTGCGGCTGCACCCACGAGATGGCGCAGATTTTCGGCACGCGCATCATCATCGAACGGGTAAGGAAAGCCAAATATGATGGCGATTGCCCTCAACCAACAGTTCCACATCCCGGCGCTGACGGTTGAGGTAGGCGGGGTACAGAGCCTCTTTCCCGACTTCATTCAATTGGCTCTACGCGGCATCCGCAATTTTCTGGCGGCCAAAAAGATGGTTTCCGGCGAAATCATCTTGCCGGCGCGTCAGTTCCTCTTAACGCGCCGCTACGGTATTAAACAAAAAGAGGCGGCGATGGTTAAGCTAACCGTCAAACTTGGTGATGAAGTCCATCATAACCAGGTGTTGGGACGGCTATACTTCCCAAACCGATTGGGACATCAAGAGATTCGTTCGCCGATGTGCGGCTTCATTTTCTCCTTGCAGCAGTTGAACCAGGTCGCTGCCGGGGATACGTTGTTTTCCATCGTGGAAACGGACACCTGCCACGTAGACCGGACAACGTTAAATCATTTCCGGGAGTTGGATAATTTGAAGGTGACGAAGATTCGGATGTAGACGGCCGTTTCCCCCACAACAGCTAAAAAGCAAGCCAGCCGTTCAGCGCCCCCAGCCCACAACGCCAGATTGATTGTTTACGGCCGTCCCCTCCCCACAAGCATCCATTCATCAAACGGTCAGGGCGCTGTTCCCCAATATCCCATACCCGTTCCAAAAAAATTACCGCGCCGTCTCGCCTGTGCTACACTTTTATTGACAATGTTAAACAGAATGGCTGGAGGTTTTATGAAATATCAAGTCACTGTTCTTGTAGAACCGATGGAAGAAGGCGGCTATTACGCTGAATGTCCCAGTTTACCGGGATGCCACGTTGAGGGCGCAAATTATTGGGAAGCGTTAGAGAATCTGGAAGATGCTATCCGTATTGAAGGACGGTTAGAGTTTGGCGACCTGTTACCGGCAGATCTGATTCCCGTGCAAGACCCAGAACGTTTTGAATTTCGACTGCCAGTTATGGTTAGCGCATGAGTTCTGTAATTCCAGCGCTTAAATACAGAGAGGTTGCCAAGCGATTGCGCGCATTAGGGTTCACGCTTTATCGGCAAGGCAAGGGGAGTCATGAAATTTGGCGGCATCCAGACGGCCGTTGGACAACTGTTCCCAATCATGGCAGTCAAACAATCTCGCGCCGCACAATGCAATCTATCTCAGCAATTCCCGCTCCTCGACTGAAATCAAAATGGTTTTCGTAAATATTTTGCCGCAAAACTTGATTTTTAATCGAGTAGCGCAGCGAAAAACTACGGGAATTGCTGACGTTTATCCTGTGTGAGCAAGGGATGAGAAATGACATTAGATGAAATATTGCAGGACATAAAGGCGCTTTAGGTGTTAAATCTTCCTTAAATTTGTGATTCAGTATTGAACATCAACGATTGCTGTGCCACAATGTGGGTATGAAGGGAGCGACGACCAAAACCATTTTACTGGTTGATGATGACCGACTAATCACCGAACCACTGGCCCGCGCCTTGAACCAGGCAGGCTACATGGTATGGACGGCAAACAACGGCCGCGCCGGACTACAGATCGCCCTGGAGAAAAAACCGGATGTGGTGGTGTTAGACGTTCTCATGCCCCACATGGACGGATGGGAAGTGTGCGGCACGCTGCGCCAGCAAAGCGCCGTCCCCATCCTCATGCTCACCGCTTTAGGAGACGAAGTAGATCGCATTCACGGTCTAGAACTGGGCGCCGACGATTATTTGGTGAAACCATTCAGCACGCGGGAACTGATGGCTCGTCTATCCGCCCTCCTGCGCCGGGTTGAACTAGATCGCGCCCACCGCCCGCCCAACGACTGCCTGGAAATCCCGCCCATCAAATTGGACTTAAAAACGCGCCGGACATTCAAACACGGCCGTGAATTACAACTCCGCTTCAAAGAATTCGAGGTACTCAGCCTATTGATGAGCCGGCCGGGCGAAGCCGTCACCCGCGCCGAACTATTCGACCAGGTTTGGGGCACCGACTGGCTGGGCGACACCCGCACGCTGGATGTTCATATCCGTTGGTTGCGTGAAAAAGTTGAAGATGACCCCGGCCGGCCCCATCATATCCAAACGGTACGCAGTGTCGGCTATCGCTTCGCCCTGCCCCGCCCTGCCCCATGAGACCATGGCAAACGCTCCGCTTTCGGCTCATCGCCGCCTACGCCGGACTCATCATCCTCGGCTTTGGCGGATTAGCTTTCATCGCCGGAGAACAGATATCCTCCGGCACCATCGAGGATTACAAGAACCAACTGGCTGGTCAGGCTGTTTTAGTGGCGCGGGGGTTACGAGAGCCAGTCGAGAAAATTGATGAAGGGGAGTTAAGCAACGCCCAACTTGCCGGCATGGTGGCCGATTTTGCCGGGCAGTTCAACACTCACATCACCCTGTTGGACAAGAACGGCCGCGCCTGGTTGGACAGCAGCGGCAATCTACCCCACCAGCGCCTGCCAGAAGCCCCCGAAGTCGCCGCCGCCCTCAACGCCCAGGTGATTGACGACACCCGACTCAATGAATTCGGCGTCGAAACTGTCTACGCCGCCGCCCCGGTCACAGACGATGGCACAGTTTTAGCCATCGTCCAAATATCAGCGCCGCTGGCCGATGCCCGACAGGTGGTCACAGAGCGATGGCTGACGCTGGCCGGCGGCGTGTTGCTGCTGGCGCTGCTCTCTTTAGCCGCCAGTCTGTGGTTATCCAACTCCTTCACCCGGCCGCTGACAAAAATCCGCCAAACCGCCCTGAACATCGCTGGCGGCGATTTTAGCCAACGCCTGCCCATCCAACGGCGGGATGAATTGGGGCAACTGGCCGACGCTTTCAACCACATGGCCGCCGAAGTCCAATCTATGATCGAGGAACAGCGCGCGTTTGCCAGCAACGCCGCCCACGAACTGCGAACGCCGCTCACCGCCATCCGCCTGCGCAGTGAAGCGCTGCGTGAAGGACAACTTGATCCAGCCATCACCCGCCAATACATTGCCGAAATTGATGACGAAACGGCTCGTTTGGGTAATTTGGTGCAGGATTTGATTCTGCTTTCCCGCATGGAGTCGGGCCGGTTTCAGCCCGGAGAGGAAATGGTGGATCCCGTTCGGCTGTCCCGGAATTTGTTCGCCCAATTTTTGCTCATGGCGCGTGAAAGGGAAATCTCATTGACGTTGGATGTGCCCGCCAGCCTGCCGCCGGTGACCGCCAGCGTTAATCATTTGCGTGTCGTGTTTCGCAATTTGTTGAGCAATGCCCTCAAATACACGCCGCCGGGGGGCAAGCTGATTTGGCAAATGACAGTGAGGGACGGCCGTCTCCACGCCGCCATTCAAGATACAGGAACAGGTATTGCCGCCGAAGATTTACCCCATATTTTTGAGCGATTCTACCGGGCCGACAAGGCCCGCACCCGTGAAGTGGCCGGAGTAGGTCTGGGATTATCACTGGTAAAAACCATCGTGGAATCCTACGGGGGAGAGACGTTGGTGTCCAGCCCCGGATTGGGTCAGGGGACAACGGTGGAAGTGTGGTGGCCTCTGGAATCAAGCCAGTCAACCCAAATTTAAGCTAGAATTAACCACAAGCCAAGCTGATTTTGCTACAGTATCCATCCCTACCGATTCGGCAACTGGCGAGAGCCGTCAATCACAGACAGGACACAACATGATAGTCTCACCTGATCCAAATCAAAAAGGCGTATTTATCTCCGAGAAGACCCCCAGCCAATCTCATGAATTGGAAATCAGCCTGTTGGTTGTCTTCATTCTCAGCGGCATTTACATCGCCTATGAACTCCTGGCGGAACCGGCGGGCGGCCATCCTTTTGGGCATTCGCTGGGCATCGTGGGCACGCTGCTCATGCTGATGACGGAAATGTTGTACAGCCTGCGTAAGCGCACTCGTCTGCTGAATTGGGCGGGGCCGGTGCGCGTCTGGCTGTCGTTCCACATTTTCACGGGGATTGTGGGACCGTTTCTAGTATTGATGCACACTGGACTGCAATTTCGGGGTTTGGCCGGGGTTTCGATGGGATTGACGGCCGTCGTCGTGGCCAGCGGGTTCGTGGGCCGGTATCTCTACACCGCCCTGCCCCGCTCATTGGCCGGGGCGGCCGCTTCTCGCCGGGAACTTATCAACGAGGTTCGGATAATTCAAGCTGAATTAAGTCAGTTTCAAGCCAAAAAATCAGCGCATGTCAACCAGGTAATCAATGAATTGAGCCAGCGTCATGCCCAGCGCCCGCCCTGGCTGACTATCCTCGGCCGCAGCTACTTCCAGCGGCAGTTCCAGCGGCAGGCACGCAAGGCGATACGCCAGTTAGACAGCATCGAAAAATCCCAACGTCAGCAGTTAGAACGGTTATTGACCCGTAATCGGGAGTTAGCGCGGCAGATGGACATGTTAGAAACCGCCCGGCGTTTGATGCGTTTCTGGCACGTGCTGCATATCCCATTCGGCCTGACTCTGTTTTTCTCGGTGGCGGTGCATGTAACTGCCACCCTATACTTTCGGGCGGGGTTATTCCAATGAGACAGTACCGGCGACAAGAGCGGCATCATCCTATCCTTTCACCTGTGGCCATTATGTCCACGTTGGCGCTCATCGGCTTGCTCAGCCTGAGCCTGTTCCGCAGCGGCGGACAACTGTTTAGCCCTGGCAATTTGTCAGCAGTGAATCAAGGCGGCCAGACGATAGGCGAGGTGATGGCACATGCTGAGGTTAACGATTGCAGCGCGTGCCATACGCCGTTCCAGGGCGTTTCCGCCGCCGGTTGCGAGTCGTGCCACGACAATATCGCCGCGGAACGGCAAAATGAGACAGGGTTACACGGCCGTTTCGCGCCAGCCGAGCAGTGTGAAGCGTGCCACACGGAGCATAAAGGGGCTGATTTCACCCAAATTGTAACGGTGCAAGCCAATTTCAACCACGAGGCCACTCGTTTCAGTCTGCGTGAACACGGCCGTGATTACCAACGAAAAATCACCCGCTGCGCCGACTGTCATCAACCGCCCGACTTTACGGCAGCGGACGCCGCCTGTACCGACTGTCATCATGACGCCGATCCGGAATTCACAACCGGGCATCAGCAAGATTTTGGCGAGGCGTGTACCGATTGCCACGATGGGCTGGACACCATGGCCGAGTTTACGCTGGCGCAGCATGAGGCCGCTTTCCCCTTAACCGGCGAACATGCCAAAACAAGCTGCGCCGGGTGTCACCAGAACGGCCGTTTTGAAAACACGCCATCCGAATGCGCCGGCTGCCACGAGGAACCGGCCGTTCATGCCGGGTTGTTCACTGGGGATTGCGCCGACTGCCACACCGAAACAGGCTGGCAGCCGGCCCAGTTCGACGGTCAACCCTTCGACCACAGCCAAACCCGGTTCACCCTGGCATCTCATGCTGCCAATTATGACGGCTCGCCGCTCGCCTGCCTCGGCTGCCATCAAGACGGCATCAGCCTCACCGGCGGCCGCAGCAACTTTGCCCAAACGATTTGCACGGAATGTCACCAAGCCGCTGACCCGGCCTTCATGAACGACCACACCGCCTCATTTGGCAAAGATTGTCTGGCCTGTCATGATGGCTCCGGCGAAATGGCTGACTTTGATCATAGTCAAATCTGGCCGCTGAACGGGCAGCACGCCGTCACGGTTTGTTCGGCCTGTCATGTAGATCGCGTCTTTGCCGGCACCGCCAGCGAATGCGCCGCCTGCCACGCCGAGCCGGAAATTCACCTGGGGCTGTTTGGCGCCGAGTGCGCCTCCTGTCACACCGAAACAGCGTGGCAGCCGGCTCGTTTAACCCGCCACAACTTCCCGTTGAATCACGGCCGTGCCAGCGACAGCGACTGCGCCACCTGCCATCTTGCTGCCTACACCGAATACACCTGCTATGAATGCCACGAACATGATCCGAGCAACATAGAGCGGGAACACCGGGAAGAGGGCATCCGCCAGCCAGAATTGGCCGGCTGCGCGCGCTGCCACCCCACCGGCCGAGAGAATGAGGCCGAGGGAGATTAGGGGAAATTACTCACACCTGCCAGGTTTCCAAAAACCTCGCAGGTCTCCAGATTGAAAAAATTTCGTTACTTTTGTACCCATAAAAACGACTAAGTGAACTATGAACCGTAAAAATGTTTTCCAAGTGTTGTCCACAAAATTGGGCATATCTCACTCGACAGAGCATAAAATCGAACTAACAGAAATGGGACGGGTGGTGTCAGATGCCAACCGGTGTGTGCAATGTGGCATTTGTAGCTATAACTGCCCGTTGGGAATTCCGGTGCGGGACTTTGCCCGGCAAGGGCTGCCGGTGGACGATCCGCACTGCATCACTTGCAGTCAGTGCATTAACGTTTGCCCGCGAGGCACCTTGCGCTGGGAGACCCAGGCGCACGCTTTGTTGGCGGAGCGAGGGCAAACGAGAACGACCTCCCCCCTGGCTGACCTATTTTTCACCGAAAAAACACTTACCTCCCGCCAGGAGGAATCATGAGCAATTACCTCATCATCGGCAATGGCGCCGCCGGCGTGACTGCCGCCGAAACCATCCGCCAGCAAGACCCTGACGGCAGCATCACCATCGTCGGCGCGGAGCCGTATCCGATGTATTCCCGCCCAGGGCTGGCGTATGTGCTGACGAATGACATCCCGGCGGAACAGATATTTGCCCGGTCACGAGAGTGGTACACCCATTTTCGCATTCATTTCATACACGGCCGCGCCCAACGATTAGACCCCACTCAACAAAAACTGTTTTTGGCGGATGGTCAGGCGCTACGGTATGACCGGCTGCTCATCGCCACCGGCTCTCAAGCGGTTGCGCCGCCTTATCCCGGCATTAACCTGGACGGCGCAGCTTACCTGGACACGCTCGACAGCACAAAAGCATTGATGCGACAAGCCAAACGAGGTCGCCGGGCAGTTATCATCGGCGGCGGCATCACTGCCCTGGAAATGACAGAAGGACTGGCTCAACGCGGCGTGAAAACGCACTACTTTTTGCGCGGCGGCCGTCTCTGGGGACGAGTCTTCAACGACGCTGAAGCTGAGTTATTAGACCAAAAAATTCGGGCGCATGGCGTTCAACTCCATTACCACACGGAAATCAATCAGGTTTTGGGGAACAGACGGGGAAAAGTGCGCGGGGTGCGGCTGGCAGACGGCCGTGAGTTCAAGTGCAATCTCGTCGGCATCGCTATCGGCGTTAAACCACAACTGGACCTGGTGCGGGGAACGGCCGTTGAAATTGATCGAGGTATTTTGGTCAACGAATACATGCAAACCAGCGTGCCACACGTTTTCGCCGCCGGTGACTGCGCCCAGGTATATGACCGATGGACAGAGAAGTATACGCTGGACATCCTCTGGCCCAGCGCCGTCGCCGAAGGCCGGGCCGCCGGATTAAGCATGACCGGCAACGGCGCGCCTTACCACAAAGGCTCGCCGTTCAACGCCTGCCTGTTGTTTGGACTGCACATCACCTTGATGGGACAGATTAATCCCCAGCAAAACGGCCAGGCCGAACCGGAAGTAATCCAACACTTATCACGCGGCTCCTCAGAAGTTTGGCACACCTTCCGGCGACATTATGCCTGCGCCTGGGCAGAGAATGGCGACAATACGGTGCGGCTGGTGATTGATGGGGATTATCTGGCTGGCGCGCTGATCATCGGCGAACAGCGGCTGGCCGACCCGCTACGGCACATCGTAGAAAACAAGGTGAATATCGCCTATCTGCTGCCAAAGCTGCAAGCAGGCGGCCAAGTGATGAGGCAAACCTTAAACCAGTTTTGGGCAGAGCAAACGGACGCGGCCGCGAGGTAAAAGACCAGGGGAACCTCCGGGAGGCTTACAAAACCTCCCGGAGGATTGCCCCGAATTGGAGTATGGAGCATGAGGCGACTATTACTAATAATAACAGGTTTGGGATTATTTTTAGGCATTGTGGGAGCCGCTGGCGCATACCGCCTGGCGGTGTACGCGCCGTTGGCGCCGGGCGACGCCTTGTATGGCGTGCAGACGCAGGTGCAACAATGGTGGTGGGGCGTCGGGGAAACGACCAGGGCCTGGGGTATTCCGGGCAGCGCCGCCGCCGGGACGGCCGGTTCGCCCAACGCGCCTGAAGGGCAAACCAGCGCCAGCGGAACGAGAGGAACGGCCGTAGCCAACCTGAACAACCCACATGCCGTCCCCTTCCCCGCCGGCGCCGACGTCAAGCACAGCTTTTTCCCCCTCAAAGGCGGTCACGCCGGTCTAACCTGTGAAACCTGCCATCAAACCGGCGCTTACCGGGGAACTAACGCCGCCTGTCTGTCCTGCCATCAAGATGATGACGCCCACGCCGGCGCCAACGGCGCCGACTGCGCCGCCTGCCACAACATCACCGACTGGAAAGACGTCAACTTCGATCACAGCAATATCGGCGACACCGATTGTTCTGAATGTCATACCGCCCCAGCCAACCATTACCAGGGATTGTGCCGCAGCTGCCACACCGATACCACCAATTTCAGCAACGCTGTCTTCAACCATGCCCTGATTGGCAGTACGGATTGCGCCGTGTGCCATACGCCCCCGGCCAACCATTACAGCGGCGCTTGTTCTCTCTGTCACAGCGACACCGCTGATTTCCGCAACGCCTTTTTCAACCATGTGGTGATTGGCGATACGGACTGTTCCGCCTGCCACACGCCGCCGCCTAATCATTACAGCGGCTCCTGCCGGGCGTGTCATGCGGATACGACCAACTTCCGCAATGCCTTCTTCAGCCACGCCGTCATTGGCGATACGGACTGTTCCGCCTGCCACACGCCGCCGCCTAATCATTACAGCGGCTCCTGCCGGGCGTGTCATGGGGATACGACCAATTTCCGCAATGCCTTCTTCAGCCACGCCGTCATTGGCGATACAGATTGTTCTGCTTGCCACACGCCGCCGCCCAACCATTACAGCGGCTCCTGCCGGGCGTGTCATGGGGATACGACCAATTTCCGCAACGCTTCCTTCAATCACACATTCCCGATCAATCATGAAGGCGCTAACGGCCAATGTGAAACTTGTCACCCTGGCGGCAACACCGCAACCTATACCTGTTACAACTGCCATAACGAGGGGGAAACGGTCCGAAAACACAATGAGGAGGGGATTGGGAACATCGGCAATTGTGTGCAATGTCACGCGGACGGCCGTGAGGGGGATGATTGATTAGCTGCATCAAGGATAGAGGATTTGCGATTTTGGGCATGGTTCATTTTGAGCAAAATCATCTTTACAATTTTTGGACTGCAGCCGCGGTTTCTTACCGCGTTCACACCCGCGCGGTAAGAAACCGCGGCTGCAAATTGTAAAGGACGTTGCCGGTTTTTTGAACCATGCCCGATTTTTGGATTTTGGATTTCGCCTTTTTCTGAACATCCGTAGTTCATAAGAGAAAAAGCGCCTGTTGTGAGTAAATCACAACAGGCGCTTTGTATTTTTATCGCTATAACCCCTTGATGATCAGGGAACGGGCGTTCAAGGAACGGGCGTTGGCACAGGCGTCGCCGTCACGATAATGGGCGGGGGCGGATCGGTAGGCGCCGGCGGGGCTAAATCGGCCGGCGCCGGCGTTGCCGTCGGCTGAATCCCTGACCCTAATGGCACGCCTAGATCAATTGCTAATGGCAGCGGCATGGCGGCAAAGAAGGCTGGCGGCGGCGGGCCGCCTGTGTGGCAGGCGGTACAATCTGTATTGGGCGCCGGCGACGACGTATAATCCTTCGGCGTATGATCCTTGCCATGACAGTTGACATAACAACCGTTCTTTGCCCCAACATAGAACGCTGAGCTTCTATCCGCCCCATTAGTAAACAAGAAATCATAATTATCGTAGCGATCACTGATAGCCATGTCAAAACTAATCAGTCCCGGTTCGCCGGCATCCCACGGCGCGTGGGCGTCATGGCACAAGATACAAGGCGTATCGTTCTTAAAGACATGCTTTTCATGCAAATCTTCAAAAGCGTTGACCGCTTTGCCTGGTTTATTACTCCCGTCCGTGATGACCACGCCCGCTTCAACATGACAGGTGAAACATAACGCATAGTCGCCGTCATTAAATGTATAAACGTTATAATCGTTCATCACATATTGAGCGACCAGGTTGAATTCATAAGTGGAGCCATGCTCATCATGGCAGTGACGGCAGCCGTAGTTTCGCAAGTTGCTGTCGTGGGTACTGTTGACGTAGGCCGACTTGTCAAAGCCTGTGCCCAGAGAAGCGGCCGGGAAGGTAACGCCAGTCGGCGGCGCGCCATCATGACAGGCGAGACAAAACGCCGTTTCATTGCCGGGCGACCAAAGCTGGGTTTTATCGTCTGGATTGGTGACTTGATCGGTGGCGTTCACCAGATGCGGATTGTGGCAGTTGACGCATTCCACGTAAGAGTTGGGGGCGTTGAGTTCCACGTCATGATGGCTGGTCTGGTTAAAGACCGCCTGCATATTAACAGTGGTGGCGCTGCCGTCATGACAGGTATAACAGAACCGCTCTTCCTCGATATTCGGGTCCACCGGAGCGCCGTCCGGCGGCGTCCGCCCCAAGAGGCTGACTTTGACCGAAGCGTGCCCATTATCATGGCAGTCGGCGCAGGTGTAGGTGTTAGCGTGGGAAGCGGCGCTCCAGCCGGGCTGGTCAATCACCGGCGGCATTAGCCCATCGGTGAAGGGAGCGGAACCGGCCGCGCCGTTGGCGTCGTGACAGGCTAGACAGAAGGGTTCTAAATCGGCCGGGCCTGTGTACGGAATGGGCGCGCCGGTATCTACGTTGCGTAAAACCACCTGCCCGCCCTGGTGATTGGTCGTATCGTGGCACATTTCGCAATCGGGATCGTCCACTGCCCCCTGAACATGGTGGGAGGTGTTGCCAAATTCAGGAACGACCGCCCGGCGCGTCCCCAACGCGATCTGGTGGCAGCCGACACAACTGGGGTCAATCATGAACCCATCGAGCGTGACCGGATCGGTGTCCAGGTTGTGGGGATGACAGGCGGTGCAGTCATAGGTGGTGAAGTCCAGGCCGCCATTATGCCCCAAGCCACCGGTATGGCTGACCATAGGATTGCCGGGGTTGCTGCTGTTGATGTGACAGGTCATACAAATGCGGCTGGCCGTAGCGCTCACGCCATCATCAAAGGAGTTGGGGCCGATGACGGCCGTAAACACAACCGGGCCAGTGGTCACCAACGGGCTTTGCACGACTTCCACCAACGGTTGGATCAAGCTC
>JAJRVV010000157.1 GCA_024277135.1 Chloroflexota bacterium | reverse complement strand
GTGCGGGTTTGCCAGGACGGCGGCGCCATACGGCGGGGAATGGGCGGCCGTTGCGCCCCATCATCATCACCGCCCTCTCCTTCTTTACGCGGCTTCCAGCCCCCTTCTTCCATCGCTCGCCGAAAAACTTCGGGAATATCCCATTCTTCACGACTCATCGAATGCTCCTTCAAAACGTAGGGCGATTTTGCAAATCGCCACCCGATTTGGAAAATCGGATTACAGATTATCCCACAAAAAGGTATTCCTAACCGCTATCTCTTTCCGCTTCTCATCATAGATGACGGTCACGATACGGAGGAATTGCAAAGGAAGTCGCAGTTGTCGCCAGCAGCGCACCGCTTCATCTTCGCCGCCCGATTTCTGCGGGCTGTATTGCCGACGGGTGTAAAGCTGGCTCAATCGTTCGATTTTGTCCGGCAATGCGGCGCTGTCCATGCCTTGTCTTACCTGAACTTCGGCCGCCAAATCCAGCATGAGCCAGATGTCACCGGCGGCGTCCTGTTCAAACTGGCGCACGAGCAGGGCGTCCCTTCTGGCGCTGGTGGGCCAATGAATCCAACGATGCGGGTCGTGGGGATGGTAATGGCGGACGGTGGCGGCGTTGGCGGTGGCTTGCCACAGAGGTTGACGGGCGCGCATGCGGCCGCTACTGGTTCCGGTGGGCAGGGGGATGGGTAAACGGCCGTGAATGGGTGGATGGATGATGATTTCCGTTTGCGCGGCATAGGCGCGCCGGCCCACAAACAAGCCAAACGGGTCGCCGCTGCGGATAGACCAGGGGCCAAGATGGTATTGCCCTCGCCTTTCGCAGACGGCCGACTGCCGCCAACGATCCGCGGTGTGAGCGCTGACGCTGCGCACCACGGCGGCGGCGTAGCCGGGCACATTCGACCCATCGCTGACTTCCACCCATAATGCCGGAACCGGACTGTGATTGGCGACGACGAAATGCTCCTCCAGCTGGTCGCCGACGGCCACCCAATTAAAATGGAGCCGCCGCTCGGCGCGCAGGTTATGAATCAGCCAGCGCGTCCAGCCATAGGCCAGCAAGTACAGGCCGCCCAGCCCTGCCAGCAGGGTGTTCCACGCCCGGTCTGGCAAGAGGATGGCAGCCGCCAGCAGGAATCCCATCCCGATCAGGGGGAAGCGTTGGCGCAGTTTGATGGTTACGGCCGTTGGCTCTGGTTTTGGTTTGGACATGGCGTCATTTTGCCTTAAAGAGACATTGTACAGCCCTTTTTACCATTTTGGCGAAGGTATTGTTTGTATGTTACTATTTTGTCATGAGTGTGTCAGAAAGCGAGGCGTATGGGGCCGTGATGCGTAGCCCCCTGTTTCAAAACCTGGAACCGGCCGTGTGTGAAGAGGTGGTAGATGAGGCACGGCCGTGTCGCGTCTCGGCTGGTGAATATTACTACCATCAGGGGGAAGCTGCGACATCATTCTACATTTTGGCCAAAGGTCAGGTTAAGCTGACCCAAATAACGCCAGAGGGACACCAAATCATCATCAAAGCGCTGGGGCCGGGAGACGGCATGGGTATCATCGTGGCCCTGAGCGGGATGGATTATCCGGTTGCGGCCGAAGCGGCGGAGGATAGTTTGGCGTTAGGCTGGGAGCGGGAAGCTGTTCGGGGGTTGATGCTTCGTTATCCTCAATTGGCGCTCAACGGCATGGAATTGATTGCCCACCGCTTTGCTGATTTGCAAGATCGGCTGCATGAAATGGCGACCAAGCGCGTGGAGCAGCGTGTGGCTCACGCGTTGCTGAAATTGGTGCGCCAATTCGGCAAAAAAGATGATACCGGCGTCTTGATAGACATGCCCCTTTCCCGCCAGGATTTGGCCGAAATGAGTGGAACAAACATCTATCAAGTCAGCCGTCTGCTCAGCAAATGGGAGCAGGCCGGCATCGTGCATTCTCAACGTATGCGCGTTGTTTTGTGCCACGCGCATGAACTTGTGATTATTGCTGAAGATTTATCTCCTCCTTTTCCCCACCGTAGCGCCTCATAACAAAGATCTGCAAGGTTTCTAATAATCGGACGATGCGTACAAATCTGGCAGGTGTCTCCTGGATATCGGCGGCTGTTTGCATTTCTGCAAAGAAGGCTGTCCCTGTTTGTGATAAATTTAACGCATTATGCTGCCCGATAAATGTTTATGGGCAGCTTTTTATCAGTTTACAGGTACAGTTGGAGTCCTACAGGAGAAGGTTAAATGAAGAAACAATGGTTTTATAAGCACAAGTTAATGCTGACCAGTCTGCTGATCGTCATAATTGGCGTTGGCGTGCTGGCCAGTTGCAGCGATAAATCTGATGAGGGGGCTGCCTCTGCATCAACTGGGGTGTCCGGCGATGCGGCGGCTATCGCTGAGGCGCGTGGTTTGACGCCGGATGATATTCTGGCGGCGGTGAAGACGTACACGCCATCTGGCATGTATGATGACTATGTTATGTTTGCCTCTGGCGGGCATGGCGGTCAGGTATATGTCGTGGGGCTTCCCTCCATGCGCGTTATCAAGAAGATTGCTGTGTTTACCCCGGAACCGTGGCAAGGGTATGGTTATGGCGCTACAGACTCAATGGAGATTTTGGCCGAGGGCAATGTTGCCGGAACTGACAGCGACATTAGATGGGGAGACACCCATCACCCGGCGTTGAGTGAAACGGCAGGGGATTATGACGGTGAGTTTCTCTTTATCAATGATAAGGCGAACGGCCGTGTTGCTGTCATCTCCCTCAAAGATTTTGAAACCAAGCAGATTGTTAAGAACCCCATTGCTCTGGGTGATCATGGCGGCACAATGGCCACACCTAACACAGAGTGGATTATTGAAGGCGGGCAATATGGTTCCCCGCTGGGTTGGGAGTATGCTTCCATTGAAGATTATGAAGCAGATTATCGCGGTATGGTGACGTTCTGGAAGTTTGATCGGGAATCCGGCCGTATTCTGGAAGATCAATCCTTTGCCATTGAATTGCCGCCTTATTGGCAGGATTTATGCGATTCCGGTAAGTTGGACAGTGAAGGTTGGGTGTTCTGCAACTCCTTCAACACAGAAATGTCCACAGGCGGTGTGGAAGACGGTAATCCTCCTTTTGAGGCCGGCGCTTCGCAGCGGGATATGGATTATTTGCACATCTTTAATCTGGACAAAGCTGTGGAAGTGGCGGCAGCGGGTAAGACGATAGATATTAAAGGGTTCCCCGTCATTCCGTTGGACACGGCTATTGAAGAAGGTTTGCTCTACTTTGCTCCCGAACCGAAAAGCCCGCATGGTGTGGATGTGACGCCCGACGGTAAATTCCTGACCGTCTCTGGCAAGCTCGACCCGCACGTATCTGTATACAGCTTCGCCAAGATTCAGGATGCAATTGCTGCCGGTAACTTTGAATTTGATCAATACGGCGTGCCGATTTTGAATTTTGACGATGTAGTGGAAGCGCAGATCGAAGTTGGTTTAGGCCCGCTGCACACGCAATATGATGACAAGGGATACGGCTATACCAGCCTCTTCCTGG
>JAJRVV010000156.1 GCA_024277135.1 Chloroflexota bacterium | reverse complement strand
GTTAAAGAACAATTTGAAACAGCCGTTGCCCACATTGAAGGCATTTTGGCTGTTGATTGGCCGCAGTTGGCTCAGTCTGAGCCGATTGCGACCCCAATTTTACAATTTACTTGACACTCAGTGTAATAGTTGAGGGCTAGAAATTGCAGCAGAAGGAGGGCGGCGAACAGGCGGGAAGAGGGTGGGGTGACGGCCGTTTTGGTGATCGCTTGCTGCAAGGGGGGCATCCGGCTGAAAAGGTAGATGAGGGCCGCCGGCACGACCAATGATAAAACGCTGACGCCGATGGGATAGGGATTCATCTCCAGGCGGTCGAAACCGGCGCCGGGCAGCATCGGCTGCACTTCCAGGTATTGGCGGGCGACCAGCATCCAGGCCAACGCGGCCAATCCGGCGATCAGCATCGCGCCCACCAGTGCTTTTCCGCGAGATAGATTGTTCCAGCGAACACGGCTTTGGCTCATGATACCCCCACTGTAACAAATATGGGGAACGGCCGTCCAGCTTAAACGGACAAGTAATCTCCTGGCGGGATAAGTGGTTGGCGCTGAGGAAAAGTTCGGAATAACTTTAAGGGGGGGACATAGCGCAACGGAAGCCAAGAGTCGCTAGTTTGACAGTGGGATCGCGGGAGGTGCGGGCGGTGACTGTCATTTCATCTCGATCAGACAACCAGGAACCGCCGCGAATGACTTTGGCGGTTCCTTCCGGCGGTCCCAAGGGGTTGGTGTCGGTGCTGCTCAGGTAGTAACGGCCGTCGTACCAATCGCTCACCCACTCCATGACGTTGCCGGCCATGTTGTAGGCGCCGATGGGGGAACGGCAGTCCTCAAAACTGGTAACTGGCGCGGTGTCCTGATGTCCATCGTTGACGGCCGTGTCCCGATCATCACGCGGACAGCCCTGGTCGCAGTAATTTGCCTTCTCCCCGGCAAAGGCATCGCCCCAGGGATAGCGGAATTTGAGCGACTGGGTGACATCAAACCCGGCCGCCTTCTCCCATTCCGCTTCCGACGGCAGCCGCGCCCCGCGCCATTGGCAAAAAACATTCGCGTCCTGCCAATCCACAAAAATAACCGGGTAATCGGCAAAGGCGGGATCGCCGAAGTAGGCCGGGTGGTAGGTGGCGCCCTCGTTCAAAGGAGGGTTGCAAACGCCATCTGCCACACAAAGTTGATATTGGCCGTTGGTCACTTCGGTTTCATCAATGAAATACGCATCCAGCCGCACGAGATGGGGCGGTTTCTCATTGGTTTCGCCATCATCGCTGCCCATGCGGAAGAGGCCGCCAGGCATGAACAGCATCCGCGCCCCGGTTTCTGTCACCAACGGCTCCGGCGTGGGCGTGGGCGGCTCAGTGGGGACGGGCAGCGGCGTGGGCGATGGCGCTAGAGCGGTCAAGGCTGACACCACGGCCGATTCCAGAGTAGCGGTGGCTTCGGCTTCGGTGACGGCCGTTTCCGGCTGATTGAGGTTGATGATGCCCAACATCACCGCCAGCGCCATCAACGCAATTAAAACTACCAGCAGCGCCTTCAACGTGCGCTGCTCCATCTGCCGCCGGGCGCGGACAGGAACGCGGCGAGATGCGGGGGCGGCGTCCGGCGTCCGGCGCGGCGCATTCTGAACCACAACCGGATGGCCGGCCGGCCGGGCCAGCGCATCGGCAAAATCGGCGGCGGTCTCAAAACGGGCGTCCGGGCGCAGGGACATGGCCCGGTTAGCCACAATGGAGAGGTATGGCTCCACGTTGGGATTCACTTCTCGCGCCGGTTTCAAATCCACCAGCCCGCTTTCCCGCCGCAACGGATCGGGCGGGATTTGGGCGGTGAGCAGGGTGTACAACGCAGCCCCCAGGCTGAAAATATCGCTGGCGGCGGCAGCTTCGGTTTGGGCGGCCAGTTCCGGCGCGGCATAGCCGTCGTTGATGGCCGGAATGCCCATGCCGGGCAAACCGGAATCTACCAGAAACAGGTCGCCATCAGGGGTGAGCCGGATGTTGGCCGGCTTGATGCCCAGGTGAAGCTGGCCTTTCTCATGAAGATAAACCAGGGGAGTGACGGCCGTTTGCAGCCAGCCGATGATCAGGTCAGACGGCAAAGGGCCGTACTGATCCAGCAGGCTTTGCAGATCAACGCCGTCCACGTAGCGGCTGACGAGATAACAGCCTGAATCGAGGCAAAAATGGTCGAGGAATTGGGGCAACTGGGGATGCCGCAGCCGCGTCAGCCGATCCGCCTCTGCCCGAAACAGTTTTTGCGCTTCCGGCGAACTATCCAGATGTTCCTTGATGGCTGCGTCCGCCCTGTCCACCGAATCCCAGGCGCGGTAGGTAGCGCCGGACGACCCGGCCGCCAGCAGGCTGACGATGCGGTAGCGGTTTTGCAGAAGTTCACCAGGTAAAAGGGGCATGGTTTCTAAAGCGTAAAACGAAATGGTTGGCGGGATTATAGCATCTTCATGTATCGTGTGCGTTAATGTTCAGTTTGTAAACCCGCCGCTTACGTTTTTCGCTTCCCGTTTTTCGTTCTCCCCATCACGCATCAAACCGCAGCATCACTTCTTCCAGGCTTTTCATGGAGCCGACCAGCGTCACCTTGTCCCCCATTTTGAGCCGGGTGTACCCGTGTGAAACGATGGCTTGGCCGTCCCGGTGAATGGAAAGGATGAGGGTGTCCAGCGGCAGCCGTAGTTCACGCAGAACCACACCGTCCAATGCCGGATCGCGCACTTCCACATCCACCATGTCCTGGTCTGGTTCTATACCCAGGAGGAGGGAGACGGCCGTGGGCGAACGCACAAATTGATCCAGCAAACTCACCATGGCTGTGCCCGGCTCTACAATCAACGCGCCCAGTTCATGGAACCGTTCAAAGTTGGCCCGATCATTCAACCGCACCACCATTGTCTCGATGCCAAAATGCTCGTACACCAGTTCGCAAATGCGGTAATTTTCCTCGTCGGTCAGCATCATTACCACCGCATCCGCCCGGTCCAACTCGATTTCCTGCAGCGCAGCCACGTCCACGCCGGCCATCGGGCAAACTTGCACATCCGCCCCATTCAGGGTTTGGATGATCCGCTGATCCAGGCAGGCCAATTTTACCTGCCAGCCATGCGCCAACAACTGCCGGGCGACGGCTAACGCCTGATCGTCCACGCCAAATATCACGGCGTCGCGGATACCATCAAACTCAGGTACGCCCGCCCTGTGCCGGGACTCGCCTACCCGGTTGATCACCCATTTAATCAGCGGCGGGCCGACAACCTGACTCATGACAATGACCGAAATAATGACGGTGGCAAATCCATCCCCCCAACCGGGGAATTCCACCGCCACCTCTTTGGCGAGTCCTAAGCCAACGCCGGCTTGCGTGACAAATGTCATCCATACCAGCCAGTTGTAACGCATTGGCTCGCGGGCGGCCACGCCGCCGGAAAATGATCCGATGAATATGCCGACCAGTCGAACCAAAAAGAGGATCAAAGCGATTTGCCAGGTGTCGGCCAAAATATCTAAGGCCAGAGATGCGCCCGTCAGCGTAAAAAAGGCGACATAAATCGGCGGGCCGACGTCGTGAAGAATTTGGGCGAATTCGGCCCGGTATTGGCTGAAATTGGCGGCAAAAAAGCTACCTACCATTGCTACCAGGAGCGGCTCTAGAAAAATTTCAAATGGGAGATAAGCTTGACTGTAGTCGCGCAGTTCGATTGCAGCCAGGAAGATGGCGTAGCCAACCAGCAAAATCAAGCCGGATTTAACCGTCCGGCCGGCGCGCATCGCCAGAATGAGTTTGATGATGAGGCTGACGAGATAGCCGGCAGCCAACGACATCAGCAGTTCGCCAAGCAGCAGGGCCGCAAAGGTGAGGTTGAAGCTGAGGTTGGAGAGAAGGGCGTCGGCGAATTCGGAGGCGATGGCGAACAGGATGATGACCACGACGTCGGTGACCATGGTGACGCCGAGCGCGGATTGAGTCAGGGGGCCTTTGGCGCGCAGTTCTCTGACGACGGCGATGACGGATGAGGGGGAACGAGCCACCAGCACGGCTCCGGCTAAGGCGGCGGCAGCGATACGGCCGTTCACGTCCATCTCCTGCATAAAAGGAACCTTATCCGCCAGCCAAAACAGCGTCAAGCCGCCTATCACCGGGATAACGAGTGAATTCCCCATCGTAATCCAGGCGATGCTTTTGAAACGGCCGCGCAGTTCCGGGATGAAAAGCTCGCTGCCGGCGGCGAAGGCGATGACGGCTAACGACACTTCATCTACAAACCGCAGTTTGCTCACGGATTCGGCTGTCACCAGATTGAGCGCGTATGGCCCCGCCAGAATGCCCAGGAACAAAAAGCCGCTGATGCGGGGGAGATGGATTCTGGCGAATAGATCGCCGATTCGGTCTGAGGCTAGGGCTATGATGACGAAGCCCGTCAAAGCAATCAACATATCGGTCATGGTTTTGTTTTACCCGAAAGCAGGAAAAGGGCAATAGAAAATTTTTCGTTGAAAGAGTGTACCGGATGTTATAATCATGGGCGAAATTACCCTGCAATTTTTAAGAGTCAATACCCATGAGCCAAAATTACGCGGCCAAACTCAGCCACGCTTTGTGGCGCATTTACCACCGGCCGGAACGGCCGTCCCCCTGGGCCAGCGGCGGCAATCTCCCCTGGGATGATCCTGACTTTTCGCGGCGGATGCTGCGCGAACATTTGGATGAATCGCATGGGGCCGCTTCCCGGCAAACGGCCGAACGCGCCGCTCAAATCAACTGGTTGTGGCAAAAGCTGCAACTGCAGCCGGGCCATCACCTGTTTGACGTCACCTGCGGCCCCGGTTTTTACATGGCGGAAATGGCGAAACGAGGGTGTCGGGTGACGGCCGTTGATTTCAGCCCCGCCGCCATCGCCTACGCGCAAACGCTGGCCGCCGACACCGGAACGGCCGACCAGTGCATCATCATCCAGCAGGACATTGGTCAGTTTGGCTGGCCGACGGCCGTGTTTGACGCCGCCATCCTCCTCTACGGCCAACTTGCCGTCTTCACCCGCGCCGAAGCCCAGGCCATCCTGGCCGGCATCGCCCGCTCCCTCAAACCGGGCGGCAAACTGTGCCTGGAGCTGCTCAATCAAGAGCGGGTGGACAAAAGCGACAGCAATTGGTGGTTCACCGACGACCGGGGCTTGTGGGGCGACGCGCCGTTTTTACACCTGGGCGAACGATTCTGGCGCGCCGACGAAGCCGTTTCCGTGGAGCGGTTCCACATCCTGCATTTGGAAACAGGCCAGATGGATGAAATTCTGCTTTGCGACCAAACCTACGCCATCGCCGAGATGACCAACTTGCTCCGGCAAGCCGGATTTTCCAATGTGGCAGCGTTTCTCGACTGGGATGGCCTGCCGCTTTACGACGCCGAAGAATGGGTAGTCTACGTGGCAGAAAGCTGTTAGTTGTTGGCTGTTAGCTGTTGACTGTTGATTGTTATAGACTTTTCCGGTTAAGGGAAAAACCTTCCTGTTTGTTGAAAAGTTAACCTGACACAAGCGTATCAGGTTGGCAATTAATGGCATCTGGCTACACTCATGCTGGTGAAAAAATGGCACGAGG
>JAJRVV010000155.1 GCA_024277135.1 Chloroflexota bacterium | reverse complement strand
GGAAAGACCCAATTCTGCATTGACCAGATTCAAGCCGCGCGCGGCGAAGAACGGCTGGCCCCCATCTGGGTGCTCCTGCCCGACGCGGCCCAGGTGCGCGCCTTCCGGGGACGGCTGGCCCGGAAAGGGGGCGCATTCAACGTCCACGTCGTCACCTTTTCCACGCTGTACGCCGAACTGCTGGCGCTGGCCGGTGAAGCGCTGCCCCGCCTGGATGAACCGGTCTTGCACCGGCTGCTGCGGGCGATTGTGGATGAATTGGCGGCGGACGGCCGTCTCGCCTACTACGCCCCCCTCCAGGACAAACCCGGCTTCTTCCACGCTTTGCGCCGCCTCATCCGCGAACTGAAACAGGCCCGCATTGAGCCAGACGTGTTGACAACGGCCGTTTCCGACCAAAGCCCCCGCCTGCAAGAACTGGCCCTCATCTACGGCCAATACCAACAATGGCTGCAACAAGAAAAATGGGCCGACGACGAAGGCCGGGGCTGGCTGGCGGCCATCGCCCTGGAAGAACAACCTGGCTTGTGCGCCGATTGGCGGCTGCTGCTCGTGGACGGCTTCGACGAATTCAATCCCACCCAACTGGCCGTTCTGTCCCATCTGGCCCGGCAGGCGCATGAGACAATCGTCACCCTCACCGGCGGCGCGTCCCCCCGGATGGCGCACCACCGCTTCACCCGCGCTCGCGCTGCCCTAGAAGTAATTTTGCAAACGACGGTCACGCCGCTGCCCGGTGCGTCCCCCCACCTGTCGCCCCCCCTGGCCCACCTGGAAGCCGCCCTGTTCAAGCCAGCCGCCTCGCCTCCGCCCCCCACCGGTGACGCCTTGACCCTGTTGGAACTGCCCAATCGCGCCCAGGAAGTGCGGGCGGCGCTGCGCTGGCTGAAACAACGCCACATCAACGACGGGATACCGTTAGACCAGTTAGCCGTGCTGGCCCGCGACCTGGAACTGTACCAACCTTTCCTGGAAGAGACGGCCGTCGAGTTTAGCCTGCCGCTGCAAATGGCCCAGGGCGACTGGCTGCACCAAAACCCGGCCGTGGCTGCCCTGCTTGATTTGCTGGCTTTGCCCGTATTGAACTGGCCCCGCCGCCTGCTGCTGGAAGCGTGGCGCAGCCCTTATTTTGACTGGTCTAACCAGCATATCACCCCTGCCGACGCTGATTTGCTGGCAGCGGTCGCCCGCGAAGGCCAGATCATCGCCGGATTGGATCAATGGCACGAGGCGTTAGACCGGCTGGCTCAAGCGTCTCCTGAAGCAAAGGCAGGCGACGTTGTTGCTGAAGAGATAGACGAAACGGCCGTCCTCACCGCCCCGCGCGGCCCTCAGGCGGTGGCTCTACGACAGAAACTAGACGCCTTTGTAACCCGGCTGCGGCCCGAACCCCAGGCGACGCTGCGCCATTACGTCCACTGGCTGGAGTCCCTTATTGGCGACGACCCAGCCCTGGCGCCGCCCCGGCAACCCTGGCAATTGGGAGACAGCCTGGGCATGGTCAATCAGGCCCGCTATGATCTGGATGGAACCTCGCTGCCTACGGCCGAACGGGACGTGGCTGCTCTGCAACGGCTGAAGGATGCGCTACGCAGCCTGGTCTTCGCCGAATCGGCGCTGGGCGAGGCTGCCCCTATCTCTTACCGCTATTTCTGGCAGGAATTACGCGGCGCGGTGGAGACGGCTGCGTATCGCCTGCCACTGCCCAAACAGCAAGGCGCACTTTTGGCGGCGCCGGCGCTGGCGGCGCGCGGTCTTTCCTTCCAGGCTGTGGCCCTGCTCGGCCTGGGCGAAGGCGAGTTTCCGCGTCAGCCGCTCCGCGACCCGCTGCTGCGCGAACCTGACCGGGAGATGCTGGCCGCACGGGGCGTGGCGCTGGCCGGCCGTGATGTGGGCGACGAGGCTGCCCTCTTTTACGAAGCCGTCACCCGTGCCCGCCGGCAGCTGCTGGCGACCCGCGCTTACCTGACCGACGATGGCCAGCCGTGGGAATCGTCTCCCTATTGGCGGCAGTTGGAACGTCACAGCCAGGCAGAGCCGGTACGCATTCGTTCCGCAGCTTTGTTGCCGCCGCCAAACGCCGCCTCTGAAGCTGAATTTCTGGCAGCCCTGGCCGCAATCGGCGAGCAGCCGACGGCCGAGCCGTTAGCCGTTTCCTATCAAGATCATCTGCCCGAAATCTCTACGCTGTACGCTGGTTGGCAAAACGTGCAAGCTGGCGCCGCGGCGCTGGCCGCTCGTATGGCCGACCAGGCGCGCGGCCCTTATGAAGGGGATTTGTCCGGACTGGGGGCGCAGTTGGCCCGGCGCTATGGCCCGGAACGGCCGTGGAGCGCCAGCCGTCTGGAAAGTTACGCCGTCTGCGGCTTTGCCTTTTTTGCCGGTTACGCCTTGGGCTTTGATCCCCGCCAACCGGCAGCGGCTGGCTACGATGTGCGCCAATTGGGCAACATGTACCACGCCATCCTGGAAGAAACGTACCGGCAGACGGCCAAGACAGGGGAATCAGCCGGCGACGCGCTACCGGAGATTGCTTTCCGCGTATTTGACGCGGCCCCGGAGACGTACGGTTTTCGTCCCACGCCGCTGTGGCAGCGTCAGCGCGAAGAATTGACGCGCATCCTGCTGAATACAGTCAAGGAATTGGACGCCGCTTCAGATGAATGGCGGCCGGCCGCGCTGGAGCCGCCCTTTGGTTTGGACGAATCACCGCCATTGGAACTGAGCGACAACCAGGGGCGGACGCTGCGTCTGCGGGGGTACATTGACCGGGTGGACGTGGATGAAAACGGCCGTTTACGCATCATTGATTACAAAAGCAGCCACACCCCCATCGCTGCCGGGACGTTGGCTGAGGGCAAACGGATTCAACTGGCGCTGTACGCGCTGGCCGCCCGCGACGCGCTCGGTTTG
>JAJRVV010000154.1 GCA_024277135.1 Chloroflexota bacterium | reverse complement strand
GGTCTTGCACCGGCTGCTGCGGGCGATTGTGGATGAATTGGCGGCGGACGGCCGTCTCGCCTACTACGCCCCCCTCCAGGACAAACCCGGCTTCTTCCACGCTTTGCGCCGCCTCATCCGCGAACTGAAACGGGCCAGAATTGAACCGGATGCATTGACAACGGCCGTCTCCGACCAACCTCCCCGCCTGCAAGAACTGGCCCTCATTTACGACCAATACCAGCAATGGCTGCAACAAGCAAAATGGGCCGACGACGAAGGCCGGAGCTGGCTGGCGGCCATCGCCCTGGAAGAACAGCCCAGCCTGTGCGCCGATTGGCGGCTGCTGGTCGTAGACGGTTTTGACGAATTCAACCCCACTCAATTAACCATCCTCGGCTCCCTGTCCCGGCAAGCTCAGAAAACGATAATCACTCTCACCGGAGATACCTCGCCCCGGCTGGCCCACCGCCGTTTTGCCCGCGTCCGCACCGACCTGGAAGCGACCCTGCAAACTTCGGCAGAGCCATTGCCCGATACGGCCGTTCACCTCGCATCGCCCCTCGCCCACCTGGAAGCCGTCTTATTCAAGCCAGCCGCCCTGCCCCCGCCCCCAATCGATAACGCATTGACGCTGCTGGAACTGCCCAATCGCGCCCAGGAAGTGCGGGCGGCGTTGCGCTGGTTGAAGCAGCGCAGCGTTTACGACGATGTGCCTTTAGATCAGTTGGCGGTTTTGGCCCGTGATTTGGAATCGTACCGGCCGTTTTTGATCGAAACAGCGGCCGAATTTGGCCTGCCGCTAAATGTAACCCAGGGTACATGGCTGCATCAAAACCCGGCCGTGGCCGCCCTGCTTGATTTACTGACCCTGCCCCGCCTGAACTGGCCCCGCCGCCTGCTGCTGGAAGCGTGGCGCAGCCCTTATTTTGATTGGTCTAACCAGCAAATCACCCCCGCCGATGCCGATTTGCTGGCCGCCGTCGCCCGTGAAGGCCAAATCATCGCCGGACTGGACCAGTGGCATGAGGCTTTAGACCGGCTGGCTAAGGTTTCATCTCCGGTGGATGAGAGCCGCGCTGTTGAGGAGACGTTGGGGGAAACGGCCGTCCTCACCGCCCCGCGCGGCTCCCAGGCGGCAGCCTTACGCCGGAAATTTGACGCCTTTGTCAATAAGTTGCAACCTGAACCGCAAGCCACAATACGCGATTATGTCCGCTGGTTAGAGACGTTGATAGGCGATGATCCAGCGTTGGCCTCACCCCGGCAGCCGTGGCGGTTAGGAGCCAGCCTGGGCGTGGTTGCTCAGTCCCGCTACGGACCAGACGGACATCCATTGCCTACCGCCGAACGGGACGCAGCCGCTTTGCAGCGACTGAAGGACACGCTGCGCAGCTTGGTTTTTGCCGAGTCGGCAATCTTCCCATCTCCAATTTCCCAGTCTCTCGCCTCCTACCGCCATTTTTGGCAGGAATTACGCGGCGCAGTAGAAGCGGCTACGTATCGCCTGCCGCCGCCCAAAGAGCAAAGCGCCCTCCTGGCCGCGCCCGCGCTGGCTGCCCGCGGTCTTTCCTTCCAGGCTGTGGCCTTGTTGGGCCTCTGCGAAGGCGAGTTTCCGCGTCAGCCGCCCCGCGACCCGCTGCTGCGCGAACCTGACCGCGAGATGTTAGCCGTGCGCGGCGCGGCGCTGGCAGGCCGCGATGTGGGCGACGAGGCTGCTCTCTTTTACGAAGCCGTCACCCGCGCCCGTCGTCAACTGCTGGTGACCCGCGCTTACCTGGCCGATGATGGCCAACCGTGGGAACCATCTCCCTATTGGCGGCAGTTGCAACGTCACAGCCAGGCGCAGCCGGTACGCATTCGTTCGGCAGCTTTGCCGCCGCCGCCAGACGCCGCCTCGGAAGCTGAATTTCTGGCCGCCCTGGCCGCAATCGGCGAGCGGCCGACGGCCGAGCCGTTAGCCGTTTCCTATCAAAATCATCTGCCCAAAAACGCTACGCTGTACGCCGGTTGGCAAAACGTGCAGGCCGGCGCCGCTGTTCTGGCCGCCCGCACGGCCAAGCAAGCATGCGGACTTTATGAAGGAGATTTGTCCGGCCTGGGAGTGCAATTGGCCCGGCGTTATGGCCCGGAACGGCCGTGGAGCGCCAGCCGTCTGGAGAGCTACGCCGTCTGCGGTTTTTCCTTTTTTGCCGGTTACGCCCTGGGCTTTGATCCCCGCCAACCGGCGGCCGCCGGGTATGACGTGCGCCAACTAGGCAACATGTACCACGCCATTCTGGAAGAAACATACCGGCGGACGGCCGAAACCGGGGAATCAGCCAGCGACATACTGCCAGAAATGGCTCGCCACCAATTTGACGCCGCCCCGGAGACGTATGGATTTCGGCCCACGCCGCTGTGGCAGCGCCAACGCGAAGAACTGACAGGCATTCTGCTGAATACGGTCAAGGCGCTGGACGATGCCTCGGACGGGTGGCGGCCATTAGCAATGGAACCGCCCTTTGGGTTGCAGGAAGCGCCGCCGTTGGAATTGGCCGACGACCAGGGCCGAGCGCTGCGTCTGCGGGGGTATATTGACCGAGTGGACGTGGATGAAAACGGCCGTTTACGCATCATTGATTACAAAAGCAGCCACACCCCCATCGCTGCCGGGACGTTGGCTGAGGGCAAACGGATTCAACTGGCGCTGTACGCGCTGGCCGCCCGCGACGCGCTCGGTTTG
>JAJRVV010000153.1 GCA_024277135.1 Chloroflexota bacterium | reverse complement strand
GCGCTCACTGTGCCAAAGCGGGCTACGTCCAGCATATTGAAGCCGGGAAACGTGATCCAGCGCTGCGGCGAATCAAAGGGCACGATTTTGCCCTGGTACATGACCGATGTGGTGGGTCGCGGAAAAAACAGAGCGTCACCCATACCTACTTCATCTACAAGCTGAATAATCGCCTTGTCCGACTGGAAAATGTGATGGTAAAATTTTTCCAGCGGCCACTCCCAATTTTCATCCCGGAAGCCGGTAGCCAGACCGCCCGTTTGCTCGTCAGCTTCACATAACGTTACTTCGTGACCGGCGGCCAGCAAATCATACGCAGCCGACAGCCCGGCCAAACCCGCGCCTACAATAGCAATTTTCATCGTCAAAGAACCGCCTCATTTTCAGAAATTTGTGTCGCCCGGCCAAAATCAGCCCAACGCATACCGGCCCGCAGCATGTAATAGCCACCCAGCAATGTTATCGGCAGCCAAAGCGCGGCGTGCAAAACGAGTGTGTACGCTGTAGCGACTTCCTGCGGTACGCCGTACAGCACCAGGACGGCAATACCGGGGCCGTCAAACGTGCCGATGTAGCCAGGGGCCGAGGGTAGCGTCGTCGCCAGATTGACCACGCCGTTCATCAGCATCAGGGCAAAAAAGGACACTTCAAAGTCAAAAGCGTGCATCACAAACCAGTATTTCACCGTCTCCAGCAGCCAGATAACAACGGAGGTGAAAAAGATCATCATCACGCTGCGGAAACTGCGCAGGGAAGCCAACCCGTCCAAAAACCGCTGCAAAAAGTCCAGCAAGGGGTGGTGGATGCGATTAGGCAGCAGTTTATAACTGATGGCTTCGGCCAGACCATAAAACTTTTTGGGAAAAGCGGCCATCACAAAGAAGACAATCAGGGCGGCAAAAAAAGCGACGCTGGCCACGATGACCAGTTGGCGGATAGCGCCGTTATCGCCCGGTATGGGGGTGAAGGGCAGGGCGACAAAGACAAACATGAGCATCACCAGCCCGTCAAAGACGCGCTCGACGATGATGGTGGCCAGACTGCCGCTCATGGGCACGGCTTCCCGCTCGCGCAGAACGAAGGAGCGCAGCAGTTCCCCGGCGCGGAAGGGGTAGACGTTGTTGCCCATGTAGCCGATGACGACGACGGGGAACAGCCGCACCAGGGGGATGTGTTTTAACGGCCGTAACATATAATCCCAGCGCCACGTCCGGGCCCACACCGCCAAAAAATAGACCAGAATGCCGGGAATAATCCAGATGTAGTTGGCGCTGCGCATGGAATCCCACACGTCGCCCAGCTTCAAGCCGCGCAGCGCCAGCCAGATAAAAAAGGCGCTGACCAGCAGCCCCAACCATAATTGCCATTTTTTCAAATCAAATAACCTCTTTGCAAATATACACTTCTCTCAAGCGTAAAGCGTAATTGTACCAATATATATAAGGACTCCTTATAATGGCTATACGTCCGACAGATGTGATCGTTTTTTCAATTCAAGGTTGATGAACTGCAAAATGGTTCCAATCGTCGGGCAACATGAAACTTCCGTTTCGAACAACAAGAAATGGCATTGATTCATCGACCAGCGCTTCCAGAGATATATAATCGCTCTCGTCGAGCGGCCAACCGCGATTCAATTTGGCAATGCTTGACCTTTCAGCTATAAGCTGGTTTCGCTGCTGTAATAACTGCAATTTGCGTTGGAGATCGTCATCCCGATTAGTTGCAACTGCACGTTTTTTACATCGTTCTCGTTGTTTATAATCAATTTCTTGGTCGATTTCAAAGACTTTGCGTGCTAGTTGCCGCTCAAGTGCTGGCAGATCATGAAAAAGATGATGAATTCGGTTGGCAATGCCCTCATTTATATTTAATTCCTGCTATTCCTGAATCTTCCTGTTTGATCAGAATTGGTGCGGCCCATATGCGGTTTTCTTCGTCAAATGTACGCCGAGCCTCGTAAAGTGCTCGCATACTATCAAAACTTCGCAAATACTTATTGTAGAAGCGGCTGGCTAAAACTTTACTGTGCTTGTCTTCGATTGGCCAAATAAAACTAATAAGCTCAGGCACACCAGCTTCGATAACCGCTTGGCCTAAACTTTCGAAATATCGAATAGTGCTACTTAACTCAGACTCACTTGAAGAAGCACTACGGCAACTACTTAAGTAGACAAAGCGAATATTTGAATCACTGAGCCAGCGCCGCAACATAGGAGCAGAAATATTGGATACATTCTTCATGTCTCCATTTTTGTAAACTTGGAGAATTGGTTTCCCTTTCCGATCATGTCCACTATGGCCTGCAAAGTGGAATAAATGATAGTGTCCGCTAAGAATTTCTGCTTTTATCCGCTCAGGTGTTGCTGTTTTCGAATCTAATCGACAGATGTTACTCTCCGGCCAACCTACTTGTTTAAACAGCGATTTAAACATCTTGAAAAGCTCATTTATTTCCTCTTCCACCTCCCATATATCCCCAGTGTTCGAAGCCACCAATAAAACACGTAAAGGAACCGCTAGATCGCCCGTCAATAATTTATACAAGGTCGGGCGGGGTTGGCCTTGCCCCAAGAGAAACCGTCGGATAGGGTGACTTAAACAAACTGGATAACGCCGATCATCAAAAATTGCCCATTCAAACGGAATTCGGAGTCCAGACACATCTGTGGCGAAACAGAATCCTACGTGGTCGTTCGGTACACTCTGCTCCACCCATAATTCTTCGTACTTATGCATAAAATCTGCCAATGCCTGTTGACTCGATATGTTCCTACCAATTTCCTGAAGTAATTTCTGCCAGTCCTTTTGTTTAACAGTCAGATTAGTAACTGAAGTGTACATATCAACACTCAATTCGCCGAATGTCCAGTTGAGATTAATTGGGTGACTGCCTTCAATACCATTGAATGTACCTACCTCTTTACGATCATGGGTATAAGCCAGACCCAATTCACACAAAGGTGACTTTGTCTCTAATTGGAGTCTAATGTCAGGCATTAGCCTGTAGCCACGAATGATACCAGCCAGGAATTCCTGTTCTTCAACAGAATTTACAAAACCCATTATATGGCTAAGGAGAAGGCCTAATGCCTTTACATGCGGACCTAATTCAGATTCCTGTTTTGCTAAGTAATTTACAATTTCGGTTACCGCAACCATATTATTGGTAGCTTCAATTGGTGCTAGGCTTACCAGTCTGTCCGGTAAAGCAGCGTCTTTCAACAACATTTTTCGCTCGTTTGGTGAGTTAAAAAAAGGTAGCTTAGCCAATAACTTGAGAACCCGGTTCTCATCGCGAGGCCGTAAACGCACTTGCTTACCTGTTTCTAAAAACGCAACCGTGTTCTCGACAATCCGTCTGATTTGTTCTGGTTCCTCAAGATTTTCGATAAATTCAACTTGCATTTTTGAGAGTTGCTGGGGCAGCGATATACTTGGATCTAGTACGTAAACATGAACTTCTACTTGCCCCAAGCTAAACAGTTTGTAAGCCTCATCCAATTCAGCCATACACCACTCACTACTTTGATAATCATTGTCAACCAGGGCAACGAAAACCACCGAATTTCTAATTTCCAGAATGATCTCGGCGAGCCAGTCATCCGAGCCAACAGCAATCGCATCCTTGTCTTTGTAATGGAACCAGTTGACAGCTTGGTGTTGTAATTTCTCCTTTAATCCATAGACAAAGTCGTTTTTCGCATTGGCATTGCTAATGAATACTTTTCCAGGCAGACGACCAATGCTCAGAAAATATTTACGGGCTTCTTGTTCCGAAATAAGATCAACTCGTCTTTCAGTGATCTTTTGTAGCCTCTGACCAATCTTTTGGACCAACTCGTCCGGTTGTCGCCAAAAGATAACTGGTTCCATTTTGTCATCAATCTGGTATTTACTGAGAATAATTGGCAGGGCGTTATTTTCCATATCTTTCCAACTGTCTTCATCCGCGGTTAAGTGCATCCAAGCAGCAACTTCCTGTGCTTTTTCTTCATCTGCCAAGTGGCAAATGCGGATAGTAGGTATACACCGACCATGAGCTAAACCCAATAATTCTGGCGCGAAATAAGGTTGACGTACTTCGATTATTAAAACACTATACCTTTCAACCTCTCGAATAAACAGGAAGTCTTGTTCAAAATCAGTCGGATTGATAGTGTGAAACCAATACCCTTGTTTTCGTACACACTGGCGAATTTTCCTAATAGTTTCCGAGCGGTAGGCCGTTCCTTGAGTTATATCGGCCAATAGACCAACTGGTTTTATTAATCCCATATTCGGCATGGTAATTGCATGGGTCTGTTGAGCAAGTCGGTTGGCATACTCAATGAATTTGCCGGTATCCTCCTCTAGCCACTCCCATCGTCGTCGAAAAGAGCATACTTCATAAGGCTGAACGACAAAAATTGTTTCATCTAAACCTTCTTCGACAAAAATCAGCCGTGGTTTTTTTGCTCGAATAGCCAGACTGTTTTCGAAAACCTGATAAGGTGAACAATTGTATGGAGGTGCATTTTCGCGCCGTGGAATAACGGCCACAAAACAAGCGCTACGCTGCATCATCCATTCCAGATAAGAAATATCCATTGGCTGCTTACTGCCTTGTTCAGCATCAACGGTAAAGTAAAGATTGTGTTTACTTAGCAGCTCCCAGAAAAACAGATTGATTTCCTTTTCACTGGGACGATAGCTGTGGCTATAATAAGCTAAAAGCGTGCGTGGTGTCTCCAAGGAATGATTTTCCATAACAAACCCTCCAGTAATAAGATGTCAAATACATTCTTAAAGTGAAATCAACTAGAAATCAAGAATTATTTCTGTCAAAAAATACTTGGTTTCAAAGTTTTTTACTTAGTAAGCGTCCAAAAAACTTCCCTTTTTCAGATTGGTTCATTCTCCAAGAATGAACTAGCCTTGGCGGAAACTAACTTCTGGATGATTACTTAGGAACGATAATTTATCAACTTGAGCAATTAACCGCAAAGAGCGCAGAGAGCGCAAAGAAAATGAAGGAGAAAACTTTACGCTCTTGGCGTCCTTTGCGGTAGAAAATGTTCAACTTATTGGCTCGTCATTCCTTAGGTTAACCGAGAGAGGATAATTTGTTTGAATTCTTCGGGTTCCTGTGATAAAAGGTCAAAGCGGGTGACTTCTCCTTGACCCTGATCGTAATCGGCAATTGCTTTGAGCCAAGTCAAACACTCACTGATGTGCTTATCATCTTGTGCAATGTTCAATTTCAGTAAAAGCTTTCTTAATTCATTTTGTGGTATTCTGTCCAAAGCCGCGATAATCAGCTCAGTCGCCCTTTCGCTGCCTTCCAGAATAACTAATGGGCGCCCTTGTTGAACAGCGTGATAGGCTTCTTTGATAGTTATTCGACCACCATTAGCGATGATATTTAGAACTGGCAGGTGTTTCATACCAGCAAGGTAATCGATAAACGAGAACATATATTCGACCTCCTCTCCCCAATCTTTGACACCGAGAACTAGAACAAAATGTGTATGATTAGGGTCAAGATCGGCATATTTCTCTTGTGGTGAGCGTTTTGTTTTACCGTGATGAACTCGACGCTCTGGAACAAATCCCATCAACATGGGTAAACGGGATTCTTGTGGGGTATCATTTAAGTTGTCTTGTGTTTTTCCTAAAAAAATTGGATCGCCCAAACGTGATTCTCTGGCCCTCCCAAATTCATTCCCGATGATTTCCATTACACCAGCTTTCGTGCCACCGTCAATGATTAACAGATCACGATCATACGCTGTAGGTACAATGGCCTCCCTAATCAAGTTAACCGTCGGTTTAACAATCTGTCGAGGGAATTCTTTAGCTCCGCCGCTTATGCAAATAACACCTTTTGGTAGAGGATTAAGGTTCAAATGTTCGACAATGTATTCTGGTCCTGTGCTTTCGGCAATAAACACTCCAGAGGCCTGTTGTATACCACCGAACGTGACTATTTTAGTGTACCCTGGAACAGTCATTCCATCTTCCCCTCAATATATTTTAGGCACGCCTCGTAACTGAAACGTTTGGTATTCCGAGTCTGATTCTTATCTTTCGACCAAATCGACATTATAATAAGCTGGCAGCAATTGTTAGTGTAGAGCATCTATGGTTAAGACTACAAGGAAGTCGACAAGAGTAAGTAACAATAGTACGAATTACACCCAGCACAACCAACCCATTGACATGAAACACGTCTCAATTAATGCACCAAATATACAAACGCTAGATTGTTTAGCAATACAGAGCCTGCCACGTTCGACACCAGAAAATCGGATTGTGCGTCAAGGTGTTAGGTTGGGAAACCCATTGCTTGTGCCTCAAATCACCTTAATAATACCCTGACTGTACTTATCTTCACGATGGACAATTTCCACATGGTGGCACTGTTTGGTATGGTGGACATTTCTTACCTACCTAAGTTTCGCCCAAAGTAACGGCAACTTGCTCATGGGCGAGTAGGGCAGCAAAACCAGACTGCAACTCTTCAGCCAAAGGGTCAGCCTGGTTGAAAACGATTTGCACAACATGAGAGGCCTGGTGAAAAACAACCAAACCATTCATATGAAAAGCATCCCGCACCAAACGGAGCATGCCAAATTGGGACACCTTGGGACACAGCGGGGTCAACCAACGGCGTGCCCAGACCAAGATATTGTGAGCCAGAGCTTCCAAAAGCGTCAGCATATACTGAGCCTCAAAACGTTTCTTGTTTCGTTTGGAGGTCCCCAGACCTTGCTTATCTTCCTTGATTTCAGTCTCGACCCCGCCACCTCTTTGGTCATAGAAGTAAACATAGGCCAGCAAGACCGCCAGGGGGTCGCTGGTTTTGACAACCGGTTGACCGGTCAATTGCAATACATCCGAGGAAGACAAGGTCGAAATGAGTACGCCGACCCCCCATTGCCCATTGTTCTTGCGGCAACGGACGGCAATGCGTTTCACCGGGCGACAGTAGATATCCGCTTCAGCAGTCACCCAACCTACCTGGCGTTCTGGAGAGTGTGGATCGTCAAACCATTCGACCACGCTCTCGGCCAACTTCTGCGCCCGCGTTCCCGAATAGTCTTTGCCGTGAAACTGGTAGCCGTGTTGCAAAACCCAGTTGATGTCATCAACGCTGCCGCCCCCCGAATCCACCCGCAGAATCGTGCGCTGACGCTTATCTTCATCCTGGTCCAGCCCCAAGGTTTTTTCCGCAGCTTCGACCAGGGGACGCAAAGCTTTCGTCAATTGGGTTTTGCCATCGAAAAGCTGCTTGGCCACGATTTCCTCGTAGCGCGTAGCGATCAGATACCCTTCCTGGCGACCACGCCGGTTGCGCTGCTTGGCGAAATAGCCTTTGGTGGCAAAGGCAGCTTTCTTCCCGCAGGGGCGTCCGGTCATATCCGCATCCAACAACTGCCACGCCTTTTTGTATTTGTGACGATAGCCTTGGCTGTGTCGGCGGTAGATCAGATTCAGCGATTCTTGCATCTGCTCAACATTTTCCTTGTTGCAGGCGTCCAGCGTATCTTGTACCACCGATTGTTCGGCGCATCCCGCTCGCCCAAATGCAGCCTGCAAACCCCGGTCTGGCCGCACTCGCTTGTTGATTTCGACCAGGCCATGTGCGCCGGCCAGAATAGCAATCATGGCATCCATCAACTTCTCGGTTGGCGTGAATTTGACCGTCTTTTGCTTGATTTTGACCTTCTGCATCACCGGTGCAAACACCTTCCGCTTTCGAAGCTTCACGCCCAACGCCGCCAACGTGGCCCGAGCAGTGAAGTGCTGCTTAACCTTTTCGCTGATAATGATAGACTTGTTCATCGTGATAGGCCTCCTGTAGATGTTTTTTTGTTTTTAATACAGGTAAGCCTATCACTTTTTTCCATTATCTTCGCCCTGGACAAGCAACGAGTCACTATTTCGGGCGAAATTTAGGTAAATAATTGGGGGAAGCCGGGACGCGATCTGGAGAGCATCTCTACGGGTCAGCCATAGCTCTCAAGACCTAATCCATTTGTACAATTTAGAAAAGATTACGGTTCACACTCGGCCGATCGAATTATTCGACACGAATACACGAATTGTACGGAAAGCCTTTTCTAATCTGCATCATTCGTTAGCAACGTGCCGAATCAAATTTCGATCTATTGAAATCGGGGGTTTATCATGAACAGTAGAATGAATTTTGTCTGGCAAACCACGCTGGCAAGTGGAGCCGTTGTTCTGGCAATGATAGCCATGTTGATTCTGGGCACGACTTCCCGGCTGCAAGCCGCGGCCACAACACCCCTAACCGCCAACAACAGCGCCAATCATGCCGACGATCCCACACTGGTCGAAGCGGGGAACGGCCGTCTTCCCGACGAGATCGCCCAGGTACCCGGCGTGTCTGAGGATTGGTGGACAGCCGTACAGGCGCAGATCCGCCAGGATATGTACGCCCTCACCCCAGACCCGGCCGCCGGCAGCGGCGACGCCTACCGCGGATACAACCCGGCCCAAAACCTCGATTTCACCTTCACCGCCGGCGGCCTCACCCTGACTCCCGGCCGGCCCATCGCCGACCCGGCCGGCAGGGCGATCGCCGACGACGGTTCACCAGCGGCCGCGCCGCCACCCGAACCGCCATCGTGGCAGTGGAGCCTCTCCCTCAGCAGCTACGGCTACCAGGGAAACATCGTCCCCACCGCGCCGCCCACGAGGATGCTGGCTGACGCGGACCGAATTGAGTATCTCCACAACGGCCTCACCGAATGGTATTTGAACAGTGAACGCGGCCTGGAGCATGGTTTTACCCTGCCCACGCCACCGGACGGCAGAAAATTGGAGTCGAGAGAAACGGCCGTTCCCCTCACCCTGGAACTCACCCTGACCACCGACCTGGTTCCCCAACTGAGCCGCGACGGCCAGACACTCGACTTCTATCTGCCCGGCGGCAACGTCTCCGTCCTCCGCTACGCCGACCTGTACGTCACCGACAGCAGTGGGAAGGAGTTACCCGCCTCTCTATCTCTATCACCATCTCAAATTTCCATCCTGATTGATGATACTACGGCCGTCTACCCCCTCACCATTGATCCGCTGATCGTCACCCCTGGCTGGACGGCCGTCGGCGAAAATACCGGTGATTTGTTTGGCCTTTCCGTGGGCGCCGCGGGGGACGTAAACGGCGACGGTTACACGGACGTCATCGTCGGCGCGCCTGGATGGGATGATGGCGCGCAACTCAACGCGGGCACGGTTTACGTTTACCATGGATCGCCCGGGGGGCTGAGCGCGACCGCCGATTGGGAGTATCCTTATGGTCAGAATGCGAACGGCAATTATGGCCGGTCTGTGGGCGCGGCGGGGGACGTGAACGGCGACGGCTTCGATGATATCATCATTGGCGAGCCGTATGTTTCGAGTAACACGGGCAGGGTCTATATCTTCGATGGCTCGGCATCGGGCCTGAATAACTCCTCCCCCTCGATTATTTCCGGCGAAGCTGCCGGCGACCTCTATGGCTACTCTGTGGGCACGGCCGGGGACGTGAACGGCGACGGCTTCGATGACGTCATCGTCGGCGCGCATGGCTCTGACTCCAATGGCGCCGACGCAGGTAAGGTTTACCTCTACTACGGTGCGCCGGGGGGACTGAACGCGGCAGCCGCCTGGACCGGCCGCGGTAATGCTGCCAGCGATTACTATGGGGTTGCGGTGGGCACGGCCGGGGATGTGAACGGCGACGGATACGCCGACATCATCATCGGCGCGCACGGCTCTAACTCCAATGGCATTAATTCGGGCAGGGCTTACCTCTACCTCGGATCGGCCAACGGGCCGGGCAACTTCCCTAACTGGACGGCTGGCGGGGAAAAAGTCTACGATTACTTCGGCTACTCTGTGGGCACGGCCGGGGACGTGAACGGCGACGGTTTCGATGACGTCATCATCGGCGCATTTGGCTCTAACTCCAATGGCATTGACTCGGGCAAGGCTTACCTCTACCACGGAGCGGCCAACGGGCTGGCCGCCTCCCCTAACTGGACGGTCAGCGGGGAAAATTCCTGGGATCGCTTCGGCCGCTCTTTAGGCGCGGCGGGGGACGTCAACGGCGACGGCTACGCGGATGTCATCGTCGGCGCGTCGCGCGATGATTCAAGTAACACCGGCCCGGGCAGGGTTTACCTCTATCGCGGCTCGGCAGAGGGACTTGGTGAAACCGCCGCCTGGACCACCGTAGGTGAAGCTGACGGCGACTACTATGGCTTCTCTGTGGGCACTGCCGGGGACGTTAACGGCGACGGCTTCGATGACGTCATCGTCGGCGCGCATGGCTCTGACTCCAATGGCATTGACGCGGGCAAGGCTTACCTCTACCTCGGCCCGTACCTGGGCGTGGAGACCCTCCAGGATTGGGACGCCGCGGGTGAAAACGCCAGCGATAACTTTGGCCAGGCTGTAGCCGCCGCCGGGGACGTCAACGGCGACGGTTACGCTGACGTCCTCATCGGCGCGCCCTATAATGATGACAACGGGAACGACGCCGGCAAAGCTTACCTCTATTACGGCTCATCGCTGGGCCTGAGCGCGACCGCCGGCTGGTCGGCTGCAAGCGAAGCCTTCGGAGACCATTTCGCTTTCTCGCTAGGCGCGGCCGGGGATATTAACGACGACGGCTATGATGACATCCTGATCGGCGCGCCCGCCCACAAAACCAACGGGCAAGTGGACGCGGGAAAAGTCTATCTCTTTTACGGTTCCGCCACCGGGCCGGGAACTGCCCCGGATTGGACGGCCGGGGGACAGTATGCCCGCGATGAGTTCGGCTATGACCTCGGCGCCGCTGGCGACGTGAACGGCGATGGCTTCGCCGACCTGATCATCGGCGCGCCCGGATACCCCGCCGGAAGTGCATATGGCCAGACCGTGTTATTCTACGGCACGGCCGACGGGCCGCGGACCATGCCGGATTGGACGGCAACGGGTGAAGCCAGCGGCGACCGCTTCGGCCATGCTGTTGCCACCGCCGGAGACGTCAACGGCGATGGCTACGCCGATGTGATCGTCGGCGCGCCCCATGTTGGCGCAGCCGATGCAGGCAAAGTCTATGCTTTCCACGGTTCAGCCGGGGGCTTGAGCAGTCAGGCGGACTGGACAGCGATTGGGGCAGTGAATTATCATAATTTTGGTGGCGATGTGGCCGCCGCGGGGGACACGAACGGTGATGGCTACAGCGATGTCATCATTGGCGCCTTTGGCAATGGTTCAAGCGGTTTATCTTCCTACAATGTATACGTCTATTATGGCGCCGCTTCAGGGCTGGGGATTAACTCAACAGGCGTCATGCTTGACGGGCTAAGTGGAAACGGGGCGGTTGGCACGGCCGGAGACATCAACGGAGACGGCTACAGCGACATCGTTTTGGGTCTGGCCGGGCCGCATGGCACAACTCCCGGCATTTACATTTACCACGGTTCGGCGGGAGGAATTGGCGGAACTGCCGCCTGGAGCGCGCCTGCCGAACGCACGGGAGACCGGCTGGGCTGGGCGGTGGGCACAGCGGGGGATGTGAACGGTGACGGCTACAGCGACATCGTAGCCGGCGCGCCTGGTTACGACCTCCCCGCCATGGCTAACGCCGGCCGGGTCACCGTCTATCACGGCAGGGGCGATGGGTTGAACGGGACGGCCGTCTGGTACCCGGGTGGCGAAACAAGCCAAGATAAATTCAGTTATTCGATAAGCGCCGGAGACGTGAACGGCGACGGCTACACCGACATTCTGATCGGCGCGCCGTATAATGATGATGGCGGTTCCGATGCCGGCAAGGCGTATCTGTACTATGGTTTGCCCACCGGCCCGGCTGCCTCGGCGAACTGGACGGCCGCTGGCTCATATAATGGTGATTGGTTCGGATACGCCGTCAGCATAGCCGGGGACGTCAACGGAGATGGCTACGCCGACATTCTGGTGGGGTCGCCAAAAGAGAATGTATGGCCATACGCAAGTCCCGGTGCAGTACACCTTTACTATGGTTCGCCCACCGGCCCGGCTGCCAGTGCGGATTGGCAGGCAAGGGGGGAAGCTTACTACAATCAGTTTGGCATCCACGTGTCACCCGCCGGCGATGTGAACGGCGATGGGTACGCCGATTTCCTGGTCGGGGCAACGGTGTACCCTTTTGGGCCATACCAGTCGGCTGACCCACCCCTCGGTAGGGTGTATTTGTATTATGGATCATCTACCGGCCCGGTGTTCTCCGAGTGGACGGCCACAGGGCAACCGGATTCAGTATTAGGACAATCTTTTGCCGGCGCCGGGGACATTAACGGCGATGGCTACGCCGACATTCTGATCGGCGCGCCGGAGGATGACGAAGGCGGCCTTAATACCGGCAAAGTATCCCTCTACTACGGCTCTTCCAGCGGGCCTGCCGCCACCGCCGATTGGATGGCCACAGGCGAAAGTGCAGGCGATTATTTTGGATGGTCTCTGGACACCGCCGGGGATGTGAATGGGGATGGCTATGCCGATGTGATTGTGGGCGCCGCTTATAGCGCCAACAAAGTATACATCTACCACGGCTCCCCTCTGGGCCTCGATGTACCCTTTTCGCGGTTGACCGGTGTGGGCAATTTTGGCTTTTCGGTCAGCGCCGCCGGGGATGTTAATGGCGATGGCTACGCCGATGTCATCATCGGCGCACCAACTAATAGTTCCAATGGCAAAACCTATGTGTACCGGGGGGCCGCATTGGGAATAGAGCCGACTCCCGCCAGGATTTATACAGGAGAATCTCCGGGGAGTAATTTTGGCATCACTGTAGCCGCAGCCGGGGATACCAATGGAGATGGCTATGCCGATGTCCTGGTTGGCGCGCCAGACCTAAACACCTCTACAGGCAAAGCTTATCTGTACCAGGGCAACAACGGCGGCGGACGGCCGTCGCTAACCCAACAACTGCGCAACGATGGCAGCAGCCTGTCCGTCCATCCCTGGAACGCCACCTACGAACCAAACAGCTTTGTCGTTTCCCTGCAAACGGCCAACCCAATGGGGCGCGGCCGGGCCAAACTGCAGGTGCAGGCGTGCCTGGCCGGCCTCCCCTTCGGCGATGCCGCCTGCCGCGACATCACCTCGGCCCAGTGGACGCCGACAGATGAAAACGGTCTTATCAATCTGTCAAAAGTAATTCAAGGATTGGAAAAAAACAGCCTCTACCGCTGGCGGGCGCGGGCTTTATTCGACTCGCCCTTCTACAGCCACACGCCTTGGCGGCGATTCCAGGCTCAGGCGCAGGAGGCCGACCTGCGCACCGGCGCGCCGGCCACCGATCTGTACATCCGCAAAACGATGGTTCCCACCGGCGCGCTGACGCTGGGCCAGCCGCTGACCTACACCATCGAATTCGGCGCTCTGGGCGCGCAAGCGGTGGGCGTGGTCATCACCGACATCCTGCCCAGCAGCCTGCTCAGCGTCACCGTCAGCAGCAGCGGCGCGCCCATCTCTGATACCGGCGCTTCCCCCGGCCACGTCTGGCAGGTGGGCACGCTGGCTGCCGGACAAACCGGGGTGATCACCATCACCGGCATCGCTAATGAACCGCGCTTTTTGAACACGGCCGTCATCACCGCCACCTCCCGCGACAGCAACCCGGCCAACAACAGCGCCACCGTCCAGACCCATATTCCCGGCCTCCTTTTCGTCGCCCAAAACGCGCCCGGCCCCATCCGCAACGGCCGTTCCTGGACGACTGCCTACACCGACCTCCAGGATGCCCTGAGCGTGGCCGGAAGCGGCGAAGAAATCTGGGTGGCAGAGGGGGTCTACAAACCTACCGACACCCTCACCCGCACCGCCACATTTGCTTTGGCAGACGGCGTCTCTCTGCACGGCGGATTTGCCGGGAACGAAGTGTATCGCAGCCAGCGGGATTGGGGCGCGCATCCCACCATCCTCAGCGGCGACATTGGCACGCCCAACAATTCGGCTGACAACGTTTACCACGTCGTCAGCGCCAACCTGGCCGGAGGCGGAACCGTTTTAGACGGTTTCATCATCACCGGCGGCAACGCGGACGGCAGCGCGGCCGACGGCCGAGGCGGTGGTTTGTACCTGGCAGCCGGCAGCCCGACGCTGCGCAATCTGGCTTTTATCGGCAACGCCGCCATGGACGGCGGCGGCATGTACCTGGCAGGCAGCCCGTCGTTGACCAATGTGACATTCAGCGGCAACACGGCCGTCAATCAAGGCGGCGGCATCTACAACGACAGCGGCTCACCTACCCTGATCAACGTCACTTTCAGCCAAAACGGAGCTGATGAGGGTGGCGGGTTGTACAATGCCAGCGGCGCTCCCACCGTAAGCAACAGCCTCTTTTGGGGTAACACGGCAGCGATATCCGGCACACAAATTTACAACGGGAACATCGTCAATGTCACCTACAGCGACGTGCAGAACGGTTGGCCCGGCGTCAGCAACCTGGACGCCGACCCGGTCTTTTACGATGCGGACGGGGCGGACAACATCCCCGGCACGCTGGACGATGACGTGCGCTTGCGCCATACCTCCCCCGTTAAAGACGCCGGGAACAACAACGCCCTGCCCGCCGACGCTGACGACCTGGATGGCGACGGCGTACTCACAGAAACAGTACCCTATGACTTGAGCGGTCGTTCCCGCCTCATCGGCTTCACCGTCATCACCCCCACCGTGGACATGGGCGCTTATGAAGCTAACATCCTGGACGTGCTGGCCGAGGCGGATGTGCTGTTAGCCGGCGGCATTTCCTTCCGCCTGGATCACCTGCAGCTTTTGCCGGCCGACAACCCGGTGGCGGCGCTGCAAAACTACTCTAACTTCAACGATGGCGAATGGTATTACGACTTCTGCGCCGACTATGACCAGATTGATGCAAATGGCTACTGCCCGGAAAACCGGCCCACGCACATTCGCAACGATTTGCTGGATACGGCCGCGCTGTATCAGACGGCCGTAAACTGGCCGGCCGAAACCTTCGACCCGGCTCGCGGGGAAGCGTTCAACGTGCGACAGGCTGGCGGCCAGGGGGTGCTGGCAGCCGCCAGCGAGATCATCAACGACCACCTCGTCTTCGGCAACGAATTCCTGGTAGACGCCACCGACTACCGCTTCAGCACCGCCGGCATCCCCACCGCCGACCAGATCATCCTTCAGGAGCTTGACGAGTTGCAACAAGCCCGGCAGCATTTCGAGCTGATCATGAGCCTGGTATTCCGCGCCTACAACGAGTGGGACGTGGGGCAGTACACCAATGGCGACCAGTTTGAGCAGTTTGGCGTCGCCAGCAGCCTGATGATGAGCGCCCTGGATGAAATCGCCGCCCGCTACTACATGCTAGGGCAGAGCGACCAGGCGTTGGCCGTTTACGACCGGGCCTACAGAGAGCAAAATCTGCAATTGATGGCTCTGGCAGCTCTGGCCAAAGAGATGGACATAGATTATTTACGCAACGGCAGTTATGAAATGTTCAACAACCTGAGCCGGATGCGGGCTCGCGCCCAGGCGATTCACGATGGGTTGGATTTCTTCGGTTTTGCCCCCGACTACGCGCCGCTGCAATCTTACGACCAACTACTGCGGCTGACCGAAGGGCCGACCGGGAACACCGGCCTGCTGGGAACGGCGCGCGATCTGGAAGACCAGGCGCGCGACGCCCAGCGCACCTTTGACGCCAACGCCTCAGATATGGCGACGGAGCTGGATAATTTGACTGTCGAACTAAACAACCAGTTATTTGATCTGTGCGGCCAAAGTCAGGATGATTACGCTACCTGCGAAGGCGGGTTGATGGAACAAAACCTACTGGAACTGGATACGGCCGCTCGGCGCATCGGGCTGGCCTGGCTGCGAGCGCAGAACCTCGTCGAACAAATTCAAACTGAAGAAATACGCGCCGGACAGGTCATTCAAGTAAATCTGGGACTGGGCAACAGCATTTCCGCAGCCGAGTTAGCCATCGGTAAGTTGGAAGCGGAGAGAAAAACAGAAACCCAGGTCAGCTCATCAGAGAATCAAATTAACCTGGGGGTGGAGGCAAAAGTTGAAGCGTGGATAGGGTATGAGTCGGGACTTTTTGGGCCAGGAGCGTCCTATGGGATACGCGGTACGGTTACAGCATCGGCGGGTTACCAACACGCCTGGACGTGGAACAATTCAACGCAAACGGTGTGGGACCCGGCCGCTGAGGAAATCGCCGGCTATGAAAGCGTGATTGCCCTCAAGCAGGCGGAGGCTCAGGCGACTATCGAGGGGGCGAACAGCGCCGCCGTCGTCAGAAATCTGCTGCTGCAACAGTCGGAAGCGCTGCAGGAGTACGAGATCGCCATGGCGGAGTTCAATAAGCTGGCTGCCGAGCATAATTACCTGGCGGAACAGCACAATCGCCTGCTCAACCGGCGGGGACAGGCGATTAACCGGGTGGCTAATCACAACAGCCACCTGTTGAATCCGGCTTATCGCATCTGGCGAGATTCGCTGACCACGCAATCGCTGGCGGCGCACGGCCTGGCGGCCCAGTTCGCTTACCTGACCGCCCGCGCCGCTGAGTACGAGCTGCTGACGCCCTACCCCAACCTGGATGACATCTTCAAAGCCCGCACCGCCAACGACATCCGCCTTTTCCTGGATAATTTGCAAGTGTGGTACCAGGCGCTCGACCGCCCCGGCCAGTTGAATCGTTATCCTTACACGATTTCTCTGGCTCAGGATATCTGGGGGCTGACGGATGAGGCGTTGGACCCGGACGGCAGCTTGACGCAAACGGAGCTGGATCGGGAGCGTTATAATCAGTTCCAGTCGCTCTTGCAGAGATACATTAACGGGGATCAACTGGAAATCAATTTCTCTACATCGCTGGAGCAGCAGCGGGCGCAGAATCAATACCTGTTCAGCCCCAACATCTGGAATAACCGGATCGCCGGGGTGGGCGCGCCGCTGGCTGGAAATCAGGGGGTGTGGCTCAATCTGATGACGAAGCAGACGGCCGTCACCGGCAGCCCGGAAGTTATCTTGATTCACGGCGGCGCCAGCGGCGGCGCGGAAGCGTACCGCAACGCGGCCGGGGAAACGGTGTACTATGATCCGGGCACGGCCGTACCCGTCGGCTACGTCATTCCGGCCGAGCTTGACCCCAGCAACACCACCGTCGTGCTGCGGCCGGGGATTAACGGGGCAGGCGCGATTGCCAACGGCGGCTTGATCAACCTGAGCGTCTCTGCCGCCAGTTGGACGCTGCGCGTTCCCGCCGATTCTCGCGGCAGCCTGGATTACAGCCAACTGCAAGACATCGAAATCTACCTGGACAGCGCCGGACGCGCCATTCCCGGCCGGGAGGCGATGGCGACGCAGGACGCGCTGCTCCTGCAAGCGGGACGGCCGTTGCCAACGCTGACGGACAGCCAAATGAGCCAGTTGATGATGGGAAGGGTGAGTGAGGCGGCGGCGGCCGTATCGCCAACACCAGGCACAACGCCTCCGGCCGTTCCCGGAAACATTGGCGGTTCTTACTATGGCGCCATCGTCATCACCAGCCCCATCACCATGGGCGTGCAAATCTTGAACCTGGATTTATGGAACAACTTGAACGGGGTCATCACCGGAACCATCAACATTTCCGAGACCGCCCTTTATTCTGGTTCAATTGGGTTAAACGGGGTGGCCGCCAACGGTATGTTCACCCTCACCGCCGACATCTTCACCAGCCAAGTGGCCGGGTGGCCGATCACGCAAACTTTCACCCTGGCCGGCCAGATGACGGCGGATGGCGACATTCTGACAGCGGCGTACACCGGCGTCATTACCAACTTACTGCCCACGCCGACGATAATACAGGGGCTTTTTAGCGCCTCTCGTCCCGGCACGCCGGGAAGCAGACGATTGATGATGCAAGCTGCGGACAATATCGTCCTGCTTAACACCAACACCACGATCACGGCGACCTTAATGGATGAAACGATGCGGCCGATCACGGCAACGCAGCGCGTGACCTTTACCACCAACCTGGGGACGCTGACCCCGACGGTGATGGACACCGTCAATGGCGCGGCGTCGGTGACGCTGGACGTGGGCGATACGTTGGGGCAAGTGACGATCATCGCCACCACCGGCCAGATTACCAGCGTGCTGCGTCTGGGAACAAAACAAAGCTTCATTTATTACTTCCCGTTGATGATCAGCGGCGCGTCGGCGGCGGCGGACTCGGCCGGGAACAGCCAGCCTTTTATCGCGGTTGAAAATGACCGCGGCATTTACGGTTCGAGAGTCTCGCCAACCGACCGAGAACGCAGAGCGCTGCCTAAACAGTTTGCCAAATCGGCCGCGAATTAGCATATTTCCCCGGAAACTCCAAGTTTCCGGGGAAATAGCCTATAATTGCCTGGTTCCGCATACCATAAAATTTACGAACCAGGGATTCCCATGTCGATCAGCAAACAGCAAGCCAAACAACAAATCAAGCAACTCATCGCCAAATACATTGCCCTCAGCGCCGATGACAAAAAAGAGCTGACCGAAGCCACCGTCGTGCGCCAATTCATAGACCCGCTGCTGGCCGCCCTGGGCTGGCCCATCGGCGACCCCGCCTTCTACCGCTACGAGCAGCACACCATCGCCGGCCGGCCGGACATGATGCTGACTCTGGTCAACGGCCAGCGCATCTTCGTCGAGGCCAAAAAGTTCGGCAAAATCCAAAAGCTGGACATCGCCCGCAACACCCTCTCCGGCATCGTCACCCCTGGCCAGATGGCGTTGCCGGGCATGGCCGCCGACCGCACCCCGGAAGAGCAGCAAGCGATCAACTACGCTTTCAAAAATGACGGCAAATGGGCCATTCTGACCAACTTCGAGAAGCTGCGCCTCTTCAACGCCCGGCGCGACTGGCTGGTGCTTTCCTTTGAGGAACCGCGCAGCTACCTGGATGATTTCGACCATTTGTGGCAGTTGGCCTACGAGAATGTAGAGAGGGGCGGGCTGGAAGTCCTCAGCAGCCAACGGGTTCGCGCCGACGTGGACACCGACTACCTCCACTTCATCAACGAGTGGCGGCAGAAATTGGCTCAGGACATCATCGGCCGTCCGGCGCAAAATGGCTGGGCGTTCATGAAGACGGTTCGCTGCGCCTGGCTGATTTGCGCGCTGTGGTGCAGCGGGTGTTAGACCGTTTGGTCATCATTCGCTACGCCGAAGACCATCTCATCGCCCCGGCCGGGATGCTGCACGATGTGTTGGAATTGACGCGCACTAATTTGTACACTTTCAGCCTCAGCCAGCATGTGCGGCAGATTTTTCGCGGTTTCGACGGCCGTCACAACTCCGCCCTCTTTGCCTCCCATCTAGCCGATCAAGCCGATTTTAGCAACGAAACCCTGAGCGGCCTGATTGACAAGCTGTACGAAGCCCGCTACCGCGCCATGACTCCCGACATCATGGGCAACACCTATGAGCAGTATCTGGGTAAGGCGCTGGTCATCCAAAACCCTTTGGGTCTTGCAGACCCGAAGGGTTTAACGCCAGAAATAACCACCCGCGACAACCTGGAAACGCGCAAAAAGCAGGGTAGCTACTACACGCCCCAGGTCATCGTCCGCTACATCGTGGATAATAGTTTGGGCCGCTATTTGTATGGCACGGTAGACGGCCGCCCCCACGGCCAACCGCTGGACGACGAACGGCGCAAAACGCACGAAGAGATCGCCGATTTGCGCCTGATTGACCCCGCCTGCGGCAGCGGCGGCTTCCTCATCTACGCCTACCAGGTATCGGCTGATTTTTACCGGGGCCAGATGAAGCGCATCACCCAGGAACGCGCCGCCCGCTATGATGAATTAGTGGCCTCCGGGATGACGATGCCGTTTGACCTGGAATTGCAGCTCACCCCCTACACGGCCGCCCTGGAACAGTTGCGCAATTATCCCCGGCTGATTTTGGAGAAACATCTGTACGGGGTTGATTTAGACCCGCAGGCGGCCGAACTGGCCACGGTGAACCTGATTATGCGGGCCATGGCCGACCAGCGCGGCACGGAAAAACGGCTGCCGCTCATCCTGAACCAGAACGTGAAGGTGGGCAACGCCCTGATCGGGGCCGGGCCGGATGACCCGCGCTACGCCGACCACGCCGACAAGCTGGCCGAACTGCGCCGCCTGCGGCTGGCATTGGCGGCGGGGCAGAATGGGGAGGATCACGCCGACAAGTTGGCGCGGGTAGAAGCGTTGACCGCCGAATTGGACGCGGCGTTGAATGAGGATTTGCAGCCCTATTTTGCCGCGCCGGAGACCTCGCAGGTTTCCGGAAAACCTGCGAGGTCTTGGGTAGACCACGTCCGCCCCTTGCATTGGGCCGTCGCCTTCCCAGAACTGTTTGTGGATGAGGAGGGGCAATCGCTGGGCGACCGGGGCGGTTTTACCGTGGTGGTGGGCAACCCGCCCTGGGAGATCGTGAAGCCGGATTTGCGCGAGTATTACGCCCAGTTTGACGCGGAAATTGAGAGCAAACTGACGCGCAAAAAAGTAGAAGCCCGCATCGCCGAACTCAACGCCGCCGACCCGGAACTGGCCGCCGGATGGGAGGAGCAAAAAGCGCGGATTGCCCTAACCGCCGCCTACTACAAAAAAAGCGGCGCTTACAGCCGCCAGGGACGAGGTAGCCCAGCAACTCATAAGTTGTTCACCGAGCGTGGTTACACCTTGCTGCAAAACGGTGGGCGGCTAGGCTACATCATTCCTTCCGGCATTTACTCTGACCTAGGAACGAAAGAACTGCGTGAAATGCTACTAAAAGAAGGGCGTATTGAGTTTCTCTACAACTTCAGCAATGAGCGATTCTTCTTTCAAGATGTTCACCATGCCTATCACTTTACATTGATGGGATTACAAAAGGGGATAAATGGTCAAGGGTTTTGGGCAACCTTTCGATTTAATCCTAGAATTGCTGTCTCTCCTGACGATTTAGGAGATTTTTTGTCGAAAAAATCAAACTTGATATTTATTCGAAACCAATCGATTTCACGATTCAGTCCTGATAGCTTGAGCATAATGGAGTTTCATACTCAAACCGACTATGAGGTGGTTGACAAGATATATAGTGAAAACCCACTTTTAGGGTCGGAGAAATGGAATATTCAGTTGCTTCGCGAGTTTGATATGACTAATGCACGTCATCTCTTTAATCAGACCGGACAAGGAGTCCCGCTTTATGAAGGAAAAATGATCCATCAATTTGATTCAAGCTACTCATTGCCACGTTTTTGGATTAAGGAAACAGATTTAAGGCAAAATCATTATAGGATCGGTATACGGGCAATTGCATCCGACACCAATGAAAGAACATTAATTTCAACAATTCTTCCACGAAAAGTTGGGGCGGGTAATTCAATTCTCACAGTATCTTCTGAATTAAAGTCGGCTGATTCTCTTTTCCTTATAAGCGTAATGAATAGTTTTACACTTGATACAGTTCTTCGGATGAAAGTTACCACTAACGTTAACATGTTCATCATTTACCAACTCCCCGTACCGTGCTTAACGGCCGGAAACCCCTATTTCGACGCCATCGTCCCCCGCGCGGCCGCGCTCACCTGCACTACGCCCGCCTTTGCCGATTTGTGGCAGTCGGTCATGGGGCATCAGACATCCGATTTCTTGAAGAAATCGGATGTCTCCGCCCGGCAGCGGCTGCGCGGCGAACTGGACGCCATCATCGCCCATCTGTACCGTCTCTCCCGCGATGATTTCGCCCACATCCTGTCCACCTTCCCCCTCGTCTTCCCCGACACAACTCGTGAGCCTCCGGGAGGATTTGCGGGGCGTAGCTTACGCGCACGCCTGCCGCAGATACTCCCAGGTGTAGATCCCCGTCCAATGGCCGTCGCTCCACGCCATTTGCAGGGCGTAACTGCCCACCGCTTCAATTTTCTCCAGATTCATCTCGTCGTTTTTCGTCAAATGGAGCAGGGCCACATCCGGCGGGCCGCCCATCTGCTCATGCCCGCCCCGGCATTCGACGCAGGGACAGATGGCGCGCAGCCCGGCAAAGGGGTAGCGGCATTCTTTGCCATCTTCCCAGGTAATGGTCAATACTCGTTCATTTCGATCTGCTTTTACATTCGTCGGTCTCATATTTCGCTTTTCTGCCTCATGTATGACAAGTTTCACACCAGCCAGGTTAACTCAGCTTTCCCTACTCTCCAAACAACGCCTGAGCGTACTGGATAACCTGCGCGTCTAACTGCCGATCTAGATCGTCGGACAGCATGGGGGGCGGCGCGGCCGAATCGTATGTCTGGTTGGGGGGCAAGTCATTTAGCCGCACCCAGGGGACGCCCCCGGTCACGGCCGTATTCACCATCAAAATCGCGTGATTCACATCCGGCTGGACGTGGTCTCTCTCCGATTGTAACCGCTGGTAAGGAATCGGCAACTGGCCCATAAACGTCACCGCCTCCCGCTCAGACCAGAAAACCTCGTCATCGCAAGCCACTTCCCCAGCCAGATGCCCCATCCGGTCAGCGTCACATCCGCCCGTGTCATTCCGGTCGGCCGGGCCTTCCCAATCTAGCAAAAACTGAACGGGCAAATCGGGCGCGCGGGCCAGCGCGCCGGCCGCCATGGTAATGCCGAAGGAAAAGGAAACCAGCCCCATCCGGGCCGCATCCACTTCTGGCAAACTGGCAGCAAACTGGATGACGGCCGCCAACCCATCCTGTTGAATGAATCCGTTCTGGCCTTCAACCCCTTCACTTTGCCCCCGGCCGTCCGGGTCAAACAAAATGACGATGAATCCGGCGTCGGCGATGGTTTGAGCTGAACTGCGAGGCGGCCGGAGGAAACCGGCGCTGAATCCGTTGCCGCCGGGAACCAGCGTCAGCGCCGGCAGCGCCGCGCCATCCCACGAATCGGGGCGTATCACGCGGACGTACAGCCGGGCGCCGCTGGACGGGTTCGTCACCCAATAACTGTTCGGTTCGGTCGCAGCCTCAAAAGCGGGCAGCGCCGTTTCAGAAGATGCGGGCGTTTCTATCGGCGCCAACGGGGAGGAAGCGGCGCAATCCTGGGAGCAATTTTGGGCGGACCCGCTACACGCGCCATCGCCGCAAAGCCCCCCCGCGCCCAAGGGGGGCGTCGGGCGCGGCGCCGCCCCGCCGCCGCCCGCGCTGCACGCCGCCAGAAACGGAATGATAAACAGTCCAGCAAGAAACCGAGATGATTTTACGTTCACCATAATTTCGAATCCCCTCTATTTCTAATGACGAACAACGCAAGAAAGGATATTCGGCAGTAGCGCAAAACTCACATGGTATCTCTTGTAAACACGGATGGGAAGAACACCGATTTTATCCGTGTTTCTCCTATCCGTGTTTACAATCGCCAGTCGACTTTTGCGGTATTGCGATATTCGCTTTTCTTCTACCTCGGCGCAGCTGCGCTTTGCAGCGTCAATCGGTCAGCCGGAAGAAGATGTCTAACGCTTCTTCGTGATATTGGGGATGTCTATAAAATCCATCGTGCCCCGCCCCCTCATCCGTTATCAGGCGTTCCACCACGCCGCCGAATGAAGTAATCACCTGTTCCGTGTTGCGCATATGCTCTATTTGTATCTCTTCACCGGCATACAAGTAAAAATGAGCTCCGTTAAACGGTTCATCGCCGTAGGCGCCATCATAAAGGTCAAGCGCAAACTCCCGGCCGACAGCCATATCGTTCGGGTCGGGCATTATCCCGCCATCATGGCTTATCGTTAACGCCAGACGGCCGTTCCCGTTCACTCTGTCGAGATATGTCACTTCATAACTTATCTCAGAGCCAAGACTCCAACCGCGGAAGGCGCATTTGTCTAACTGAGCCTTGTATTTATATTCCATGTACTGCAAAGCCGCGTCCATAAACTGGTAGAACTGTTGCCCAGAGTACATTTGCTCGCCATCGCCGCTGCCCCACTGAATGGTTACCACAGCATAGCCGCGCTCTTGGGCAAACGGCAGCTCATTCCCCATCTCCCAGTATGCGTTCCCGCCGTGGCCGTGGGCGACAACCATGACCCGTCTATTTTCCATAGCTGCGTACCCGTCGGGAACCCAAAGTACGAAGAAGGTGTCCATCGGCTCCAGGTTTACAACTCGGCTGCCGGCCGCCAGCGCGTCAGCATACGGTTTTGGCGCCAGGCTGCTAATGCCAAAGGCGTCATTTTCTGTTTCTGCCAGTTTAGATACATCAATTCCTGTGCGGCCGCCGGCGGGCGCGTCCTCGGCGGCAGAAGTCACAGCAGGCTGGGTGGGCGGCGGAAGCGCAGGGGTAGGCGGCTGTTCCTCCGGTTGAGATGCGGCCGTTTCCGTCGTCGCCGCGGGCGCAGCTTCCCGCGTTGGCGGCGCCGGCGGTGCGGGTGTAGAAAGGCCGCAAGCCAACGTAACCCAAACAAGTACGGTGAGTGGATAAATGATACGTTTCATGGCGAATTCTCCTCGTATAACTGGGAATCACGGTTTCACACAGCAATTCCAAATCTGAAATTAGTCGTAGGGGCGGGATGGGCGGGAAATCATCTCGTCTTTCAAACGGAGGTGTCTCCCGCCCATCTCGCCCCGAAAATGGCCGAAATCGGGGCGAGATGGGCGGTCGGTGAGGCGCTCGAACCGCGCGGAATAACGTTGTTTTTTATGCCAAGGCCATACCGCGCCATCCCGCCCCTACCAAACGCCGTTTAGATTTGGAATTGCTGGGTTTCACAACTAAAAACTACGCAGTGTAAACGCCAGTTTTAGCAGCGGGGACATCCAGGGAGAAGGTTTGCGCCTCATCATAATTTGTAGCGCAATTTTGTAAAATTGCGCGGTCAAATTTGCGAATTTGACCTACGATAATTGCGCCGCCAGCCGCTCCTTCACTCGGCATCGGGCACGTCGGTTTCGCGCCAGACTACAAAAGTCTTGAAGACTTTTGTAGTCTCACTCGGCATCGGGTATGTCGGTTTCGCGGAGCATGACTCTAGCGGACCCGCCTGTCGCATAAAACAATGAGGATGAGTCTGGTTCAAAGAAGAGGCCGTGCGGCAGGTTGAAGAAGGCGGCCAGGTGGTTGATGTGGTTGGCGGTTAACGGCCGTTTCCCATTCAACACCGCCGACACAATGGACTTCGTCTTAAAAATCGGCGTCAAATCCTTCTGCTTCAACCCATGCAGCAAAAGCAGCCCCTTAATCAACGCCGCGCCGCGCAAATCATAATCAGCCGCTTCTTCCGTCCGCGCCTCGTAATCCATCACCAGCGTTCCCAACAGGTGCAGGTAATCCGCCTCGCCCGGCGACAAATCCCCCTTGTCCAACAGCCGGTCAATTTCCCGCTGCGCTGCCTCAAAATCCGCCTCCGTCTCAATGGGGCGGGGCAAAAAGCGCAACATCAACTCTTGATAACTCATTTCATCAGAACCAGGGATCATTTTTCCATCTGCTCTTCAGATTCTACACAGTCACCGGCTCAGGGTAGGTAATGACGGAAACCTCACTTTGCAACATTTTAAGCTGGCGCAGCAATGACATAACGCGATCAGTCGCTTCACCCGCCAGGAACGGCTCATGGCAATTTGTACAAATCTCAGCCGGAACCGATTTGATGACAACGACTGTCTCGCCAAAAATAAAAGGGATGTTCGCCCGGCCTAACTCCAAATGTCCGCCACAAGTAGGACAAATTTTATTTACGGGTTCTCCAATCATCATGCCACTTCTCCTCAGAAGGCAGATAAACAGTGACAACAAAATTTCGATCATGAACGGCATCAACCGCAATAACAGCGTGGAGCGGCCACTGGTTCGCCAGATAGCTCAGAACCAGACAATCGGGCAAAGGGCGGTGTTCAATTGGATAATCCTCAATGACCTCACATGATTCTAGGGCTTATTCCACCTCGGAACGGGTGAGATTGTCTTTAACTGCCTCAGTAATCGCATGGCGTGACCAATAAACATGTCGCCCTTCAAGATCGCTCCGGTTAGCAATCGCTTTTTGCCGAATAAAGTCTTGCTTTTTCTGGGCCATCATTGTTATTCCAACAAGGACATTGTACTAGAAGCCCCATCAGGTTTCAAAACCCAACGGGGCTGAGTGACTAGAGCGCCGCCAGCCGCTCCTTCACTTCGGTGAAACTGGCTTCTGTTTGCGCCAGCTTCTCCCGCTCTTTTTCCACGATATGCGCCGGCGCTTTTTCAGCAAAGGGGCCGTTCAGCAGCCCAGCCAGCCGTTTGATTTCCTTCTCCAGTCCGGCCAACTCTCTTTCCAGCCGCGCTTTTTCCTTGTCCAGGTCAACCATGCCCGCCAGCGGCAGGTAACAGGTGAGATCGCCGAGGACGATGGCGATAGCCTGCGCCGGGGCGTCGGCGTCGGCGGCAATGCTCAACTGCGCCTCATCCAGCCGGGCCAGGAAAGCCAGAATTGGCTTTTGGGCGGTGAAGAAGGGGGCCAGATCGCCCGCGCTCAGCACGGCCGCAATCCTTTTCGCCGGTTCCACTTTATTCTTAGCGCGGGCGGCGCGGATGGCGCGCGCCAGTTCCCGCAATCGCTCGAAGTTAGCCGCCGCTTCCGGGTAGGTTTCCCCGGCCGCCGGCCATTGGGCAATGATCAGCGCCTCGGCCCACCCTTCTGCCGGCCCGACGCCCAGGTCGGCGGCGATGAAAGCTTGTTTGAGCTGCTGCCACGTCTCCTCGGTGACGAAAGGGATGAATGGATGGAGCAGGCGCAGGCAATCGTCCAACACCCGGCGTAGGACGGACAACGTCGTCCAGGCAGCGGCCCCGCCCTGCCCCATCTGCACCTTCGCCAATTCCACGTACCAGTCGGCAAAGTCGCCCCAAAGGAAATCGTACACCTGCCGCCCTGCTTCGCCAAATTGGTAGTTGTCCATGAGCCGGTCGGCCGTTTCGATGACGGCCGCCAACCGGGTCAAAATCCATTCATCAGCGTCGCTGTAGGCGGGCTGCGCCGGTTTGTCTGCTTTGGTCGCCTTGTCCAGGCTGCGGCTGACGAAGCGAGCCGCGTTCCAAATTTTGTTGGCGAAGTTGCGGTTGCTGGCCACCCGGTCAATGGACAGGTTGAGGTCGTTGCCCGGCGTACCGCCGGTGAGCAGAGTGAAGCGGAGGGCGTCTGTGCCGTAGTAGGCCATCACATCCAGCGGGTCGGTGACGTTGCCGAAGGATTTGCTCATTTTACGGCCGTCTCCATCCCGCACCAATCCATGCAAATAGACGGTGTGGAAGGGGATGTCGTTGGTGAACAGCGTCGCCGTCATCACCATCCGCGCCACCCAGAAGAAGAGGATATCGTAGCCCGTTTCCATCACGTCAGTGGGGTAAAATTTCGCCAGATCAGGCGTTTTGTCCGGCCAGCCCAGGGTGGAGAAAGGCCAAAGCGCGCTGGAGAACCAGGTGTCCAGCACATCCGGGTCTTGCTGAATACGGCCGCTGCCACACGACTCACACGCCGCCGGATCGTGGCGGCTGACGGTTTTGTGGCCGCAATCGTCGCAGTACCAGACCGGGATGCGGTGGCCCCACCACAACTGGCGGCTGATGCACCACGGCCGTATGTTTTCCAGCCAGTTGTCCCACACCTTGACGAAACGGTCGGGCACGATGCGGATACGGCCGCTGTGCACCGCCGCCAACCCCATCTTAGCCATCGGTTCCGCATTCACAAACCATTGGCGGCTGACCAGCGGCTCGATGATCTCGCCGCCGCGCTGGCTGCGAGGGACGTTTAGCGTGTGATTTTCCACTTTTAGGACCAGCCCCGCCTCTGTCATGTCGGCCCACAACTGCTCCCGGCACTTAAACCGATCCAGCCCGGCATACGGCCCGGCGGAATCGCTCATGGCAGCGTCTTTGTTCATGATGTTGACGATAGCCAGGTTATGTTTTTGGCCGATCTCAAAGTCGTTGGGATCATGCCCCGGCGTGATCTTGAGGGCGCCGGTGCCAAACTCGATGTCCACGTACTCGTCGGCGATGATGGGGATTTCCCGGTTGAGCATGGGAACCAGGGCGGTTTGGCCGATGTACTGTTGATAGCGCGGATCGTCGGGGTGGACGGCGACGGCCGTATCCCCCAATATCGTTTCCGGGCGCGTGGTGGCTACTGGTAGATGGCCGCCCCCTTTGACCGGATATTTGAAGTAGTAGAGATGGCCCGGCTCTTCGCTGTATTCCACTTCCAGGTCGGAGACGGCCGTTTGCAGTCCCGGCGACCAGTTCACCAGATACTCCGCCTGGTAAATCAGCCCCATACGATACATGCGCACAAACGCCTCGCGCACGGCGCGGGACAGCCCTTCATCCAGGGTAAACCGCTCCCGATCCCAGTCGCAGGAAGCGCCCAGGCGTCGCAGTTGGCCGGTAATGTAACTGCCGTGCTTCTCCTTCCATGTCCAGGTGCGCTTCAGGAATTCCTCACGGCCGATCTCCTGCCGCGTCAACTTTTCCTCACGCAGGATTTGCTTTTCCACCTGCAACTGGGTGGCGATGCCGGCGTGGTCGGTGCCGGGAACCCAAAGAGCTGCCCGCCCCTGCATCCGGGCGCGGCGAATCATCAAATCTTCCAACGCCACGAACATGACGTGTCCCATGTGCAGGGCACCGGTCACGTTCGGCGGCGGGATGGAGATGACGAATGGCTCGCCATCGGGATTGATTTCTGGCTTGAACCAACCATTCTCCCACCACCAGGTGTAGAGCCGCTCTTCGGTATCTTTAAAATTGTACGCTTTAGGCATCTCAGACATAACAGCTACCTCAATGACTTCACAATTAGCAATTGACAATTGACAATTAAAAAGCTCTCTCATCCACTCAAGGACGAGAGAGCCAACTCTCACGCGGTACCACCTTGGTTGAGCAGTTTGACAAAACTGCCCCACTCAATTGAAGCGATAACGGGCTTAACCGTTTTTGTCTAATTGCGAACCGCTTTCAACAAAAAAACTCATGGACGACTTCGATGGGGTTTGTCGGCGTCAGCGCTTTCAGCCTGTGGCTCTGACTCTCTATAAACAAATGACCCATTTACTACTTCCAATCAATGTCTTTGTGGTTTTTAATTGGGGGGAGTATAGCACGGAGACGGAACGGCCGTCAACGCCATTTTTCCAGCCGCCACACCGCGTAAAGGGCGACGGCCGTCACCACCACGGCAATGCCATATCCCTCGGCCACCGTCGCTTCCGTCACAAACAGGGCAATCAGCCCAAACGCCCCCGCCATCAAATATAAGATCAGCACCGCTTCCCGCTGGCTGAACCCCATGGCCACCAACCGGTGACTGGTGTGGTCTTTTCCGGCCGTGTTAGGGCTGACGCCGCGCCGCAAACGGGAAATCGTCACCAGCGTCGTGTCAAAAATCGGCATCCCCAGGATGAACACCGGAACCATCCAGGTGACGATGTTTTTATTCGCCGGAAATCGAAGCTGCAAGCCCAAAATCGCCAACAAAAAGCCGAGGAACAAAGCGCCCACATCGCCCATAAAAATTTGGGCGGGCTTGAAGTTGTAGCGTAAAAATCCGAGGCACGCGCCCAACACGGCCGCCGCCAGCGCCGACACCAAAAACTGATCGTTTTGCAAGCCCATCAACAAAATAAAAGCGGCGGCTACGCTGCTGACGCCAACGCTCAAGCCGTCCATGTTGTCCAAAAAGTTGACGGCATTGCTGATGCCAATCAACCAAACGAGGGTGATGGCATAATTTAACCATTCCGGCAGGGGCAGCTGCACCCGAATATCGAACAGCGTCAGAATGGCAAACCCGGCGATTTGTCCGCCCAATTTGGCCCAGGCCGGCAGGCCGCGCCGGTCGTCCCACAAGCCCACCAGCGCCACCATGCCGCTGGCAAGCATGACCGCCATCACCGAACGAGGCAGTTGGCGAGAGAAAATCAGCACGGCCAATAATGCGCCCAGGATGATGGCCACGCCGCCCAGCAGCGGCATGGGGGTGCTGTGCAGTTTGCGCGCCGCCGGGGCATCGACAAAACCAAACCAGAGGGCAAATTTGCGCACCCACGGCGTGCTAAACCCGGTGACGACCAGGGCGATCAAAAAGATGGAGAGGAAAATTCCCATGAGCGGTTGGCGATTAGCCGTTAGTTGCTGGCGTAGATGTCTATGCGCTCGATGATGTCGCCGGTGAAGTCGGGATTGGTATCCGGGTCGCGGCGGGTGAGGCTGTTTAACACTTCCATGCCTTCGATCACTTCGCCAAAAATGGTGTGGTTGCCATCCAGCCAGGGCGTGGGGGCAAGGGTGATGAAGAATTGGCTGCCGTTGGTTCCCGGCCCGGCATTGGCCATAGCCAGCAGTCCGGGGCGATCAAAGCTCAACCCAGCGTCTACTTCGTCCTCAAACATGTAGCCGGGGCTGCCGCCGCCGGTTCCGGTGGGATCGCCGCCCTGGGCCATGAAGCCGTCCAGGACGCGGTGGAAGGTGACGCCATCGTAATAGCCCTGGTTCGCCAAGTAAACGAAGTTGTTGACGGTGATCGGGGTCACGTCGGCGTAGAGCAGCAGACGAATCTGGCCCTGTTCGGTGGTGATGACGGCCTGGTATTGCTGGGCCGGGTTGACGACGAAGGAGGGGTACGCTTGATAGATGTTGTTTCTTTCGACGGGAGGGATGGCGGTTAAAGGCCGTTCCCCCATCATCAAGCTCATTTGCTCCAACGGCAAGATTTGGGCCGAGGGTGTGGGAGATGGCGGTACGGCCGTCGTCTCCCCCGTCAACTGGCTGATAAACTGCTGAATTTGCCCTGACGCTTCCGGCGGCGCGGCCAATAACGCTTGCTGGGCCGCTTCTTCCGCCAGGGGAATGTTTCCCATCGCCTGATAAGCGGTGGCGATGAGATAATCCATGTTCCAGGGCGGAACCTGCCGGTTGTTCAAGTTTTTGGCTTCGGTGTAAGAATTGACGGCCGGTTCGTACTGTCCCAGGTTTTGCTGAAGCTGCCCCAACTGCGCCCAGGCGCGGGCATTGCGCGGCGAGCGGTCCAGCCCTTCCTGGTAATTGGCAACGGCCGTTGCCAGATATTCGGCGCGGTCTTCTTCGGGCAGGCTGTTGGCGCAGGCGACGTAGGTGTCGCCCAGCGCAAAGTAGGTGACTTCGTAGTATGGATCGATGGTCACAGATTCCTCGAACACAGCGATGGAACGGTCACAATCTTGCAGTAGATCGAAAACGAGACGACCATACTCGTTGCGAATAATTGAATTTTGGGGACTGAGCGCCAGCGCGTCTTCGTAATACGCTTCCGCTTTGCGGACACGTTCGTCTCGTTCGGCCGGATCGCCGCTTAACTGCGCCCAGCGAGTGTTGAGCCGGGCCAAATTGGCCGTGTGATCGGTGTTCAACGGATTGATGTCTTGCGCCTCCAACAGCCGCTCTTCCGCCTTTTGCAGCAAGCCGCGCTGTTCGGCCGGGTCGGTCATGGCGGTGGCCTCTTCCAGGTAAGCCCGGCCTAAGAAGAGGTAATAAAAGTCCTCTTTGGGGGTGCGGTCAAGCGTTTCTTCATAGATGGCGACGGCCGTTTCCCACAATTCCAGGTTTTGCGAGCGCGTCGCCTGTTCATCAAACGGCTTAGCGCGTTTATAAATCATATCCGCCTGGATAATTTGCATATTCGTCTGGCTGATGATGAGCATGGCGGCCAACAATCCTACGGCTAGGACGCCATAGGCAACAGAGTTGCCCCCTTTGCGGATTCGGGGCCAATCTGACCAGGCCAGAACGAAGCCGCCGGCAAAAATCAGCCCAAACACAAACAGATAAAACAGGGTCAAGAATCCGGCAGATTGGCTGGCTTCCAACACGCGCTGGGCGGCGGCCGACAACTGCTGACCCTGCGGCAGTTGGAAGAAAAGGGAGGAGCGGAGCATATTGGCGTGGAGGTAAGCATACGCCAGACCAATGATCAAACTCAACAAGGACATGACGGCGGCGGGCAATATCGAATGCTGCCAGCGCTTATGCCAAAGCAGGTACAGCACGCCCAGACAGACCGACGCTATCAAGATCATAGCCCAGCCGCCGCCGGCGATTAACACGGGCAGGGTAAAGAGGAGTCCGGTCATGGCAACGGCGACGGCGCCCAGTTGGGGAGTGTCCAGTATTCGAAACCGGATGCCAGTCAACAACATTATTGACCACTTTGGCACCGTGGAGAGGAAATCGGGCATGATTAACTGGATGCTAATCCATAACGTCAACATGCCCCAAATCAGCAATGCGCTGCGGCCCAGCAAAGCGGTTGAGCCTACCTCTGGGCCGGCCGGATTCAAGAAGCGGAACGCCAAACTGCCGACCGCCATTAACAAGAGCAATCCCCCGGCCCATCGCTGCCGGTCCAGGCTCACCCCGCCCGACATATCTGGGAATTTCAACTCGCGTTGTTTGACCATTTCGCTCAGAGCCACCAGCGACCCCAGTCCCCAAGTCATCAGCATCATCAAAAACACAAAGGGGGATTCGCTGAAATCTTTGCGGGAGTTGAGCAGGAAGGATTGGACGAATATCTCTGAGGTGAGCAAATCGGCCGGGGATGCTATGACTTTGTCCGGCGGCAGGGTGTAGGTGGTGAAGTTGTAGCCCAGGATGCCGATCATCAAGCCGATGATGAGGCCGAACATGAGCGCCGACGACCATTGTCCCTGGGAGCGGGAACGGGCCGGCTTGACGCGCCGCCGTTTTTTGGCGCGGGGGGTGGGTTCGGGCACGGCCGTTGCCGCTGCCAGGGGTTCCGGCTTGGGCAATTTTTGGCCGACCAGGTAGATGAGTCCCAGGTAGACGAAGAAATGCAGCCGGGTGGCGGCGATGGCGATGCCGAAGTGGATTTCGACGTAATGGGCCAGGACGGCCGCTACCAGGGCGATCATGAGCAAGCGGTCAATTTGGAATGGTTCCCGCTCGTCGCCGCCAGTCGGCCTTGCCGTCAGCGCGTAATAAATCAAATAGGCGACCAACCCCAAAATACTCCCAAGCGGAATGGCTACGCCTAAAAATTCCAAGCCCATGGTTGTGGTGATGATGCCGGCCGCCAGAATAGCGCCCAATATCCAAAGCGCAACCAACAGGTTTCTGTCAGTTTTTGACCGCACCACATCTAATTTAGAGAAGGCAAAATAAAAAAGAGCCAGGTAGAGCGCCTGCCAAATCAGAAATCCCAAACCGCCGGTGATGACAAGGGCGTCGAATGTTTCGTTATGGGCGCGATCCGGAGAGGCATTTCGGGCTTCTACAGTCGCCAATTCGGGCGGGTAGAAGCGATTATAAGCCACATACATCGATTCTGGGCCATAACCGATAAGCGGGCGCAGGAAGTTGTAAGGATCGGTACGGCCGTCGGGGAAAGCCAGAGGTTCATGGATGCCGATCAGCTTTAAGGCTCCCTTCCAAATCAAAACACGAACCGTGCCGGTACGGCTTTCCGATTGAAGCAACTGCCCCAGGCGTCCAACTGAAGGCAGCGTTTGCCACTCTTTTAACTCCGCTGTCAAATCACCTAAAACAGCGTTATCCCCAAACCGTTCGTGCAACGGCTCGGCAAAATTAAACAACAGCAACCAGGACGCCGCTAAAATCGCCAAACCTATCCAGGACAACCACAACCAACGCCAACCGCGCCGGGCGGCCATGAGCAAGAAGATGATTAAGGCGACAATACCGATTGCCGCCACAAAAGCGACAAAATTACCCATTGAGCCAGCTAAAGATTGGAGCGACCCGGCCGCGACTAAGCGATTGATGATAAACAAAAAGATGGCAAACGAACCAGCCACCCCCCCCACAGTCAACAGTAAAGATTTGCCTACATCCGAAATTGCCACTTTGCTTCTATCTTGGGCCGCATTCCGCAAAGAGACTAAAAGAATGAGAACAAAGGCAAACAAGCCCACAAAAATACCCAGCCATGGGCCACGGCTTTTACTCCAGAAAATAGCAATTAACTGGATAGCTAAAGCGAAAATGTAGATGGAAGAGCGAATGACATCCGCCATTGCCAGTTCTTCATCACTCAGGATACTGGTGAAGGCGTCCAAAATCCGAGCCAGTGTCAGCGGCACAGCCATGATCAAATAAGCCGCGATAAAAATCGCATTCCCCATGTGGCCGGCGATGCGGGTGACTGTGTTGCCGCCCCAGGGTAATGGGTCTAAATCAAAATGCTGCAACATGCCGTAAAAAGAAACGGGAATACTGGTGATGATGACGGCCGTAATCACCCGTTTTACCTGCGTAAACGAGTGAATCGTCGTCACCATCATGGCAAAAACCACGATGTAGGAGAGCGTGGTATAAGTGCCTTGCAACCGTTGATATGAGCCGGCCCAACTCACCGTGGGCGTCACCGAAAACAACGTCGAAACCAGGTAGATGGCGACCAACAAGGAGACGAGCAAAAACAAAGTCTCCCGCCAAAATGGCTTTTGATGAGCCGCTTTATACGCTTCCCATCCTGACCGGCTGATTTGATCAATCGTATTGACCAGCCAGACGACGACCATGAGAACGGCAATAGATCGCAGCAAAGTCAGCTTATCCGGTTCAAACACCCGGTCTGAATGGATGTTAAAAAACAATGGGACAGCCACAACCGCACTAAGCCACCCCATTTCCAATAATCTGTCACACCAAATCGTTAACTTCGAGTTCATAGGGCTTGTTTTTTTCTCTCAAATAGTCAGGATTTCAACGGGGAATGTTACCGCAGGGGAGATGGGGCGGCAAACATCACAAGGCTACCCAGGCTGTGGCTGTCACTATGCTAATAATCGTTGGTACAAGGTATGAATATCATCCACCATTTGGCGCGCGCCGAATTTTTGCGCCAGGAGACGGCCGTTCTGCCCAAATAACAAGCGCAGTTCCTCAGAAGCCAACAGTTGACACGCCTTGTCTCCCATCTCCCGAACGTCTCCCCTGAAAACTAAAAACCCGTTTTCTCCATCTCGAACAATCTCCGTCGAACCATCGGCAGCGGTACAGACAACCGGCAGTCCAGTCGCCATCGCCTGCGGCAAAACGCGCGGCAACCCTTCCCACAGACTGGTCAACACAAACAGATCAAACGCAGCCATCAGCTCCGGCACATCCCGGCGCAACCCGGTAAGAATAACCCGATCTGTCAGACCAGCCGCCTGTAAACGCCGCTCCATTTCGCCGCGCAGCGGGCCATCCCCCACCACCACAAACCACGTTTCTGGATGCGCCTGAACCACGCGGGCAAACAGTTCCACCAAGTCCAACGGCGCTTTTTGCGGCGAAAGCCGGGTGACGCTGCCCACCACCAACGCATCAGGAGGAACGCCTAATTCCCGCCGCATTTGGGCCGACGGCCGTTGCGGATGCCCAAACCTATCCAACTCAATCCCGCTGCGGATAACGTGATAATCAGCAGCCGAACGGCCGATCCCCTGCGCCAGCCCCTTCTCAATATCACGGGCAGCGACGACGATGGTGGCGTCTCCCATCGCCCAACCAATCTTTTCCAACGCCACGTAAAAGCGGCGGCGGCGGGGCGTCATCTGGTCATGAAAGCTCCAGCCATGCACAGTGTGGACAATGAGGGGGACACCCGCCATTTTAGCAGCAATCCGCCCCAATAAACCCGCTTTTGAGCTGTGGGTGTGGACGATGTGGTAACGGTCGCGCCGCATCAACCGCGTCAGTTTGAACAATGCCAACAAGTCGCGCGCCGGGCTGATTTCTCGCCGCAGGTCAGGTAAAATGGTCAGCGGGATTCGGCGGCGGCGCACTTCTTCAATCAAAGAGCCTTCCGCGCCGGTTTGGGGGCCGCTGACGATTGCTACTTGATAACGGCCGTCATACCGGGGATCGTGGTTGAGGTGATCGGCCGTCAACATCGTGTTTTCCTGCGCCCCGCCGATGATAAGGCGGGTGATGGGATGCAGAACGCGAATCTTCATCAACCAATCATCCTCGCCGGGCCAGACGCCGCGCCTGCAACCGCCGCATCTGTAGCCGCCCATATCGCCCCAAACTGCGGGCAAACAGCCGGGCTTGTACCCGCCAGCGCCGCCCCTGAGTCGGGTGCGTCGCCTCATAACCATACTCCCGTAAATGATGCTGAAATGGCTCGCTGAACCGCCACCGTCGAATCGGCCAATACGCCGAGGCATAGTACCGCCCCACCGAAGTTGGCCGGATGTGCGCGTATGATTCCGGCACATGCGCCACACCGCAGTGGGCGAAAAGCATCGGCGCGTAACAGGCGGACGCGGCGGCAAAATCTTCATAACGGAAAACGGGGATGTCTAATTCCTGCTGCAACTCCGCCAGATGATCATATTTTGCCAACCAGGCGCGCTCCCGCCGGGACGGCGAATCATCAGCGACGCGCCCGCCCCACAATTCAAACTGGCTGGTGATGGCGTCACGCGGGTCGCGGATGAAGGCGAACAGGCGCACGTCATCCCCCTGCTGGATGAATGCTTTGAGCAACTCCATCGCCGCCCGGTTGCCCAGGTATTGCGGGCTTTTGTCGAACAGCACCGGCCCCAACCGGCTCACGATTTCGCGCCAGAGGTCAAACACGGCCGTCTCCGTAAGCGAGTCGGGGATGGGCAAATCGGGGCAGATGGCGCGTACACGGGCTGTGAATGGTTCCCATTCTCCATCCAGCGCGCGAACGGCTAAATTCCAGAAATTTGGTTCCCAGTTGGGAATGGTCTGGTTGTGATGGCACACCCGCACGCCGGGATGCGCCTGAAACATGCGAAAGACGGCCGTCGAACCGCACCGTTTTGCGCTCAGCATGATGATCGTTTTCCGTTTCATAACAGCGACAGATAAAGCGATTCGATTTGATCCGCCATGCGGCGGACGGTGAAATGGCGGGATACGCGCTCCTGGCCTGCCTGCCCCATTCGCCGCGCCGCCGCCGGGTCATCCAGCAACCGGTTGACGGCCGTCGCCAATGCTCCCGGATCGGCGGGGGGGACGAGTAAGCCGGTTTCGCCATCCACCACCAGCTCCGGCGTACCGCCGACGGCGGTCGCCGCCACCGGCAACCCGGCAGCCATCGCTTCCAGCAGCACAATGGGCAGCCCTTCCCACAGCGATGGCAACACAAACAGGTCGAGCGCGGCCAAAATTTCGGGCACATCGGCGCGGGTTCCGGTGAGGATAACGCTGTCGGCCATGCCCATTGCCTCTACCAGCGCCATGAACGGCATCAGCAACGCCCCATCCCCCACCACCAACAGCCGCGCCGCCGGGTGCGCCTGCCGAATAGCCGGAAACGCCGCCAACAGGTGGGTATGCCCTTTTTGCGGATGCAGCCGCCCCACTACCCCCAATAACGGCGCGTCGTCAGGTATGCCGAATTCACGGCGCACGGCCGTATCCGCCGCTTGTTGAAATGGGGCCAGGTCAATACCGTTGTAAATCGTCATCACCTTGTCGGGGGAAACGGCCGTGCGCTCAATCTCATTTTGCCGCGCCAATTCGCAAATGGCGATCACCCGCTCGTCCAACCGCCGCGTCAGCCGCTTCAGCCGCTCCCGCCGCATCCCGCCAATCTCGGTGTTGTGCCGGTGGGTGATGACATGGGGCACGCCCGCCGCCCATCCCGCCAATCGAGCCAATAGATTGCCATGAAACATCCAGCCGTGCAGGATAAACGGCCGTTCCCGCCGCAACAGTAGCGCCAGCCGAAAAAAAGCATCGGCGCGCCAGAGAGCGGTCAGGCGCACATCCGTCACCGGCACACCCAGTGCCCGGATGCGCTGCGCCATCAGTTTGTCCCCGTTGTAGAGGCAGGCGACGCGATGGGTGAAGCGGGAGCTGCCATGCTGGAGCAAACTCAACAACACGCTCTGCGCGCCGCCGGCGTCCAATTCGGTGATGAGGTGAAAAACCTTGTCTCTGTCCGTCATCCGTTATCCGTTATCGGCAACCTGCAATCCACACTCCGCCAGATGCTGCAAAATCTGGGCAAAACGGGCCTCCCAGGAGTGAGCGGCGGCCGTTTTCTGACGCGCGCGTCGTCTTTCTAGGCTGTCCGCCGCCAGGGCTGCTTCAATCCCCGCCGCCAGGTCGGCGGCAGGGGCAATTGTAACCAGATGGCGGAATTCTTCCACTTCCGGCTGGGGGGTGGCGACGATGGGCAGTCCGGTGGCCAGGTATTCGTACAGCTTGAGCGGGCTGCGGTAACGGGCGGCTTCTGTCCCCACGTAGGGGAGCAGACAGAGGTCGGCGGCTTTGAGGAGGGCGGGAATCTGGGCAAACGGCCGGTCGCCCAACAACAGTACATTGGGCAGAGCGGCCAGCGGCTCAATGTCCACCGCCAACCGATTCACCCGGCCAATGAGCAGCAACGTCCATGACGGCAGTGCCTGGGCCAGCCGCATCAGCCCATCCAAATCAATGCGCTCATCCACGTTGCCCACATAGGCCAAAACGGGGTGGGGCAGATGGGCGACTTCTTCCGGCAGGGGCAAAGCCGGGTCGGCAACAGCCTGGAAGTGGCGGATGTTGACGCCACTGGGCAGGCGGTAGGTGTGAGGGTTGAACGGCCGTTTGTTCTCAAAGGTGAGCCGGGAATTGGCGAACACTACGTCGGCGCGGCGCAACAAATCTGCCTCCAACTGCTGAATCACCCGCTTTTTGCGTCCGGCCGTGCCCACCGTCCACTCGTCAATGCAATGATACACCGTTCCCGCCGCGCTGAACCGCCCCGCCAGCGCCGCCTGTTCCGGCTTGTACAGCCAGAGCAGCGGCGCAACAAAATCCAACCGGCGCAGAATGGAGCGCAGCCAGCGGGCTACCCATGCGGCATTGAAACGGGTGATGGCGGGCAGGTAATACCGCCCCGGCAGCAGCGGCGGCGGGGAGGCCAGCCACAAATTCGGTTCGACTTGCGTCGCGCTTTGCGCCACGCCCTGCCGCCAACGCGCCCAACGGCGGCGGCGCAGGTGGGGATAGCGCGCTAGATGCTCCCATCCCGCCATCCGCTCCACATAGAGGACGCGACGGCCGTGCGCCGCCCACAACTGCGCGATCTGCTGGCGGCTGCCCCAGTTGCCGTGCCAATCTGTAGAGGAGAAGATGAGGATGTCGGTCACGTTTCACACCTCACATTTCACGTCATGCAAAAGATTCAGTTCCATCTCCAGCACGGCCGTCAGACTGAATTCCCGCTGCACAAACGCTCGCGCCGCCTGCCCCAATCGCATCCGCAGGCCGGCGTCGCCGCGCAGGGTGTGGATGGCATCGCGCAGAGCAATGGCCGTTGGCGGACAAAGCCAACCCGTCTCCCCGTGCGCGATTACATCCCGAATTCCCTCCACGTCTGTGCCGATGACGGGCAGACCGCAAGCCATCGCCTCAATTAACGCCTTGGGATGCCCTTCAAATTGGGAGGGCAAAACGAACAAGTCCATCTGGCGCAAGTGAGCGGGCAGTTCCGGGTTGGGGATGGGACCAGGCAGATGCAGGGAGACGCCGCGTTCGGCGGCCAGCGCCGCCAGCCGCGCCCGCTCCGGGCCGCCGCCGATGAAGATGAGGCGCGCGCCGGGCAGATGGGCTGCCGCCAAAATCAGTTTATCCAGGTTTTTGATCGGATTGAGTCGCCCCACAAAGCCGATGGTGAACGGCCGTGACGCATCACGCGGTTCTTCATCCGGGCAAAACAGATCAGTGTCCACATAGTTGGGGATGACGTGAATACGCCCCAGATCAAGTGCATAGCGGCGACTGATAGTCTGGCGTATGGCGGCGGTCGTGACCACGATATGGTCGGCGCGGCGTAGCGTCCACTGCTCCAGACGGCGGATGAGGCTGGCTTTGCGGCCGTCGGTAAACTCGCGCACAAAATGATCAATCCATAGATAGCCAAAGCGGACGATGACCGGTTTGCGGTGGATTTTCGAGGCGATGACGGCCGTCCACGCCCCATCTAGCTGGTTGGTTTTGTACACATCTGCCCGGCGCAACGGCCGCCAGTGGAGGATGGGAGACAGCAGGCTGTACAGGTTGGGCGAGAGGTGGCGATGGTTGGGTAAAATGGTGATGCCATCTAGCTGTGATTCGTAGGCCAACTCTTCCGGGCCGCCGCTGGTGACCAGGTAAAGGTTGGCAAGACGGGAGCGCAGACGGCGGTAAACGGCCGTTTCTCTCTCCAGAATGCCCATCGCTTCCCACCGGCGCAGGGGGGTGGCGCGGGAGAGGAAGAAGGCGAGGGAAATTGTGAATTGTGAATGAGGCGCGTTGGTATTCACAGGGTTTGCTCCAGGCGAAAAAGTGGGGCGAGGAGGACGCGGCCGATGAGTCGTTCGCGGCGGGTGAAACCGGCGCGCCAATCGGCGGGTGGCGCAGCCAAAATACGGCCGGTCACTTGTTTTTCTTTGTCCATGGAGTTGGCTTGCAGGGGACGGCAGTTAACGGTGGGCGTGAGCAGAGAAGGCTGCCAGGGGATGCCCAGAAAATTGGCAAGGTCTCGGGTAACAGTGTTCGGGTCTGCCAGCAGTGATTCGTAGCGGAGGATGAGATAATTTTCCTGCCCTAGACGGCGGCGATTGCGCCAACCCAGCCAGACAGAACGCCACAGGCTGAGGGCAACGCGCAGCGGCCGCCAGCGCCAG
>JAJRVV010000152.1 GCA_024277135.1 Chloroflexota bacterium | reverse complement strand
GGTCAGTTTTTACCAGTATGTGCTTGACCGGGTTTCACAGAAGAATGAAATGCCATCGTTGGCGGACATCATCCGCTCTCGCGGTCAACCTGAGTTAACTTCCCTGTAATTGCTCATTACCCCAGATTTTTGAGAAGATACGCGTATCCTGTGACAAAGTGAAAAGGTGACTGGGCAAATACGATTTACGTTTTTCGTTTTACGCGCCCCCTCACAAAACGCGACCCAGCAAAATGCCAAAAATCGCCAACACCGCGCCCAGATGCAGCAAAAGGTTACTATCCACAAACCAGCCGCTGCCCGGCCCCGGATACATCTGCAAAATCCAGTTGACGATGATCAACCCCAAACCGACCAGAGGTAGCAAGCCCGGCCGTTCGCCAAAATAATCTCCCAACAAATCAATGAAATCGTTAATCTTCGTATTCATCCTTCCGCCTTCATCCTTCATCCTTCACTTTGTACCGTTCAAAATAGGGCAGCAGCCGGGATGGCAGACGGCCGTGTACCTGAATCCCCTCCGGCACATGCGTTTCCGCATCCACCTGACCCCGCTCATAAAACATCGAGAGCAGGTCGCCCCGCTGGTAAGGCAGCAAAATCGCCACTGACTCCAGATAGCGCACCATGGCCGCTTCCACCGCAATCAGCAGATCATCCATCCCCTGCCCGGTCACGGCCGATACCGGTACCGCCGGGCCAAGAAAACTCAATCCCGGCGCTGGATCAGCCCCATTACGCAACAAATCAATTTTGTTCAGCGCCACCACCGCAGGCAAATGATCCACCTCCAACTCCGCCAGCGTATCTTCCACCGCTTCAAACTGCGCCGCCGCCTGGGGATGGGTGGCGTCTACCACGTGCAGCAGTAAATCCGCCTCGGCGATCTCTTCCAGCGTGGCGCGAAAGGCGGCCACAATTTGCGCCGGCAATTTTTGGATGAAGCCCACCGTGTCGGTGAACAACACTTCACGGCCGCCGGGCATCGTCACCCGGCGCGTGGTCGGGTCCAGCGTGGCAAACAACGTGTCAGCCGACAACACATCCGCTCCGCTCAATTGGTTGAGCAAGGTGGATTTTCCGGCGTTGGTGTAGCCGACGATGGCTACCACCTTCAGTTCCGTCTGCTGCCGCTTGGCCCGATGCTGCTCCCGCCGGGCGCGCACCGTCTCCAGTTGCCGCTTGATCTGGGAAATGCGCCGTCCAATCTCACGCCGGTCGGTTTCTAGCTGCGTCTCGCCGGGGCCGCGCAAGCCGACGCCGCCGCCAGAACCGCCGGCCCGTCCGCCGGCCTGCCGCGCCAGATGCGTCCACATGCGGGTGAGACGAGGCACGCGATATTCCAACTGGGCCAGTTCCACTTGCAGCTTGCCTTCGCTGGTTTGGGCATGCTGGGCAAAGATGTCCAGGATCAGCGCCGTCCGATCCAACACTTTCACCTCCTCGCCAAACAGTTTTTCCAATTCCCGCTGATGGCGCGGATTCAATTCATTATCGAACAGGATGACGCCAGCATCCAGTTCATCAATCAACGCCTTGATCTCTTCGACCTTGCCGGGGCCGATGTAGGTGGCGCTGTGCGGCCGGTCAAAACGCTGGCTGGCTTGACCGGCCACGTCGAGTCCGGCAGTGTCCGCCAACCGCGCCAGTTCTGTCAAGCTCTCCTCGACGGATAGCAACGGCCGTCCTCGTTTCAGTTCCGTCCCCACCAAAAAAGCGCGTTCGCGCGTCGGGGCGGTTTCATAGGTGTTTGTTGAAATAATGTCCTCCGGTTTGATTTTGGATTCTGATCCTGATTCTGCCTTCTCTTTAGTCCATCAGTCCTGTTACGCGCAGGCCGCGGGGATGCTCAACCATGTATTCATACTTGATTGTTTGTTCGCTGTTGGCGGGCAGGGACAAATGCCATTCCAGCAAATGCAGGTCGGATTGCTCGTTGGGCGCTGGCTGGGCTTGCTCCAGCTTGATTTTGATTTTCTCGTGCCGGGAAGCCGGGATATGGTCATGCACTTCACATTTGATGTCACGATCCAGCAAGTTTTTTATCTCGATTTCGTAGCCGTAGCGCAACTGCCGTTTGTCGCTCAGCAGCCGTTTGTCCACGTCCCGGCGGGCCAGTTCCCGCTAGATGGCGATGCGCTCCTCCACCCCTAACAGCATCTCAATTTCGCCGCCGGCCGGGGTGTATTCCAGGCGGGTGCGGCCGATGAACTCCTCGTTGACAAATAAATTGGCCTGCCCGTCCAACAGGGGGCCGGGACTGCTGTTTTTAACTTTGGCGCGGCGGAAAACGGCGTCGGTGTGTTTGGGCACGGCCAGATAATCCACCTTCGGATCGAGGGCGAAGCTGGCGATGGCGCTCTTGTGCGGCGAGCCGTCGCTGGGGATGTTGGTTTCGCCGCCGACGAGGTAGGTGACGGCCGTCCCCCCATCACTTTTCACTTCGGCCGCCACTTCTTCAGCATCAAACAGTTCCGGCTCCGGCGCGGCGGCGGCCGGCGGCGGCATAGCGCCCTGGGTTTGCATAGCAGCCACTACAACGGGGGCCGCTTTGGCTCGCAGCTTACGCGGCTGGGCCGGGGGGCGGTACACATCCACAAACCAGGGCTTTAGTTCCGGCAGCCGCTGGTTAAGTGCGGGACGAGCCGTGGAGACGGCTAACTTCACCCCCGGCCAATCCTGCCCCGTGTCTTGGCTGATTTGAGCGATGGCGGTGATGTCCAGAGAACGGCCGTCCTCTTTCTCCACAAAGCGCACATCATACAACGGCCGCCAACCGGCATTGCGTACCACATACGTTAGCTTCGGGGTAAATTCACCGTCGCTCAACACCGCTACTTCGACGCTGGCCCGGAATCGCTGCCGGGGCCGGGCCGATTGAATTTGTTTCAATTCTCGCTGCAATTTGTTGAGCTGGCGGGTCAGGTCGCGTTGCTGGATGTCCAGTTCATGCACGGCTGCCCGCATCGCCTCGTCTTGCTCTTTCAGGAAAAGCGCCAGTTGGGTCTGGTTCTCAATGGTCGTTTTGCCCCGCGAAAAGCCTTTGGCGTACTCTCTCGTCGCCTGCCGCAGACCATCCAAATAACCGGCGTGCGCCTTCCATCCGGCGCGGCCGTCGTCCAACGCCCGAATCTCATCCTGCGCCTGCTCGATATCCTTCTCCAACTCCTGCACCCGCGCCGCCGGGGATTCCTCATAATTTTGGCGGGCCACATCCACCCCTAAAATCCGCACCCGCGCCGTCCCCCGGCCGCTGACCCGCACCGAATCCGGGTCAAGCGCCAGCGGCAGTTCGTCAATCAATAACTGGGTAACGGCCGTCGTCACCTCACAATCGCCAGCCACCGTCACCCGCGCCCGGTCTGGATACACCGTTACTTCAGTTACAGTCGTTTCTACAACGAATGCCATCACATCCTCCCAACGTTATCCGTTATCCGTTATCCGTTATCTGTTGCCCGTTGATTGTTAATTGTTGACTATTGGCGATTCCCGCAAAACGGGCAGTTCAATATGAAAGGTACTGCCGGGACACGCCTTCTCATCACAACCAGGACTTTCCGCCCAAATGCGGCCGCCATGCGCTTCCACAATTCCTTTGGTGATGGGCAGGCCCAGCCCGGCGCCGCCCCCCTTGAACTTTGTCTTGCCCGATGAATGTAAGCTGGCGTCCGCCATGCCGCCAAATCGGGTGAAAATCGCTTCCAGGTTGGCCGGGTCAATGCCGATGCCGGTGTCGGCCACCTGCACATCCATGTATCCGGCCACGGCCGCTTTGGCGTCGCCGGAATCAAGAAAAGAAGCGGTGATGGTGACACGGCCGTTATCCGGCGTGTATTTCAGCGCGTTGGCCATCACCTTGTTAAACGCCTTCTCTATCATGGCCGGGTCGGCATAGGTATACGTTTCCCCGGCAAAGGGCATGATCACCAACTCCACCCGCCGTTGGGCAAAGTGACGATCCAGCTTATCCGCCACCAGCAGCGCTATTTTTTCCAGATTGACCCGTTGGTAATTCAGGGCCACCGATTGCAAATCCAGCAGCGAAATATCAATCATGTCGGCGATAATTTCCTGCAAACGCAGCAGCCCATTCTCCATCCCATTCACATACAGCCGCAGCCGGGAATCCTCGGCCGTTTCCATGCGCAGCATGTTGGCGTACCCTTCCAAAATCGTCAGCGGCGTCCGTAATTCGTGCGCCGCCACCGTGATAAAATCAGATTTGCTTTTTTCCAGGCCGGCCATCTTCTGCCGCAGCTCTACCGTGTGTTCTAACAACTGCGCCTGCCGGTCATCGCCGGTGAGATGGGCCGTTTCCACCAGGGCATTGGTGATCACATTCTCCACTTCCCACCAATGCGCCCAGGACGCCTCATGGTCAAACTGCTCATTAAGGGCGTGGCCGATCTCTTCTTTCAACACCCGTAAAATCGTCAGCCAGTCGGAGGCGGCCAGCGCATCATGTCCCACCGACCGTAGCGCCCATCCCTGAACCTCGGCCAGCCGGCGATGGCGCGATTCGGCAATACAACCGGTCAGCGTTGCCAGAAAATGGGCGATGTCCTGCTCGTCAGGCAGCATGTTAGGCGCGCGGCGCAAGACGGCCGCGCACAAGGCGGCGGATTCTCGTTTCAGCCAATCCTGTAACTGAGGCGCATTCAAGGGTTAAATGATCCTATTTCTATCCGTTACGGCGAATGAATTCGCGGCAACATTTGCCAAGTCCACCTTCGTGGACTAAAACCAGTCGGCGAAGGCCGACTTTGCAGGTGTTGCCGCAGATTTATCTGCCGTGAACGGATCATGCTTTCTTTCAATTGGCCTACCCATCAAGCCGGTTCTCCAACCAAACTTCCAGGGTGCGGCCCACCCGGTACAAACTGTCCGGGCTGGCCTTGTCGGCCGTATCTTCTACAGTGTGCCAGTAAGGGTAATCAAAGTCAATGATGTCCACCGCCGGAATGCCGCGCCGGGCAAAAGGAACATGGTCGTCAATCATGGTGTATTTTAGTTGCGGGATAAAGGCATCGCCAAACCCAAGTTCAGCGGCGATGGCCCATAAACGGCCGCGCAGGGCAAAATTCGAGTTGCCTTCGTAGTACAACTGCTGGTCGGCGTCGCCGATCATGTCCACCAACACCATCGCTTCCGGGATGACGGCCAGATTTTGCGCCATGTAGGTGGAACCGACGATCCAATCCCAACCGGGAATAGCGCCGGAGCCGTTGTCTTCCACATCGAAAAAGCCAGCCAGATTTCCCGGTCAATTTCGTCCAGGTCGAGCGTGTGCGCCAGTTCCAACAAAACAGCGACGCCGCTGGCCCCGTCCACCGCGCCGGGGACGGGCAGTTCCGCTTCGGCCGCGCCGGGGGTCTGGTCGGCCAGGCGGCGGGCGTCGTAATGCGCCCCCAGGATGATGATGGGGCCGCCGCCGACGTTGGCGCGGCCGATCAGGTTGCGCGCCTCAAATCCCTGGTAGTCGAACCGCTGCTGCTCCACCTGCCAGCCCAGGTCGGTCAGCGTGGCTGCGATGTAGTCGCCGACTTCGACATGACCGGGGCTGCCGGGCCAGCGGGGGCCGAAATCCATTTGCGCTTCCAGGTAGGCGAAGGCGTTGTCGCCATCAAATTCGAGCGGGGGGACGGGGGTTGGTGTGGGCGGCACGGCCGTCGCCGTGGGCGTTAGCGGCAGAGGGGTAAGTGTGGGGGGGACGGCCGTTTCCCCACCACAAGCAGTTAGAACGAATAGGAGAGTAAAAACAAAGGTTGAGAGTCTTGACATGTTTTCCAATTGTTAATTGTTAATTGTTAATTGTTAATTGTTAATTGCTAATTGCTAATTGTTAATTTTTCCGCCGCTTCCCAGTCAAAGCGCACCCCATTGGCGCGGGCAAAGCGGCGTAGCGCCGTCAGCGAGCGACGGCCGTACCAGTGATACCGTTCTGCCTTGCCCATCCGCTGCTGCGGCGGCGGCAGGATGCCGAAATTCGCCTTCATCGGCTGAAAATGCTTGGGCGCGGCGTGGGTAACGTAATGGCACAGCGCCCCCAGCATGGTGTTGGGCGGAAAGATGACGGGATACGCCCCTTTCAGCAAACGGGCGGCGTTGATCCCGGCCGCCAGCCCCGAAGCGGCGTTGCCCATGTACCCCTCCACGCCCACGATTTGTCCGGCGAAAAAGAGGTCGGCGCGGCGGCGGAACTGCATGGTGGGGTGCAGCATCAGCGGCGCGTTGATGTAGGTGTTGCGGTGCATCATGCCGTAGCGCAAAAATTCGGCGTTTTCCAGGCCGGGGATGAGGCGCAACACCCGCCGTTGCTCGCCCCATTTCAGGTTGGTCTGGAAGCCGACGATGTTGTACAGCGACCCGGCCAAGTTGTCTTGGCGCAGTTGGACGACGGCATACGGCCGTTCCCCCGTCCTGGGATCGATCAACCCCACCGGCCGCATTGGGCCAAAGGCCAGCGCCTTCTGCCCCCGCCGCGCCATCTCTTCAATGGGCATACACCCCTCGAAAAAATGGGGGTCTTCCCGCTCAAACTGGCGCAGGGTGATGGTTTCGGCGGCGAGGACGGCCGCATGAAACCGCTCATACTCCTCTTGGGTCATGGGGCAGTTGAGGTAATCCCCTGCCTGCTCCTCGCCGTCGTCGTGGCGGGATTGGCGGAAGGCGATGTCCAGGTTGATGCTGTCGTAATGCACAATCGGGGAAAGGGCGTCGTAAAAGTAGAGGGAGTCTTGCCCGGTCAGGACGACGACAGCCTGGGTCAGCGGGCCGGAGGTGAGGGGGCCGGAGGCGATGATGGCGGGTTGGTGGGGCACGGCCGTCACTTCTTCCCGGATCAGTTCGATGTGAGGGTGGTTTTCAATCGCCTGTGTCACCTGTTGGGCGAAGGTTTCTCGGTCAACGGCCAGGGAGGTGCCGGCGGGGACGGCCGTCGCCTCAGCGCAGCGCAAAATCAACGACCCCAAGCCGCGCAGTTCCGCCTTGAGCAGGCCGGGCGCTTTGTGTGGCAAAAACGACCCCAGCGAGTTGGAGCAAACCAACTCCGCCAGTTGGTCGCTGACGTGGGCCTGCGTCGTTTGCCGGGGGCGCATCTCGTACAGCTTCACCGGAACGCCCAGTTCGGCCGCCTGCCACGCCGCTTCAGTTCCGGCCAGGCCGCCGCCAATGATGGTGAGGGATTGGGTCATGCCGTTAATTTTAGCACAATCAGGAGATGAGGCGCAGAGGGGATGAGAAGGTGAGGGGTGGGAAAAAATCAGGTCAGCCGTTCACAACAAAGTCATCAATTTTTCTCGACTAATATGCGCCTTACGCAAAATTCCGGCAAGCGTACCCACTTTGATGATACGCGCGCCATGAACGGGGACTGGAACAGTTACTTGTTCGCCATCAGCGAAGATCTTTTGCAAAATAAAATGGCTCCCCTTAACACGCGCCACTTCAAATCCATCCCGTTCCATCGCGCGTACCAGGGTCTGACCATCAATGCGAGGCAATCTAGGCATAGACCGTCAACTCAATTTCCTTACGAATAACCGGTTTGGAACGCAGCGCAAGTTTGTCCAGCCCAACGACTTCAATATACCCTTCTGCCGCCTCACGGAGATTGGCGATGGCTTCTTTAACTGTTTCGCCTTGGGTATAGATGTCAAGTTCGGGACAGTATACAGAAAACCCCCCGTCTTCTTCATCCGGGGTCAATTCAGCAGTAATACTCAAATGATATGCCGTTTGAATTTGAAATTGTTCTTTGTCGGATTTAGCCATATGTCATCTCCTTGAACAATGTCATTATACTCTACAGATAACTTTAGTTCCATCATGGCGTCTTCGCCGCATCATATGGACTCGTTCATTTAATGCCAGGGTAATTTACCTGTGGTATAGTGGACAAACCAGTTAACATACGTGATTTGATTAGGAAGCATTGATGTCCGTCCAACTCATCAAGCAGTACCACGCCCAGGTGGAAAAAATCATCCGCTACGGTGGCAACCGCAAGGAAAGCAGCGTGCGCAAGCCGTTTCAGGATTTGCTGGAGCATTACGCCCGGCAGCGTAATCTGGAGATGATTGCCGAACTGGATTACCGCACCCGCAAAGGGCACACCGTCTACCCGGACGGCACGCTGAAGGATGCGCTGCGGCAGGATTGGGGTTACTGGGAAAGCAAGGACGACCAGGACGACCTGAACGTCGAAATTGAGAAGAAATTCGCCAAAGGGTATCCTTGCAACAACATTTTGTTTGAAGATACGCAAACGGCCGTCCTCTACCAAGCCTGTGAAGAAGTGGGCCGGATGGACTTCATGGACGCCGCCGCCCTGGACGCGTTGCTGACCAAATTCGTCAGCTGCGAAAGCAAAGAGGTGCGCGAATTTCGGGAGGCGATTGAGAATTTCAGCCGCGACATCCCCGATTTAGGCGAAATGCTGCGCGACGCCATCCGCCAGCAGTACGAGCAAAACCCGGCCTTCCAAAAGGCGGCGAAAGGTTTTCTAGTCCTCTCCCCGGTCACACCGGGATAATTTCGCAATATCTCGCTTTCCGGCCATCCTTGCGCCAATAACCCCAGGATAAAATCAACCGACAATCGCGTGCCTTTGATAACCGGTTTCCCTGCCAGCACTTTTGAATCAACAGTAATTCGGTTTTGCCAATTCATACGCGCCTCCACTTTAGATATTAGTAACTATACAGCGTTTCGACAAGACATCCGATTTCTTGTCATTCATGATGTGAGCGTACTTGACAGCGAGGAATCGGATGTCTGTACAGTTACAGATATTATAAACCAAGAATTCGGAAAACGGCCGTCTTTCGGTATCGTCTCAGCTTCGCGCAAAAAATCACGTCAAAACCGCCCCATCCGGGATAACCAGCGGCTCATCCTCCTCATTCACCAATGTCACCTCCTCCCGGCACACCACGTTCCGGCCAAAGCGGACGTCGCCGCGAATGGTGAGCCGGTCACACGCCGCCAGCGAGGGCGGGCCATAGGGGAAGCGCGCCTCCATATCTTGAACAAACTTAGTGAAACGGCCGTCCAACGCCACCAGCAGCGGCCGTCCCTCCCGCTCCGGAGCCAATTCCACGTGAAAATCATCTGTCATCACATACGCATCAGACCGCACCGCCAGCAAGCCATCCGTCTTCTTCACCGGGGCAAAGCGGCTGCGGGGCACGCGCAGCGCCGCCGCCCCCGCAAACACGGCCACAGCCGATCCCATCGCCGTCTCCAGTTGGTAAACCGGGGTTGAGGTTGGGTCGCGCGGATCAACCCTCTTGCTGTTGCGGATGAGCGGCAAGCCCAGCCGGTAATCCCGCGCCGCCAACGTCTCCCGCAGAGCGGGCAGATTGAGCCACAAGTTGTTGGTGTTGAAAAAACGATGACGGCCGATGTCCTGGTAAGCGGCGGCGTCTTCATCCGGGCATTGGGCCGACTCGCGCAGCAGGAAACGGCCGTTCGCGGCCGAACGCGCCAGATGTCCCCCCTTCTTGTCCATCTCCGTCCGATCCGCCACCTCCATCATGAACGGGAAATTGCTTTCGGCGAAATAGCCCAGGATGCGTTCGTCAATCACCGCCCCCAGATTATCGGCGTTGGAGGCAAAGGCGTAACGAATGCCGGCGTCCAGCAAAGCGTCCAGCGCGCCGCTGGTGACCAGCGCCGTGTAAATGTCGCCATGCCCCGGCGGACACCATTCCAGCGCCGGGTTGGCGGGCCATTTGGCCGGGGTCAGGTCAGCCTGGGTCACTTTTGGCTCTTTGTGCTGCAAAAAACGCAAAGGCAGCCCCCGCTTCAGTTCGGGATAAGCGGCCAGCGCCGCCAGTGAATCGGCGTCGGTGGCGAAGCTGTTCATCAGCAGCAGGGGGACGCCCGCCTGCATCACCTGCCGGGCGATGATGTCCAGGAAGGACAACCCGTTTTTGACGGGCAAGAGGGATTTAGCCTGCCGCAGCCCCATGCTGGTTCCCAGGCCGCCGTTGAGTTTGATGACGGCCGTCTGCGCCAACAGTCGCTGACCCACGGCCGTCAAATCCGGCGGCAGTTGGTCGGCGTCCGGCAAATCCGTCACCGGCTCGATGACCGATTCCGGGATCAAGCCAGTCTCGCCCGCCGCCAATTGTTCATAATAACCGGCAAACGTCTGAATAAAAATGTGGGGCAGACCGGCGGCCTGCATTTTGTGGAGAAAAGGAGTGAAGTGGGTCATGGGAACTGTTAATTGCTAATTGTCAATTGTTCCAACCGGGCGATGATGTTACGCGCATCCTGATCGTTGGGGTTGGCCTGGACAGCTTTCTTGAACCAATAGACGGCCTGTTCGTTCTCCTGCCGATCCCGGTAAATGAGGCCGATGTTGTAAGCCACGCTGGGAGCGATGGGGTTGATAGCCAACGCCCGCTTAAAGGCGGCGATGGCCCGCCGCCGCTCCTCATCTCTGGCTAAAATGGGATTGCCCAGGTAGGCCGCGCCCAAATTCGTCCACAACATGGCGTTGTCCGCCCCTTCCGCCCGGCTCAACGGCTCCAACACCCGCACCGCCATCTTGAACTTTTTGGCGAGGATATATGCGCCGCTGAGGTTGACGGCCGTATCCACGTGTTCCGGGTTCAAATCATGCGCCCGTTTCAGCAAATCAATCGCCCGCTCAAACTTCTGCCGCTGCAACATCTCCGTCCCCCGGCGAAACAACGCCTCAAACCGAGCCATCTCTTTCTCATCCTTCATCCTTCATCCTTCATCCTTTGCGAATCGGTAACATCAAAAGCAGCGATAAGCCAAACCCGCCCAACAGCAACAGCAGCCAGACGCCGTTTTCCTGCCACATTATCCGCAGCGGGTTTTGCGGCTGCAAACTTTGCCGCCACGCCGCTTCCAATTCGGGCAGCGTTTGCGACAAGCCCCGCGCCACCCCGGCGGCGCAGCCGGCGCCATCGGCATAAGCGGCTGCCATATCGCCGATAGCCCGGTTGCCATATTGCGCCTGGATGTAGCGCAGCAGGGAGGCGCTTTGGGCATAGGCCAGGATGGCCCGCTCATCCACCGCGGGAAAGCTGAGGCACAACTGGGCCAGGGGAATAAGGGTTTGGTCAGCAACGGCCGTTTCCAGCGCCAGATCATAGCCGGGGTTCAGATTGGTTTCCAGCAAAGTTGCCAGCCCCTCATTCAACCAGAGCGGCAGCGCCTCATACTGCGTTCCCATCGTCTGGTACAGCAAAAAATGGGTCAGTTCGTGGGGGATACTCTGGCGCAAATCGGCGGCGGCGGTGCGCGGATTGACGGCCGTCACCAGCATCACCCCCAGCGCCGGGTCAGCGTGCGCCCCCACCCAATCCCGCCCGGTCAGCCGCAGCGCCGAACGCAAATCGGCCGAAGAGGGATACAGGTACAGGGCAAATGGCTGTGGCGTCACTGGCAAAATCGTTTGTAGCCGGGGCAGCGATTCAGCCGCGATGTCCTGCGCCAACTGGCCCAAACCAGGGTCATCCCCCGTCCAAAAAACCGTCACCGGCTGGCCCGGCCGTTCCCGCCATTCAAAGCGGTCATCGGCATAAGTCAACGTTTGCTGCGGCACAGCTACCAGGTCGCCCGCCGTCGTCAAAAGTTCCCACCAGTAGGTGACGGTGGTGAACGGCGCCAGCCGGATTTGAGACAGGTCAACGGGATAAGTCAAGTTGACTGGCTGGCCCGCCATCACCGGTAAATCCACCTGCAAAGCGTTGGGAAATTCGGGGGCGGTGAAGAAGAGGACGGCCGTTTCCACATCCGTCCGATTCGCTTTCAGGGAAAATTGCAGGTTTTGGCCGAAGGTGTAGCTGGCGCTGGAGACGGCCGTTGTTTGGGCGAAAAGGGGCTGCGTCAACAAGGCCATCATCCACAAAACGAAAAACGCAAAACGGAATGAGCGCCTATTTCGTTTTGCGTTTTTCGTTTTGCCAACTTTACCCATCATAACCCCAGTATCGTGATCGTCGCCGCCACCGTCAGCGGGCTGAGCAGGGTGGACAAGACAACGATACTCGTTACGGCCGTCGGCTGCAAGTCAAACTCCGTGGCCAAGACGATGGCAAGCACGGCCGTGGGCATACTGGCCTCGATGATGGCGGTAGAGCGGCCCAACCCCTGCAGACCGAGCAGAGAAGCGATGCTCAACGCCACCGCCGGCCCCGCCAACAGCCGCAACGAAACCGCCGGCAGCGCCAGCCGCCAATCCGTCATCCGGCGCAAATCGGCCAACTGCATCCCCAAAACCACCAGCATTACCGGAATGGCGCCGGCGCCAGCTACCTCGATACTGCGTAACAAAGGCGTCGGCAGCGGCACATCCAGCGAATAGACGATCACCGCCAGCGCGGCCGCATACACCGCCGGGAATTGGGCCAGCCGTTTCAGCGATTCCCGCCACGACAACGCGCCCATGGAAGCGATGAATAAACCCAGCGTGTAGACGGTCAGCGTACTCATGGTGTAATACACCACCGCCCGCGCCAGCCCGTCGCCGCCATAGCGAAGCTGGTTCAACGTCAGCCCATAATTGCCGCCGTTGACGAACATGAGTACGATGAGAAACGCCATCGTTTGCGAGCGGGTCAACTTCAGCAAACGAGCCGCCGCCAACGCCACCAGCCCCATCGCCAAAATATTGAGCAGGGCAAAGAGGGCTAAATCCAGCAGTTCAGCGGCGGGCAATTGGGAAGAAACCAATGAGGAAAAAACCAGCGCCGGGCTGAACACGTTGAGTACTACGCGGGACAGCGTCCGTTTATCCAGCTTTTGCCACTTCTGCAAAGCGTAGCCGAAACCGGCCACCACAAAAATGGGCAGTATGTTTTGCGCGAGGACGGTGATGATTTGGCTCAAGGTTCTATACAGACATCCGATTTCTCGCTGTCAGTATGCCTGACATCATGAGATACAAGAAATCGGATATCTTGGAGGCGCTGTGTAGTTAATTCAGGGGCGGGTCATCCGGCGTATCCATCATATCAATTATCTGGGTGAGCCATGCCGCTTCTTCCAGGGCTTCTACGATGGCCTCTTGCAAGGGTTCAAAGTCGGGATCGTCAACCATGCTTTCCAGCGCTCCCCTGGCGGCGGCGCCCCCAATTTGGCCCAGGGCTTGCACGGCCGTCAACGCCACATCTCTCTCTTCATCGGTGGCGAGATTGGTTAAGGCGGACACGGCCGTCTCCTTGCCAATCGAACCGGCCGCCCGCGCCGCCTCCGCCCGCATCTCCATAAACGGGCTGTCCATCTCATCAACCACCGTCGGCAGCCAACGCTCGTCGGCGCTGTTGCCCATGGCAAACACGGCGCTCAACTGCATCCCCCTATCTTCATGCCCATACGCATCGGAAATCAATTCGGCCGCCTGGGGATGGCTGGCCGCGCCCAACGCCTCCAGCGCCGCCCGTTTGAGCGGCACATTCGATTCCGCTTGAGCATACACGGCCAACAGCGCCTCCACAATCTGGGTCAGAAATCGCTGCGGCAGTTGCCCCCACTCAATCAGCAAGACGTAGTGAGACAAGGCAGCGGCGGCGGCCGTACGCACTTCAACGCTCTCATCATTTTCCAGTAGATTGATGATGGCCGGAATCAACTTCGTGTTTTCCGAGTCCCACACCCCATCCAAAGCGGCCGCGCGCGCTAAAGCATCGGCGTCGGCAAAGCAATGGGCAAAAATCGGCTCAAAATCAACGCTGAAATCTTCTTCGCAAATGTCCGCCAAATGCCGCACCAGCGCCCGGCGACGATCCGCTTCCACTTCGGGCCAGCGTTGGTAGAAAGCGTGTAAATTTTCGGCGGATAAATCCGTCAATTCATACAACAAATGGATAGGCAAAGGCTCCTGCTCGAACAGGGCCGCCAATGTTTCGTTAAATGGTTTATTGGTTTCACTCATAGATTAGAAAGTAGCCGCGGTTTCTTACCGCGTTTACGTCTGGGCGGTAGGACGCCGCGGCTACAAATTGTTAATTCAACAACGGTATCGGATTCACAATATCGTTGACAATTAACAACACCATCAGCCCCAGCAAGACCAGCATACCGACGATGTGTACCATCCCTTCCCGTTCCGGCTCGATGCGACGGCCGCGCACCGCTTCCAGCAGCACGAACATGATCCGGCCCCCATCCAGCGCCGGGATGGGCAGCAGATTCGTCAAACCCAGCGCCACGTTGATGAAAGCGGTCATGGTCAGCAGAGGAAACAAATCCCGCCGGGTGGCGGTCGCTTCTACCGCCTGCCCCGAAATTTGGCTGATGCCGACGATGGATAACGGCCGTGCATCCTGCGCCGACATCTCGCCACTCGCCAGCATCACCGGAACCCGGAAAAACAAGGTGACGTAATTCCAGATCGCCTCGCCGGAAGCCGCCGCCGCCGCCAATGGATTTCGCTGAATTCGTTCCCCGGCCGCCGCCGACAACTGCACCCCTAACGGCCCTTCGCTTGACGCATCGTACTCCCCTTCCTGTCGCGGAACCACTGTCAGCAGGATTTTTTGTCCATCCCGTTTGATCAGCATCGCCACCGGACGGCCGCCATTGTCATACATCGGCGCGGCGATGACGGATGTGTTCACCGCCGGTTCGCCTTCGACGGCCAACACCACGTCCCCTGTTTGCAACCCGGCCGCTGCCGCCGGCGTGCCCGGATTAACGGCCGCAATCGCCACCGCCGGGGTGCCAATCATAAAGGTGATCCAAAACACAACCAGGGCCATGATGAAATTGGCGCCGGCTCCGGACACCAAGACGAAGAATCTGGCCCGCTTGGAAGCGCCCGCCAGTCCGCCGGGAACTGATGGGTCATCTTCCCCGGCCGGCCGCACAAATCCGCCCAAAGGTATCCAGTTAAGCGAAAAAATGGTGCCCTTGCGCTCAGCGATTTTCAAGGCGCGCGGCGGCAAGCCAAACCCAAATTCTTCCACCCGAATATTGGATAACCGAGCCGCCCAAAAATGTCCCAGTTCATGAACGAGGATGATGGGTGTTAATACGATGAAAAAGCCGCCAATGGCCCAAAACAATGACATAGTAAATTCCTTTGAACTACAGACATCCGATTTCTCATGGTCAAGTACGCTAACGCCATGAAAGATAAGAAATCGGATGTCTTGTGAGCCGAACAATTATGGCATTATACGCCCCGGCCATGAACAACGGCAATAGTCAACTGGTAATCTAACCCCGCTCTAACGGAAGGATGGCGCCGGGATCGAGGGAAAGGGTGATGTCGGAACCCACTGGCGGCAGGGCAACGGCCGTGTCCCATTCCAATTGCAGGGTGACAGGGGAATGGGCGAGGGCGGTGATGGCGGCGATCTGGTAACGGCCGCGAAAGGAAACGGCGTCGAGACGGCCGTGAATGAGGTTGGGGCTGTCGGCCACTGCCGGCCATTGGCCCGCCTCCGGCCGGATCAACAGCGTCACCCGTTGGCTCCCTCCCGGTTCCCCGGCTAAAGTTAGATCGCCGACGGCCGTTTCCACCACCAGCGGCGACTCCGTGAGAACCGTCCCTTCAAAGATGTTGGACATGCCCAGAAAACGGGCTACGAATGGGGTGGCGGGGCGGCGGTGCAGGTCGGTGGGCGCGCCTTGCTGTTCGATACGGCCGTGCCGCATCACCGCCACCCGGTCGGCAATGGCAAACGCTTCCGCTTGATCATGGGTGACGTAGACGGCGGTGACGCCAGCATCCCCCGTCAACGCCCCCGCCCGCTGCAAAATCGCCCGCAGTTCCCCCATCAACCGCTCGCGCAAAGACCGATCCAGCGCCCCCAACGGCTCGTCCAGCAGCAGCAGGCGGGGCGCGGGGGCCAACGAGCGCGCCAACGCCACCCGCTGCTGTTCGCCGCCGGATAGTTCATGAATGGGGCGCTCATCAAACCCAGGCAGCCCCACCACCGCCAGCATGTGCGCTGCCCGCTCTCTGATTTTGTCCTGCGGCCAGCCCTGCATTTTCAAGCCAAAGGCCACATTGTGGTACACATTTTTGTGGGGGAACAGGGCGTAATCCTGAAACACCATACCGAAGCCGCGCCGGTGGACGGGAATGGGGGTCAGGTCACGGCCGTCCAGCAGCAGTTGGCCGGCGTCGGCCGTTTCCAGACCGGCGATGATGCGCAGCAGCGTGGTCTTGCCGCAGCCGCTCGGCCCCAGCAACGCCACCACCTCGCCTGCGGCCACCGTCAATGACAAAGAACGCAGCGCCGGTTGGCCGTCAAACTGCTTTTTAATTCCGGTCAGCGTCAACAAAACCATTGTTGCGTCCTCTAAATCCCTGGCGAATTAATTCGCGGCCACATTTGCCAAGTCCACCTTCGTGGACTGGAGACCAGTCGGCGAAAGCCGACTTCGTAGACGTAGCAGCAGATTTATCTGCTGCCGTTTTTCGGGAAAATCGTTTTTCAGAACTCACCCACATCGGCATACCGGAACCGCTCAATCGCCACAAAGCCAACGGCGCTAACCAGCATCAAAATCGCGCTCATCGCCAACGCCTGCCCAAAATTGAGGCCGCCGGGCTGGCCGAGAAAACGCTCGATGACAATGGGCAGGGTGGTGTAGCCGCTGTTGGGGCGGACGATGAAGCTGGTGGCGCCAAATTCGCCCATGCTGACAGTGAAGGCAAAGACGGCCGCCACCAACAACGCCCGGCCCATGATCGGCAAATCCACCTGCCGCCACACCTGTCCCGGCGACGCGCCCATCACCGCCGCCGCCTCGCGCAAACTGGGCTTAATGCCCTGTATCACCGGCAGCAGCGCCCGCACCACGAAGGGAAAGGCGATGAGGGTGTGGGCGATGAGGACGAGCAGGGGCGAGGTGCGCAGCCGGTCGAAGCTGATGACGTAGCCAAAGCCGAGGGTGACGGCCGACGCGCCTAACGGCAGCATGAACAGGGGATCGAGCAGCCCGCGCCAGCGAGACGGCCGCGCCAAAAATTGGGCGCTTAACAGCCCCAACGAACCGGCCGCCAACACCGTCAGCAGAGCGTAACCGATGGAATTGCGCGCGGCCGTCAGCGGCGGCACAAAAAGGATGCTGCTCCGTTTCAGTTGGGGCAGCGCTTGATAAAAGGCCAGCGTAAATTGCCCTTCCCTATCCACAAATGAGCGCCAGACCAACGCCAGCAGCGGCCCCGTCAGAAAAATGAACAAGCCAACCAGCAGCCCATTCACCAGCAGCTTTTCGGTGATGGTGGCGGGTCGTTGCAAGTTCGTTTTTTGCGGGCGGAAGTCGAGGTGGACGGCCGCGCGCCGCTGCCAGCGGGCATACACCCACATCAAGCCAAAGGTGAAGATGATTTGCAGCAGGGACAACAGCCCGGCCACATCCGGCCGCAAAAAGGTGACATACTGCCGGTAAATTTCCGTTTCGATGGTGCTGAAGGCTGCCCCGCCCAAAATCAAAATCACGCCGAAACTGGTGAAGGTGAACAGGAAAATGAGGAGGGCGGCGCTGATGAGGGACGGCCGTAACAAAGGCAGCGTCACCTGCCAAAATGCCTGCCACCGGTTAGCGCCCAGCGTCCGCGCCGCTGCTGTTAATTTACGGTCCAGATTGGCCCAAAACCCGCCCACCAGCCGGATGACGATGGTGGTGTTGTAAAAGACGTGGGCCAGTAAAATCATGGTCAGCGATTGATCCAACTGCAAAAGCGGGGCGTCTAAGGCAAAAATCGTCGTCAGCCAACCATTCACCAAGCCATTGGCGCCCAGCAGCGCGCGAAAGGCGGCGGCGACGACGACGGTGGGCATGACAAAGGGGATGGTAGTCAACGGCCGCAGCCACTTTTTGCCGCTGAATTCATACCGGGCAAAGAGGTAGGCGGCCGGCAGCCCAACCAGGAAGGTGAGACTGGTGGACACGGCCGCCTGCCAGGTCGTAAACCAGATGATGCGGAGATAGTAGGCGCGGGACAGAAACCGGGAGACGGCCGTCATCCCCAAACTGGTGCGGAAGATATTGAACAGCGGATAAAAGAAAAACGCGCCCAGAAACAGCAAAGGCAATAGAACCAACAAGAAAAAGGGCGGCTTTCTTCCGGACAATGACATGGGGCTGATCCTATCACAGAACGCCGATGAATTGCAGGGGATGGTTCAACAGATCTACTTGCCAACTTGCCAACTTGCCAAACAAGTTTACACTATGTGACCACCCAGAAGTAAGTTCCCCATTGGGAGACCGGTCAATTAGAGGCTGGCAGTCTCTAATCTCCAGTCTCCACTCTTTGGTCTGACAAGGAACCCATGGCTCCAACAAGCATTTGCCCATTTTGTTTCCGTAACAATGAACCAGACGCCGATCAATGCGTTCACTGCGGCGTAGCCCTGAAATCAAGCCGCACCGGTTCTTTTTCCACCCAACGGGTGGCTAAACGCCAATCGGCCATTTTGGCTGACCGGGCGCGTTGTTTGAATTTGCCGCCGGATATGGTGGAAGGGGATGTGGCCTTGTTTGTGGCTGATGCTGAGGAACCGATCATCATTCGTCAGGGAACCCAAACCACGTTGGGGCGGTATGGAGATGATTCGCCGGAACCGCTGATTGATTTGTCCCCCTACGGCGCCATTAATCAAGGGGTTTCCCGACATCACGCGCTGTTGACTGTGAATGAAAACCAAACCACTCTGATGGATTTGAACAGCACCAACGGCTCCTGGATCAATCAGGAGCAGGCGATATCGGGCAAGTCGTTTGCTTTGCGGAACGGAGATCGGATTTTATTGGCCCGGCTGCTGATTTTGGTGTGTATTTACAGCGGGGAACACGCCCAGGAAGCGGCGCTGCGGTTCCAATCCATGTCGGCCAACGCCGGATTGACGCCCCAATTTTTGGCAACGGCCGTCGTTCCTTTTCTGGATCGATTGGCTGAATTACAGGCGATTTTGTCTGGTGGGCAAGGCCAGACGATGGCTGAGGCGCAAATTCTTTCCATCACCGCGCTGCCCGACGCCGACCCAATCACCATTCATCTGATCGGGGTGGCGGAAGCGGCTCGATTAGCGCGTAAGTGGTTGATGCCGTGGAAAATTGTCATGTGCGAGAAGGAATCGCCGATTGATCCAAACTCAGGCAGCATCCGGGAAGAGTTGGTCCGCATCGGGCAAAAGCTGCTGGAAGAGACGGCCGTTGCCGCCGACCCGGCCAAAACCGAAGAAATTCTGCCTATCCTTTCGGCGCTGCTCGCCAATCCGCTCATTCTGCTGCCGGATTGAGGCGCTTCTGCCGGATGAAAATCGCCGTTCTCTCTGACATTCACGGCAACCTGCCCGCGCTGACGGCCGTTGCCGACCACATCGCTGGTTGGCAGCCAGATCAAGTCGTCGTCAATGGCGACATCGTTAACCGCGGCCCGCTGTCCCGCCCATGCTGGCAATTTGTGCAAGAGCGGCAAACCAGCGATGGTTGGCTGGCGACGCGAGGCAATCATGAAGATTATGTGGCGGCTCATGCGCGCGCCCTACCCAATCCCGCCGATCCCCTGTTTCAAATCAACTATCTCTCCTATTGGACGTTCCAACAGCTTAACGGCGAGGTTGAGACGTTAGCCAACCTGCCCGATTCGTTGACATTGGCCGGGCCAAACGGCTCACAAGTGCGCATCTGTCACGCTTCTCTGCGCGGTAATCGGGATGGCATCTGGCCTTTTACATCGGATGAAGCGGTGCGGGAACAAATTGGGGGGAGGGAGGATACGGCGCAGGGCGCGGCAGGAACGGCCGTCTTCGTCACCGGCCACATCCACCAATCTTTCATCCGCCGGGTAGGGGATACGCTGGTGGTCAACGCCGGTTCCGCCGGACAGCACTGCTACGGCGAAACCCGCGCCACTTATGCCCAGCTTACCTGGCACAAAGGGGTCTGGCGCGCCGAAATCGTCTACGTCCCTTACGACATGGCGCGGACGGAGCAGGATTTCCACGAGTCGGGCTATCTGGCGGAAGCCGGAGCCGTGGCCCGTTTGATCTTTCATGAATGGCGTCTGGCTACGCCAATTTTGTATGATTGGATTCGGCAATATCAGTCGGGGGTTCTGACAGGTGAAGTCACGCTAGAGACGGCAGTCTCTACATTTTTGTCCCAGATTTAATTCTTGTCTTCAACAGTGGATTCCTGGATGGCAGCGTGAAGATCATCCAGAAATCGTTGCATGGGGATATGATACGTGTCAGCCACTGTATCCATGTCACAATACGGCCCGATAGCGCAGCCGACACAGGCCAGTTTATAAAGGCGGAAAACCTGCGCTGTCTGCGGACATCGCGCCAATATCTCGTCTACAGTTAGTTCAATCAACTCAATTTGAGGCATGATTTTCTCGAAACCCTAAGGGTTTTTGAAAACCCTTAGGGTCTGAGCGTTCAAAAACAGAAGCCGCGGTTTCCAAACTACGTTTCCGGTGTAGGATTGCGAAACCGCGGCTCTATGCCGCTAATCGATCTAGTTACTGTTGCAACGTGCGGAAGTAGGCGATAATGTCCATAACATCACTATCGCTGAGCGCCGGGTTACCGCCCTTGGGAGGCATATCCACACCGGTTGTATTCTCCGGATCACTGATAGAACGACCGACCTTGATGAACGCTAATAATTCCGCGTCAGACTTGCCGCGAACAAATTCGCTATCAGGGATACTTTTGCCCAACCCCTCAATACCTACGCCGCCTGCGCCGTGGCAAGCGATACAAGTCGAATTAAACAACTCTTCTCCCTTCGCCGCGTCGCCAGCCGAGACAGCCGGAACATCGGCCGGCGGCGCAGATTCAGACCCGCCGCCCCCTGACGAGGACGCATCATCACCCCCGCTGCAGGCGGCGACAAACAGCATCAAAAAAGCAACTAAAATAAACAGACCTATCTTGTTGAGTTTCATCTATCTTCTCCTTAAGAATGTTATTCTGAGATTGAGGCTTGCACCCCTATCTACTCTGATGAATGTGGGCGCTGAGATCGCCGGGTTTAAGATTACCGGCAGCAATGCCTTCATGCAAATCATCCCACGTCGTTAACGCGCCCCCATTTTCCGCCATAAACTGTTCCGCATCCGCCGAGTTGGCGAAGGCAGCCAGCCCCCAGCCCATTGGCGTCGCCAGATCGTCATTTAGCACATACGCAGCTTCATCCGCCCTAATCCATTCCTCTGTGCTGAAATCGTGCGCCCAGTAAATGTGAACGTCTTCCTGGTTTTTCACGTCGTGAATCAACATACCGCCCACATCATCAAAAAGGCGCACAACGCCATTGGTTGTAACATAGGAAGCGGCGTAACGGGCTTCATTGATGATCATGCCGCATTGCTGGCATATATCTTCGCCATAACGAATTTCCGGCGGCTCTTCCAGATTGGTACCGCCGCCACAAGCCGTCAGGAAGAACACGGCCGTCAAACTCATCAACAATCGTCCCCAAATCATAATACACCTCTCCGCTTAAAAATCTGCTGGGCAATCGCCAGGGGAATCAAAACCCATAGCAGCAAAAACCCCGCCAAAACGGGCAGCAGCGCCTGACCATAGGTACGCATGGCATATACCCCGGCCGGCCCCAGCAGTTCCAGATTTTCCCGGATGTTGAGGATGGCGGCGATCTTGAACAGTTGCAGCGGATTGGTCAGGGCCAAAGCAAATAGTTCATTCACTTTCAGACGAAGCACAACGGCCGTCCCCATCACCCCCAGGTCGCCCAAAAAGACCAGCAGCAGCCATAAAAAGAGAGCAATGCCTACGGCCGTAGCCGAATGCTGCACCGCCGCCGAAATGAGAAAACCCAGACTTAAACTGGCTACCGCCAACACAAACGTCAGAGCCACCAGCATCAAATAAGCGCGAACGTCCGTGCCGCCGGCGCTGGCGGCGATCAACAGCCCCGTCAGACCAAATCCCATCCCCAACGCCGCCAGCAGGGCCAGCGACAGACCAATAAACTTGCCCAGCAGCAGTTCCACTTTGGAGATGGGCTGGGCCAGGAGATACACCAGCGTCCCCTTTTCCCGCTCCCCGGCCAGACTGAGCGCGCCCAGCGTCAGCCCCATGAGCGGCACAATCATCAAAATCAAGTTGATGAGACTGGCTCCGGTACGGCCAAATCCGGCCAGCCCGTAATTCCCCATCCCGGCCAGAGCCAGCCAGGCCAATGCCAGAGATAATACGGCAAAGGCAGCCGCGTAAAGCAGCAGCCAACGGTTGCGCCGGGCATCGCGCAACTCTTTTTGCATCAAGATTAAAACGTTATCTATGTCTATCATTTCAGTCCTCAGTAGCCGCGGTTTTTTACCGCGTTTGCGCCGGCGCGGTAGGGATACCGCGGCTACGCCTCATCCTTCCAGTTCAAAATTATCCACCGGGATACCCGCATCATACAACAGCCGCAGCGGTTCCCCTTTAGCGTCCGGTTGCACCTGCACCCACAGGCCACGGCCGTTTTGGTTGACCGTCAACCCATGCTGCGTCAAAATTCGCATCGCCGGCGCCAGTCCATTACCGGGCATATGCAAATAGAGCGTCATCGGCCGTCCCAAATGCTCCGTCAACTGCGAGGGCGGGCACTCAATCTCCAGACGGCCCTCAGCCATCACCAGCACCCGGTCAGCCAAAGCCAGCATCTCTTCCAGCCGGTGCGATGAGAAAATCATCGTCTTGCCCGCCTCTTTCAACGCCAGCAGCAGCCCCATAAAGTCTTCACGAGCCGTTACATCCAGGCTGGACGTGGGTTCATCCAACAGGAGAATGGGCGGGTCGGAGAGCAGGGCCAGAGCCAGGGCCAGGCGCTGCTTCAGCCCGCCGGACAATTCGCCGACCGGCTTGTGAGCGTGGGAATCCAGGTCCAGCCGGGCCAGCAAGGGCATAAAATCATAATCGTAGCCCAGTTTCTTCAACAGGGCGTAAAAAGTCATCGTCTCTGTCACCGTCATATCGTCGTGGAAGGATAGCTCCTGGGGCACAAAGCCAATGCGCCGCCGCACTGCTTTCCCCTCTTTGGCCGCATTCAGCCCGGCCACGCTGATTTTGCCGTCATAGGGGGTGAGGTTGAGGATGCAGCGCAGCACCGTGGTCTTGCCGGCCCCATTGGCCCCCCACAACGCCACAATCTCCCCTTCGTCAACG